>DASYLE010000232.1:0-35065 GCA_036009745.1 Luteibacter sp. | reverse complement strand
CTTCTCGGCGGCGAACGGCACGCTGTCCAGGCAGCGGGCGATATTCGCTGCCTCGTTATGGGTAATCACCACAAGGGAAAAGGGAAGCGTCGGCATCGGCGAAGTTTACCCGAATCGATGGCCATGGCCCGGTAGTTGCCGTGACAGGCTCTGCCATTCGGCACTTGCAGGCGTATTTTCGTTATGGCGGACCCTGTATCCTTCCGCCACAAGCTCCTGACCGGATGTCGGGCATATATTCAGTACATCCGGGATGGTCATGGCCAGCGCAAGAACGACGTTCGACGTCGTCATCACCAATTACAACTATGGCCGGTTCGTCACCGAGGCGATCGACGGGGCGCTGGCGCAGACGCGCCCGCCTGAGCGGGTGGTGGTCGTCGATGACGGCTCGACCGACGGGTCGCCAGCCCTGCTCACCGAGCGCTATGGCAACGACCCGAGGGTTGTCCTGCTGTTGACGGAAAACGGCGGGCAGCTGGCCGCTTTCATCCGGGGCACGGCGCCCTGCACGGCGGACGTGATCTGCTACCTGGACGCCGACGACCGCTGGAGCCCGGATTACCTGGCGAAAATCGGCGAACTCTACGATTCCAGGCCAGACGTCGACTTCGTTTTCTCCGACCTCGAGTTGTTCGGCAACGAGCAGGGTCGCCAGGCCTACGCCAACCGCCCGGTCGACCTCGGCATCACCATGATCGTCACGGTCATGATGCACCACTGGTATGGCGCGCCGACCTCGGCCCTGTCGATGCGCCGCCGCTGGGCGGGCATGGCGCTGGACATGCCGGCGGACATGCTTCGCCTGTGGCACCTGTGCGCGGATAATTGCCTGGTGCTCGGCGCCAGCGTGCTGGGCGCGCGCAAGTACTTCCTGCCCACCGGCTCGGTGCACTACCGCGTGCATGGCGCCAATGGCTGGCACGCCAACCGGACGCCGGAGCGGGAATTCCTCAATGCCCTGCATATCCGCTGCCTGATCCAGTTTTACGCGAACAGGGTCGGCTTCGCCGATCGCTTCGCCGACCTGGCCAAGCAGGAATACCTGCTGAAGATCGAGCCGACATGGGACGATACCCTGCGTTATGCCAAGCTGGTCCAGTTGAGGCCCGGCCCCTGGTACAAGAAACTGGAGCGTGCCCTGTCGATCAAGCGGCGCGGCAGGAAGTACCGTTGATCCCTTCTTTCCGGCCGTCACACGCCGACCCACGATGAAAACCGCATGAAACGAATCCTGGTCACCGGCGGCGCCGGCTTTCTCGGCTCACATCTTTGCGACCGGTTGCTGCGCGACGGTCACGATGTGCTTTGCCTGGACAATTTCTTTACCGGCAGCAAGCGCAACGTCGAGCACCTGTTCGGCAATCCTTACTTCGAACTGATGCGGCACGATGTGACCTTTCCGCTCTACGTGGAGGTCGACCGCATCTTCAACCTGGCATGTCCGGCTTCGCCGGTGCATTACCAGCACGACCCGGTGCAGACGACCAAGACCAGCGTGCATGGCGCGATCAACATGCTCGGCCTGGCCAAGCGCCTGCGCGCGCGTATCCTGCAGGCCTCCACCAGTGAGGTCTATGGCGATCCGGAGGTCCATCCGCAGCAGGAGAGCTACTGGGGCAAGGTCAATCCGATCGGCATCCGCTCCTGCTACGACGAAGGCAAGCGCTGCGCCGAAACCCTGTTCTTCGATTACTACCGGCAGCACGCGCTGGACATCAAGGTCGTGCGCATCTTCAACACCTACGGCCCGCGCATGCATCCGAACGATGGCCGCGTGGTCAGCAACTTCATCGTGCAGGCCCTGCGCGGCGAGGACATCACCATCTATGGCGATGGCAGCCAGACGCGCAGCTTCTGCTATGTGGACGACCTGATCGACGTGATGGCGCGGATGATGGAAAGTGGCGAAGGCTTCACCGGCCCGGTCAATATCGGTAACCCGGTCGAGCACACCATGATCGAGCTGGCCGAGAAGGTGATCGCCCTGGTCGGTGGCCGCTCGAAGCTGGTGTTCCGGCCGCTACCGGCGGACGATCCGCGCCAGCGCCAGCCGGATATCTCCCTGGCGAAGGAAAAGCTCGGGTGGGAGCCGAAGGTCTCGCTGGAAGATGGGTTGAAGGAAACGATCGCCTACTTCCGTGCCCTGCTCAAGGATGGGGTCGAGGCATGAGTGGTGCGGTCACCTTCTCGGTCGTCATTACCAGCTACAACTACCGCGCCTTCGTCGTCGAGGCGATCGAAAGCGTGCTGGCGCAGACGCGCGCCGCCGCCCAGGTCATCGTGGTCGACGACGGATCCACGGATGGCTCGCCGGACCTGCTCCGCGAACGCTACGCGAATGACGGCCGGGTAACCCTGTCTTTCGGCGCCAATGAGGGGCAGCTGGGCGCCTTTGTCCGCGGCGTCGCCTCGGCCACCGGCGAGGTCATCTGCTTCCTCGACGCCGACGACTTGTGGGAACCGGATTATCTGGCCCGCATCGGCGAGCTCTACGACGCGCGCGCCGACGTCGACTTCGTCTTTTCCGATATCCATCTGTTCGGCAACGAGGATCGGGTCATGGGCTTCCATGACCGCGAGGTGGACCTCGGCTATACGGCGATCAGCACCTATATGCTGGTCCACTGGTATGGCGCGCCGACCTCGGCGCTATCGATGCGGGCGATCTGGGCGCGTCGCTCGCTGGACCTGCCGGAGACCTTCCGCAAGACCTGGCGCCTGTCGGCGGACAATTGCCTGGTCTTCGGCTGCAGCGTGCTCGGGGCGCGCAAGTACTACCTGCCGACCGGGGCGGTGCGCTACCGGATCCATGGCAACAACGGCTGGTGGTCGAACCGGACGCCGCGGGCGGAATACATCAACAAACTCTATTCCAGTGCCCTGATCCGTCACTATGCCGGGGTGGTCGGGCTGGGGCCTGAGTGCGTCGAGTTCGCCAAGCTCGAATACAAGACCAAGCCGAACCCGCCCTGGGCTGAAACGAAGCGCTACGCCGCGCTGACCATGATGCGGCGGATTTCCCTGTGGAGGAAATGGGAGCGCGCCCTTAGTATCCTTATCCACGGCAGGCGAAACAGGGGATGACCGAGTCACACCCCGTGGATGTCCGCCGCAAGCGAAATCCCTTGTGCCTCCGTCCGGTCCGGATCTGATCCATGCGTATCAGCGTCGCCGTCATCACCTACAACTGGCCAGCCGCACTCGAGCTCGTGCTGCGCGCGCTCGCGCGCCAGACCGTGCTGCCGCTGGAGGTGATCGTCACCGACGATGGTTCGCGTCCGGAGACGCGCGCCCTGCTCGAGCGTATCGCGGTCGACTATCCGGTCCGCCTCGTCCATTTATGGCAGGAAGATGATGGCGCGCGGATGAGCCGTGCACGCAATCGCGCTATCGCTGCAGCCGTGGGCGACTATGTGATCCTGCTCGACGGCGACATGGTCGCCGACCGGCGCCTGGTTGCCGATCATCATGTTTTCGCTCGAAAAGGATGCTTTGCCCAGGGTTCACGCGTGCTCACCGACCAGGCGAGCACCGAGCGCATGTTGTCCACCGGGACGCTGGACCTGGGGTTTTTCACCCGCGGCATCGAACGCCGCCGGCATACCGTGCGGTTTCCGTTGCTGGCGCATGCCTATGGACGTCCATCGACGCGTCGGCGGGGGATCAAGAGCTGCAATATGGGATTCTGGCGCGAGGACCTGATCAGCCTCAATGGCTTCAATGAGGCGATGACCGGCTGGGGACGTGAAGACACGGAGCTGGCCGCCCGTGCCTTCAATGCCGGCCTGCTACGGCGTGATATCCGTTTCAGCGCGCAGGCGGTGCACCTCTACCATCCCTCGCGCAAGCATGTGGTCGGCAATCCCAACGATCTGGTGCTGGAGGATACCCGTCGCCGGCATCTGATCCGCTGCGAGGTGGGGCTTGGTGGGCACCTGGAGGAATTCGTGACGCCTCCGCCGGACTTGCGCGTGCTCGAACCCGTTCCCGCTTAAGCCGCCGTTTCCACCGTCGCGGCGAGCGCTGCGGCCACCCGTTGTGGAAACTCGGCGTGGTTGGTCTCGTACCAGGCACGCGCCGCGCCGCTGAGGCGTGCGCATTCCTCATCGGACATCGCGATGCATCGTTCGATGCCCTGGCGCATCGATGCTTCGTCGAAGTCGTAGAGGGTGGCCAGGTGCTGGGTGCCGGCAGGCCGTGCGTCGACCAGCACGCCGCGGTCCGGAGACACCAGTTCGTTCATCGGCTCGGCGTCCACGGTCACGACCACCGCGCCCACGCTCATCGCCTCGGCGATGTAATGGCCCCAGCCCTCGGTCTGCGAAGGGCAGAGGTGAAACGTGTAGGTGTTCTGCAGGCGCCGGTACGTGGCTTCGTCGAGGCGTTCGCGCATCACCGTGACATTGGCCGGGATCGTGCCGAGATCGACCCGCTTGCGTCGCCAGACGATGGTCAGCCGCGGCCATTCGGGATGTTTCGCCCACAGCGCCAGCAAGGCCAATGTGCCCTTGGCGCCGCTGCGCCCCGGGCCGTGGAAGAACGACCGCTCTTTCGGCACGTCGGGCAGGCGCCGATCGGTGCTGGTGAAACCGATGAAGGATGCGGGCAGGCCATGGGATTCGAATGGCTTGATCGCGTGGTGGGTCTTGACCCAGACCCGGGCGATCACGTCTTCATGCCCGGCCGAGGCAGCATCGAACCATTCCGGGTTCGGCACCAGCACGTTGATCCGGGCCGCGCCGGCAAATTCGGCGCGAATCCTTTCGATCATGATGTTGACGTCAAAGGCCGGCTTGGCGAATCGCAGGTACTGCGTCGTCAGCCAAGCGGCGAAACGTCCGCGATGGGGTAGCCCCTTGACCGTGACCTCGGCGCCCGCGCGACGCAAGGCGTCGGCCAGCAACTCTAGGTCGCAGGTCAATCCCGCGCCGTTGTCGCGACCGATGATCTGCACACGCGACGGCTTGGTATTTGGCTTCATGCTGGCTGGGCGGGTTCTTCAATCGGCACATGGTACATGGCGCTGTCGTCCTTTTTCGCGACGATAGCGTAGTACATGCCGTCCAGATCGCCGTCCCCCGGCAGGACCTGCCAGCCCGTGCCGGCCGACTGGCCGTCGGGCAGCGCGATGGGCACCAGGTTGGCATCGTCGTGGGCCCGGGCGAAGGCAGCCACGATGCCGGCATTCTCCGCGCGGAGCAGGGAACAGGTGACGTAGACCAGGCGACCGCCGGGTGCGAGAAGAGGCCAGAGTGCCTCGACGATCCGTCGCTGCTGCGCGCCCAGTGTGCCGATGTCGTCGGCGCGGCGGTGCAGTCGCACATCCGGTCGCCGACGCATCACGCCGGTGGCCGAGCAGGGTGCGTCGATCAGGATGCGATCGAACGGCTTGCCGTCCCACCAGGCCGACGGGTCGCCGGCATCGCCGGTGACGAGGGTGGCGGCGAGGCCCAGGCGCTCCAGGTTTTGCCGGATTCGTGGCACGCGATGGGCGTCGGACTCCACGGCGACCAGCGCGATATCGGCGCGCTCGAGCAGATGGCAGGCCTTCCCGCCGGGTGCGGCACAGGCATCGAGGACCCGTTGTCCGTCCCTGACATCGAGCAGGTCGACGGCGATCTGGGCCGACCCGTCCTGGACGGCGAAATGGCCTTCGCGAAAGCCGGGCAGGCGGGTGACGTCGGTGCTATGCGGCAGCACGATGGCATCGACCAGCCATGGGTGCGCTGCGGCCGGCTGGCCCGCCGCTTCGAGGCGGGCGACCAGGGCGGCACGCGTCGTCCGGCGCCGGTTGGCGCGAAGCATCAGCGGCGGTTCCTGGTTGTCGACCACGAAGATGTCAGCGGCCTGTTCCGGCCAGTCGGCGGTGATCGCTTCAGCCAGCCACGCCGGATGCGCGTGCCGGGTCGCCGGTTCCGCATCGAGCGCGGCAAGCAGGCTTTCGCGTTCGCGCTGCCAGCGGCGAAGGATCGCGTTGACCAGGCCGGCGTGCCGCGGCCGGCGCAACGCGCGGGCCGCCTCGACGGTGGCGGCCACCGCGGCATAACCAGGCATTTCGAGGACTTCGATCTGGATAAGTCCGAGCACCAGCAGGGCGTGGATTGCCGGCTCCTGCTTGCGCAGGGGCTTGTCCAGCAAACGGTCGACGGCCACGTCGTAGCGTGGCCACCAGCGCGCGCCCTCGTTGAGCAGGGCGGTGAACAGGGCACGGTCGCGCGGATCGCCGATCTTCGGCAGTGTCCGGTCGACCGCTTCGCGCAAGGATTGACCGCGCAGGGCGATGTCGGCGAGCGCCGCCGCGGCAAGGGCGCGGGTGTCGTTCATCGGCGCGTCCGCAGTTCCGGACGCGCATTGAGGTAATCGGCGGCGGTCTGTCGCCTTCCGCCGGCACGCTGCAGTTCGATAATGCGCAGCGAGCCGTCGGCACAGGCCAGTTCAATGCCTTCGCGACCGGCCGCGACGACTTCGCCGGGAATGCCGGGTCGATCCGTGGCGATCGCGATCGCACCCCATACACGCAGCCTTTCGCCGGCGATCACCGCCTCGGCTACCGGCCAGGGATTGAAGGCGCGTACCTTGCGCTCGAGTTCGATCGCCGGGAGCTGGAAGTCGAGGACGGCCTCACTCTTTTCCAGCTTGTGCGCATACATCACGCCGTTCCCGGCCTGCGGCGTCGGGGCGGGGATGTCGCCGGCCTGTGCGCGCGCGAGGCCTTCGGCGAGCGCTTCGGCACCCAGGGCCGAAAGGCGGTCATGCAGGCTGCCGCCGGTGTCGTCCGCGCCAATCGGCGTGCGCTTTTCGATCAGTACCGGGCCGGTATCCAGGCCGGCCTCCATCTGCATCAGGTCGACGCCGCTTTCCGCGTCGCCGGCCAGGATCGCACGCTGGATCGGTGCGGCACCGCGCCAGCGCGGCAGCAGTGAGGCATGCACATTCCAGCAACCGAGCCGCGGGATCGCCAGTACTTTGCGCGGCAGGATCAGGCCGTAGGCGACCACGATCAGCAGGTCCGGCGCACAGGCGGCCAGGCGTTCGCGATCCTCGGACGCCTTGAACGATATGGGTTGCTCGACTGGAATGCCCGCGGCAAGCGCTGCTTCCTTGACCGGGCTTGCCGCCAGCTTGCGTCCGCGGCCGGCTGGTCGATCAGGTTGGGTATAGACGGCGACGACGTCAGCGCCGCTGGCGCGGCAGGCTTCGAGGCAGGGTACGGCGAATTCCGGCGTTCCGGCGAACACCACGCGCAGGGGAGGCTGGGTCATCAGGCCGTGGCGGCCTGGCGACGCTGTTTCTCCAGCCGCTTCAGCAGCATGTTGCGCTTGAGCGCGGAAAGGTGATCGACGAAGACCTTGCCGGCCAGGTGATCCATTTCATGCTGGATGCAGACCGCCAGCGGGCCTTCGGCCTCGACGACGATTTCCTTGCCGGTGACGTCCTGCGCGCGAACCTTGACCGAGAGCGCGCGGGTTACGTCGGCATAGATGCCGGGGAAGGACAGGCAGCCTTCCTGGTAAACCTGGGCGCCGTCCTTCTCCAGGATTTCCGGGTTGACAAGGGCCAGCGGCTGGTTGCGCTCGTCGCTCATGTCGGCGACCAGGACGCGCTCATGGACATTGACCTGGGTGGCGGCCAGGCCGACGCCGTTGGCCGAATACATGGTTTCGAACATGTCCTCGACGAAGGCTTTCAGTTTTTCGTCGAACACGGTGACCGGCTGCGCAACGGTGCGCAGGCGCGGGTCGGGGAATTCGATGATCGTTAGTACGGACACGGCTGCTGACCTGAAACGTTGATGCGGGTTCGGATTCGTTACCGCTAACCCGCGGAATTGCGGGCAAATCGGCGAAATTAAAGTCCCGGGACCCGGTAGGATGGCAACCGATTGTACGCCGCGCCCGATCTGGCGGCTAACAACAGAGGGATTGTGTGCCTTAACGATTCCGCTACACTCGCGCAAGCACCGGGGAAGGGGGAAAACCCGCCATGATCAAGAAGTTCGCCATGCTGCTTGGCGGCATGTTCTTCACTGTGGCCGTTTACGCGGCCGCGGCTCAGTTACGTGCCGACCATCCGGACACCTACACCGTCCGCAAGGGCGATACCCTTTGGGGCATCTCGGCCAAATTCCTGAGCAAGCCGTGGCTCTGGCCCGAGATCTGGCAGGCCAACCCGCAGGTGCAGAACCCGCACAAGATCTACCCTGGCGACGTACTCAACCTGTCGATGCAGGGCGGTGCCCATCTGGGTCTCGAGCCCCGTGTCCGCGAGGAAGGCGAGGCGATCACCGCGATCCCACTGAACGAATTGCGCATGTTCCTCAAGGACATGCGGGTGATGGATTCGAACGCCGTCTCCGCGGCGCCGTACGTCGTTGGCCTGGAAGAAGGCCAGCTGCGCGGCACGCCCGGCCAGAAGATCTACGTCCGCGGCCTCGACGCCGGGGCGAGCGGTCGCTGGGCGGTGGTTCGCCCCAGTCACGTCTTCCGCGGCTACGAGGACAACGGCAATATCGACCGGGGTCCGTTGGTCGGCCATGACCTGGACAGCAATGTCGCGATGATCAATGGCCCGTGGAAAGAGAACTTCCGCGACGACGGCCATTACGGCCGCGGCGACGATCTCGGTGTCGAAGTCACCGTCATCGGTACCGCCGAGGTGTTGCGTGCCGGCGATCCGGCCTCGCTGCTGCTGACCGACTCGACCCTGGAGATCCGCGCCGGCGATCGCCTGATGCCGGTCGATGACCAGCCCTACGATGCGTATTACTACCCGCATGCGCCGAAAACGGTGCCGGCCAATGGCCGTGTGATCGCCTTCAACGATGCCCACGACGCCGTCGGCAGCCGCCAGGTGGTGGCTTTGTCGGTCGGTGCGAGCGATGGCGTGGATAACGGCACGACCCTGACCATCATGAATCCGGGCGAGACGATCAACGACGACGTGATCAGCAACAGCACGAACCGCAGCTTCGGCAAGAAGGTCACGCTGCCCGATGAATATGCCGGCCACGTGATGATCTTCCGTACCTTCGACAAGGTCAGCTATGGCCTCGTCATGGACGGGCTGCGCCCGATCCACGTCGGCGACAAGCTGGTCGCACCGGAATAACCGGTCGTCGGTCGCGGCCCGGGGGTGGGGATCAGTCCGATCCCCACCCCCGGGCCGCTCTCGTTTGAGACACTGCGATATAAGCCCGCGATACAAGCCGAGGCCTACCCCAGGCCGATGCGGGCACTCACGTCCCGTCCCACTGGAATAACGAAGACTGCGCGCATGCATGCCCCGGAAGAGCTTCGAGCCTGGTTGATCCTGTTGCGAACGCCGCAGTTCGCGGCGGCGCGCCTGCGCGAATTGCTGGTGGAAACCCGCGATGCCACGGCCGCACTGGCGCGCCTGCTGCGTCGCGCATCGTCGCTCGACGAGGCCGCGCGGGCCTGGCTGGCGCAACCCGACGAAGTCTTGCTGGCGGCGGACCTTGCCTGGCTGGGCCTGTCGGACCATCGCCTGCTCTGTTGTACGGAAGAGGACTTTCCTCCCCAGCTCGAGGCCATTCCGCAGCCGCCTGCCGCGCTCTTTGTCGTCGGTGACGCCGGCCTTCTGCTGCGGCCGCAGGTGGCGATCGTCGGTTCGCGCAGCGCCGGCCCGGTCGGCCTGGCCAATGCCCGGGAATTTTCGGCGGCCCTGACCGAAGCCGGCCTGCTGGTCACCAGCGGCATGGCCGATGGCATCGATGGCGCGGCCCACGAGGCGGCGCTCGACGCCGGTGGAGCCACGGTTGCGGTCATCGGCACCGGGCCGGACCGGGTCTACCCGCAAAAGCACCTGGCGCTGGCCCGGCGGATCGCCGCAGCCGGTGCCATCGTCAGCGAATACCCTCCGGGCACCCCAGCGCGTCCCGACCATTTCCCGCGTCGGAACCGCATCATTGCCGGCCTGGCCCTTGGGACCCTGGTCGTTGAGGCCGGAAAACGCTCCGGGTCGCTGATCACGGCCAGGCTTGCCGGCGAGCAGGGGCGGGAGGTCTTTGCCCTTCCCGGATCGATCCACAATCCGCTGGCCGCCGGCTGCCATGAACTGATCGGGGACGGTGCCCGCCTGGTCCAGGGGCCGGATGAGATTGTCAGGGCCCTGGCTCCGGCGGCCCGGGAACTGGGCAACGAACTGGCCGCCCGCCTCGCCGCGGAGCCCGCCGACCGGCCCCGGCCGGGCGTCCCGGCTGAACCGGCCTGGCGCTCGGACCCGGAATATCGCCGCTTGCTCGACGCCATGGGTTACGATCCCGCCGCGCTGGACGAGCTTGTCGTCCGCAGCGGCCTCCGGGCCGCCGCCCTCTCCTCCATGTTGCTGATGCTCGAACTGGAAGGCGTGGTCGCCGGCTTGCCCGGCAACCGGTACCAACGCCTGCCCGATGCATCCGCTTGACAGTGGTCGGGCGAGTGTGGTCCCACTAGATATACACATACGCGCGCGTGCGCGATCCGGAAACCTTCTGTCCATGGCAAAAAACCTTCTCATCGTCGAATCGCCGGCCAAGGCCAAGACGATCAACAAATACCTGGGCACCGATTTCCAGGTATTGGCGTCCTATGGTCACGTCCGCGACCTCAGGCCGAAGGAGGGCGCGGTCGACCCGGCCAACAGCTTCGCCATGGCCTACGAGGTCATCGAGCGCAACGAGAAGCATGTCGATGCGATCGCCAAGGCGGCCAAGGTGGCTACCTCCATTTATCTCGCGACCGACTTGGATCGCGAGGGTGAGGCGATCTCCTGGCACATCAGCGAGATCCTGAAGGAGCGCGGCCTGCTCGAGGGCAAGACGGTCCATCGCGTGGTCTTCAGCGAGATCACCCCCAAGGCGATCAAGGAAGCGGTGGCCAACCCGCGCGAGCTGTCCCACGACATGGTCGACGCGCAGCAGGCGCGCCGCGCGCTGGATTATCTGGTCGGCTTCAATCTCTCGCCGGTGCTCTGGCGGAAGGTGCAGCGTGGTTTGTCCGCTGGCCGCGTGCAGTCACCCGCCCTGCGCATGATCGTCGAGCGCGAGGAAGAGATCGAGGCGTTCCGCGCACGCGAGTACTGGTCCATCGAAGCCGCCCTGGCGCATCCTGAGGGCGCCTTCACCGCGCGCCTGACCAAGCTGCACGGCAAGAAGTTCGAGCAGTTCGACCTGACCAATGAAACCGATGCGATGGCCGCGCGTGCCTCGCTGGCCGAAGCCGCCTCGGGTCGCCTGACCGTCAGTGAAGTCACCAGCCGCGAGCGCAAGCGCCGTCCCGCGCCGCCGTTCACCACCTCGACCCTGCAACAGGAGGCCGCGCGCAAGCTCGGCTTCTCGACCAGCCGCACCATGCGCGTGGCGCAGGGGCTGTACGAAGGCGTGTCGATCGGCGACGAGGGCAACGTTGGCCTGATCACGTACATGCGTACCGATGCCACGACGATCTCGAACGACGCCATCACGGAGTTGCGCGAACTGATCGCCAGTGAGTACGGCACCAAGGCCCTCCCGGACGGCCCGCAGGTCTACAAGACGAAGTCGAAGAATGCGCAGGAAGCGCATGAGGCGGTGCGCCCGACCTCGGCGATGCGCCTGCCGCGCAGCATCGCCTCGTTCCTGAGCGACGACCAGCGCAAGCTCTACGAGCTGATCTGGAAGCGCACCGTCGCCTGCCAGATGATCCACGCGACGCTCAATACCGTGTCCGTCGAGTTCGCCCTGCGCGACTCCTCGTTCCGTTCCACCGGCACCACGGTGGTCGATCCGGGCTTCCTCGCCGTGTACGAGGAAGGCCGCGACCAGAAGACCGAGGATGACGAGGAACAGCGTCGTCTGCCGCGTCTGGTCCAGGGCGACGTCGTCGCGCTGACCGAGATCGCCGCCGACCAGCATTTCACCGAGCCACCGCCGCGCTTCTCCGAAGCGAGCCTGGTCAAGACGCTCGAGGAATACGGTATCGGCCGTCCCTCGACGTATGCCAGCATCATCCAGGTCTTGCTCAGCCGCGAATACGTTCTGCTCGACAGCCGGCGCTTCAAGCCGACGGACGTCGGCCGCGCGGTAAGCAATTTCCTCTCCGGCCACTTCACCCGTTACGTCGATTACGACTTTACCGCCAAGCTCGAGGACGAGCTGGACGCGGTGAGTCGTGGCGAAGAAAAGTGGGTGCCGCTGCTCGAGCGTTTCTGGCAACCGTTCAAGACCCTGGTCGACGACAAGACCGAAAGCGTCGACCGCAACGAGGCGACCGGCGCGCGCGAACTCGGCGCCGATCCGAAGAGCGGCAAACCGGTCTCCGTGCGCCTGGGCCGCTATGGCGCCTACGCGCAGATCGGCACGAAGGACGACGAGGCCAAGCCGACCTACGCCAGCCTGCGTCCCGGCCAGAGCATGCACACGATCACGTTGCCCGAGGCGATGGAGCTGTTCAAGCTGCCGCGTAACCTCGGCCAGTCGCCCGCCGGCGAAGACGTTACGGTCGGCGTCGGCCGTTTCGGTCCCTTCGTGAAGCAGGGCGATACCTATGCCTCGCTCAAGCCCGAAGATGACCCGTACGTCATCGAGCTGCCGCGCGCGCTGCAGCTGGTGCAGGAAAAGCTCGAGGCGATCGCCAACCGGCTGATCACCGATTTCGGCAACGGCGTGCAGGTACTGAACGGCCGCTACGGCCCGTACATCACCGACGGCGAGAAGAATGCGCGGATTCCGAAGGATCGCGAACCGAAGTCGATGACCGAAGCGGAATGCATCGAACTGCTCGCCGCGGCGCCGGTGAAGAAGGGCCGTGGCGGCAAGGCGGTCAAGAAGGGCGCGGCGAAGAAGACCGCGGTCAAGAAGACCGCGGTCAAGAAGGCCGCCGTAAAGGCGCCGGCTAAAAAGGCCGCCGTGAAGAAAACGGCGGTAAAGAAGACGGCTACCAAGAAGGCCGCGGTGAAAAAGACCGCGACGAAGAAGGCGGCGGTCAAGAAGGTCGCCGTCGCGAAGACGGCAAAGACCGGTAGCGGCTGACCATGCAACGCTTCGCGCTCGCCGAGGTGCAGGCCGCCGCCGCGCTGCTGAAGCGCGGCGGCGTGCTCGCCTACCCGACCGAAGCAGTATTCGGCCTGGGCTGCGACCCGCGCAATGCGGCGGCCTTTACCCGGTTGTTCGAGCTGAAGCGGCGGCCGGCGAGCGAGGGCGTGCTGCTGATTGCCGCCGATTTCGCCCAGGTCGAGCCGTTTATCGATCACACCGCGGTGTCGCGCCGGGTGCTGGATGACGTACGCGCCACCTGGCCGGGCCCGCATACGTGGATTTTCCCGCGCAGTGCCAGCGTGCCGCCGTGGGTGACCGGATCGCATGCGGGCATCGCCCTGCGGGTGACCGATCATCCGCCTGCCGTGGCCCTGTGCCGCGCCTTCGGCGGTGCCCTGGTCTCGACCAGTGCCAATCCCCACGGTCATCCGCCGGCACGCGATGTCGCCAGTGTCGAGCGCTGGTTCGGCGACGCGCTCGACGGGGTGCTCGACGCCGCTGTGGGCGAACTGGCCCAGCCCACCACGATTCGCGACGCGATCAGCGGCGCGATCATCCGCGCCTGAATCCGGAGAGGCATAGGTGTCCACTGTCCAGGAACTCGCCAGCACCGCCGCGCCGCGATTGCCGCTGCTGGTGGCCGATGATGCGTCACGTACGGTGGCCTGGCGCGACGGCCAGCCCGTCAGCGCGGCGACGTTCCTCGAGCACGTGCGTCATGTCGCCGGCGCGCTGCCGTCCGCCGACAGCGCGGTCAATCTGTGCGAGGACCGCTATGCGTTCCTCGTCGCCTTCTGCGCGATCATCCTGCGTGGCCAGACCAACCTGCTGCCGCCATCGCGCGCGCGACAGGCCGTCGACGAGGTGATGGCTTCACATCCCGGTTGCTATGCGTTGGGCGAGCAACGGCTCGAGCCGGCACCGGCCGGCTACGTGCGTATGCCTGACCTGGATACCGGCGCCGTCGCGCCGGCATCCTTGCCGGTGCCAGCGATCCGCGCCGACCATGTGGCCGCGATCGGTTATACCTCCGGATCGACCGGGCTGCCGAAGCCGAATATCAAGACCTGGGGCAGTTTCCACGCCAGCAACCGCGGCAACTACGACATGTTGCGTGCCGTCGTGGGCGAAGGCTTCCATATCGTCGCCACCGTGCCGCCGCAACACATGTATGGCATGGAGATGTCGGTGCTGATGCCCCTGCTTGGCCATGTCTCGGTGCATGCGGGTCGCCCATTCTTTCCGGGCGATGTCGCCGCCGCGCTGGCCGCGGTACCGGCGCCACGCGTGCTGGTGACCACGCCGGTGCACCTGCGTACCCTGGTCGAGGCCGACCTCGACCTGCCGCCGCTGGTGGCCTTCGTGTCGGCGACCGCGCCCATGCCGCTCGAGCTGGCGAGGGCCGCCGAGGCGCGCTTCGGCGCACCGCTTTACGAAGTTTTCGGCTCCACGGAAACCTGCGTCTTCGCCAGCCGGCGCACGGCATCGGATGAGGACTGGCTGCTTTACGACGGCGTGCGCCTGCATCCCCAGCCGGACGGCACCCTGGTCGAGGCGCCGCAATTGGCCTCGCCCATGGCCCTGGCCGACATCGTCACCCTGCACGACAGCGGCCGCCGTTTCACCTTGCGTGGCCGCAACACCGACCTGCTGGAAATCGCTGGCAAGCGCGCCTCGCTCGGCGATCTCAACCGCCGGCTGCTGGCAATTCCCGGCGTCCTGGACGGCGTGGTTTTCCAGCTCGACGACGGCGATGCGATCGGCGTCCGCCGCATCGCGGCCCTGGTCGTCGCGCCGGACCTGGACGAACACGCGATCCTCGATACGCTGCGCCTGGCCATGGACCCGGTTTTTCTGCCGCGTCCGCTACGTAAGGTCGCTGCGCTGCCACGCAACGAAACCGGCAAGTTGCCGCGTGCGCTGCTGCTCGAGATGGTCGGGCATCGGGCGCCGTAACCGCTACAATGCGCCGCTGCGCCCGGGGCGCATGGTCAATCGTGGAGCGGCATCATGAAGGTTCTGGTTATCGGCGGCGGTGGCCGCGAGCATGCGCTGGCATGGAAGCTGCGGCAGTCGCCGCGCGTCGACGAAGTCATCGTCGCCCCCGGCAACGCCGGCACGGCCAACGAACCGGGCGTGCGCAATGCGCCGGTGGCGGCGACCGATATCGATGGCCTGCTGAAGCTGGCCCGCGACGAAGGTGTCGGCCTGACCGTGGTCGGCCCCGAGGTGCCCCTGGTCGCTGGCGTCGTCGATCGCTTCAGCGAAGCGGGCCTGCGCTGCTTCGGCCCGCGCGCGGCCGCCGCGCAACTGGAGGGCAGCAAGGCCTTCGCCAAGGCTTTCCTGGCGCGCCACGGCATTCCCACGGCCCATTACGCGGTCTTTACCGAGTTGGCGCCGGCGCTTGCGCATGTGCGCGAACACGGCGCGCCGATCGTGATCAAGGCTGACGGTCTTGCCGCCGGCAAGGGCGTGGTCGTCGCCATGAACCTGGCCGAAGCCGAAACGGCGCTGGAGGACATGCTCGGCCAGCAGGCCTTCGGCGATGCCTCGTCGCGGGTCGTCATCGAGGAATTCCTCGAGGGCGAGGAAGCCAGCTTCATCGTGATCAGCGACGGCAAGCGTGCCCTGCCCATGGCGACCAGCCAGGACCACAAGCGCCGCGACGATGGCGACCTCGGACCGAACACCGGCGGCATGGGCGCGTACTCGCCGGCACCCGTGGTCACAGCCGAAGTCAGCGATCGCGTGATGCGCGAAGTGATCGAGCCGACCCTGGCCGGCATGGCCGCCGAAGGCGCGACGTTTGTCGGGTTCCTCTATGCCGGCCTGATGATCGATAAGCACGGTGCGCCGAAAGTCATCGAATTCAATGTGCGCTTCGGCGATCCGGAAACCCAGCCGATCATGCTCCGCCTGACGTCCGACCTGGTCGACCTCGTCGATGCTGCGCTCGATGGCAAGCTCGATCGTGTGTCGGCCGAGTGGGATCCACGCCCGGCGATCGGCGTGGTGCTCGCCGCCGGCGGTTATCCGGGCAAGGTACGCAGCGGCGATCCGATCACCGGCGCCGACACCCTTCATGGCGCGGATGCCAAGGTCTTCCATGCGGGCACGTCGGCCGACGCCTCGGGCAAGCCGGTTACCGCGGGCGGCCGGGTGCTTACCGTGTGCGCGCTGGGCGCGGACCTTGGCGTCGCCCGTGAAAAAGCCTACGCGGCCATCGCCGATATCCATTTCGACGGCATGTTCTTCCGGCACGACATCGCCCATCGCGCGTTCGGGCGATGAGCGGATGGCTCCCATGGCTCGGGTCGCGTTAGGCTAGGCGCGCCCCCTATCCTGGATTCCGCATGAGCCAGTTCGCATTGCTCGGCAGCCGGCGCTTCGCCCCGTTCTTCTGGACGCAGGCGCTCGGCGCGTTCAACGACAACGCCTTCCGTAACGCGATGGTCATGCTGGTCGCCTTCCAGATGTCGTTGGGCACGGCGCAAGTGTCGCTTTACACGAACCTCGCGCCGGCATTGTTCATCCTGCCGTACTTCCTGTTTTCCGCGACCGCCGGGCAACTGGCGGAGAAGTACGAGAAAACACGGATCATCCGCTACGTAAAGCTGTTCGAGATCGGCGCGATGCTGCTCGCCGCGATCGGCTTCCATACACATCATGTATCGCTGCTACTCGTCGTGCTGTTCCTGATGGGCATGCATTCGACCGTGTTCGGTCCGATCAAGTACGCGATCCTGCCGCAGGCCCTGCAACCGGGTGAGCTGGTCGGTGGCAATGGCCTGGTCGAGACGGGCACGCAGCTGGCCATGCTGATCGGGATGATCGTCGGCAATTCGCTGATGTTGATCCCGGGCTACGGCCCCTGGGCCGCCTCGGCGGCAACGATCGCCATTGCCATAGCCGGTTACCTGGCCTGTCGCGCGATTCCGCCGGCACCGGCGACCGCGCCGGACCTTGTCTTCAACTGGAACCCGTTCACGGAAACGGCGCGTGTCCTGCGCATTACCCGTGAGGACAGGTCGGTGTTCAACGCCGTGCTCGGCATTTCGTGGTTCTGGTTCTTCGGCACGGTATTGATCGCGCAATTGCCGAATTACACGCGGGTGAACCTCGGCGGCGACGGGTCGGTGAATACCCTGGTGCTCACTCTTTTCTCGCTTGGCACCGGCATCGGTTCGCTGCTGTGCGAGCGCCTGTCGGCGCGACGCGTGGAGATCGGCCTGGTGCCGATGGGCGCCTTTGGACTGACCGTGTTCGGCATCGACCTGTTCTTCGCCCGGTCCGGCGTGGCAACAATGACCGGCCTGGACTGGCTCGGATTCCTGCATGCCGCGGGGTCGTGGCGGATTGCCTTCGACCTGACCATGATCGGTGTCTTCGCCGGCTTCTACGTGGTGCCACTGTTCGCCTTCGTGCAGAGCCGCGCGCGTCGCGACCAGCTCTCTCGCGTCATTGCCGGCAACAATATCCTCAATGCCTTGCTGATCTGCATCGCCTCGGGCTTCGGCCTTGGCCTCTCAGCGCTCGGCCTTGGCGTGCCGGCGATTTTCCTCGCTGTCGCCATCATCAACATCTTCGTGGCGACCTATATCTTCACCCTGGTGCCCGAGTTCGTGATGCGCTTCATTACCTGGCTGCTGGTGCATACGTTGTACCGCGTGCGCGTCGAGGGCATGGAGCATATTCCGCGCGAAGGGCCGGCCTTGCTGGTCTGCAACCATGTCAGTTTCATGGATCCGTTGATCCTGATGGCGAGCGTACGCCGGCCGATCCGCTTCGTGATGTACCACAAGATCTTCGCCATCCCGGTGCTGAACTTCGTCTTCCGCACGGCGAAGGCGATACCGATCGCCGGGCAGAAGGAAGATGCAGCGTTGCTGGAAAAGGCCTTCGACGAGGTCGATGTGGCGCTGGCGAACGGCGAGCTGGTTTGTATCTTTCCCGAAGGCGGCCTGACCGCCGACGGGCGCATCGCACCGTTTCGTGCGGGCGTCGATCGCATCCTGGCGCGGCGACCGGTGCAGGTCGTGCCACTCGCCCTGCGGGGCCTTTGGGGCAGCATTTTCAGCCGTCGCGACTCGGCCCTGCATCGCATGCGCCTGCCACGGCGTTTCTGGTCGCGCGTCGAACTGGTCGGCGGCGAGCCCATTGCGGCGCCACAGGCGGACGCGATGACCTTGCAGGAACGGGTGGGTGAATTGCGCGGCGACGCCGCCTAGCCGACTAGGCGAGCAGGGCGGCGACCACGATCACCGCGGCGACGCCCAGCCACACGATCAGTACGCGGAATACGACGCGGCGCGTGTCGGCCAGTTCAACCAGCGGGTCGCTGACATCGTGTGCGTAACCATCGCCGGCCTCGACATCGGCGTCCACGCCGGCGCGGGCGACCGCACCGAGGAAGTCCGGGTCGAGCCGGCTGAGTGGGCGCCCCGAGCGGCGATGCCATTCGCGCCAGGCGCCGATCACGGCGTCGAAATCGGAGACCAGGGCCATCGCGAAGACCATCAGGTGCGCCGGTATCCAGTCCAGGGCATCGGCGAAACGGCGGGCGGCGGTCGAGGTAGTTGCATCCAGGCCCATCGATGCATCGCGGCCGAGCGTCTGGGCGAGGCGGTAGAACAGGGCGCCGGCGGGTCCGAGCAGGAAGAACCAGAACAGCACGCCGAAGCGGCGTCGCAGGGCGGCGAGCATGGCCGCCTCGACCAGGGTCGGTGCGTGGTAAGGCAGGGGCTGGTCGTCCTGGCGCAGGGCCTGGATGGCGGCTTCGCGGCTGACGCTGTCGGGCGCCTTGAGGATGCCGTCGATATCCATCTCCAGTTCGCGCGGGCCTAGCGTATAGGCCAGCACCACCACGGCGAGGATCAGCCAGGCGAGGTCGAGCAGGGGCATGGCGGCGAAGATCGAGGCGAGCGCGGCGCAGACCGCGACGGGCAGGAGCAGGGCGATCGTGACACGACCGGCACCGGAGGTCTCCGCGAGCCGGTCGACCCAGGCGCGGAACCAGCGGTCGTCCCGCCAACGGGCGAGCTGTGGCACCGTGTAAACCAGCGCCAGCGAGATCAGGACAGCGAGCAGACGTAAGGCCATGAGTGGGGACTTTGGTGGCGTTGCCGCGATTGTAGCGATAGCGGCGCGGCTTGGGCGGACCAGGTGTCAGCGCGGCTGCAGGCTGCCCAGGTCGATGTCGCGTAAGGCCAGCCAGTGCTCGAGCAGGCGGTAGGACACCGACAGCGGCGAAGAGACCAGCAGGCTGCCGTCGGCGATGCCCTCGACGATGTCCGCGGGCGTGAACCAGCGCGCTTCTTCCAGTTCCTGGTCGCGAAAACGGATGTCGCGTGAGCGCGCGGTCGCGGTGAAGCCAACCATCAATGAGGCCGGCAGTGGCCACGGCTGCGAGGAATGGTAATGCGCCTCGATGACCTCGACCCCTGCCTCCTCGGCGACTTCACGGCGTACCGCGTCCTCGAGCGACTCGCCCGGTTCGATAAAACCGGCCAGGGTCGAAAAGCGTCCTTTCGGCCAGCCGCGCTGGCGGCCAAGCAGGCAGGCACCTTCGTGCTCAACGATGACGATGATCGCCGCGTCGGTACGCGGAAAGTGCATGCGTCCGCAGGTTTCGTTCGTGCATTGCGCGCGGTGGCCCGAGGCGACCAGCTGCAGGGGCGACGCGCAACGGGCGCAATAGCGCGTTTCGCGCTGCCAATGACTGAGTCCCTTGGCGTAGGCATACAGGCCGGCATCGAAGGCGTCGAAAACCAGGCCCGCCTCGCGCAGCGTGGTGCGCTTCACTTCCGCTCGCGCGGCAAGCGCCTGTGTATGTGTCTCGTCGAGGACCAGCATGAAATAAGCGGTTTCGCCCGCCATGCCGAGCAGGCTCGCGGTGACATCGCCGTAGCGCAATGCGCGCATCTCCGCGTCGATCCAGTGCGGCGCCATGCGATCGGCGTCGATGAAGATCGCGTCTTCCTGGTCGAGGGCGAGGAAACGGCTGCCGGGGGAGCGCTCGAGTTCCTCGACCCAGAGGCGATCGTCGCGCCGCTCGGACATGCGATCGATCTGGATGCCGGCGAAGGTGTTGAGCCGCACGACGCCGGCGGCGTCCCTGTTCCGAACCTGCACGACGCCGTATCCCCAGATCTTAGGTTGTGAAGGAAGAACCGCAGCCGCAGGTGGTCTTCGCGTTCGGGTTGCGGATCACGAACTGCGAACCGCTGAACGACTCGGCATAATCGATTTCCGCGCCGGTCAGGTACTGCAGCGAGAGCGGATCGACGACCAGGGTCACGCCTTCGCGATCGACGGCGAGGTCATCCTCGGCCTGTTCCTCGTCGAAGGTGAAGCCGTACTGGAAGCCGGAGCAACCGCCGCCGCTGATGTAAACGCGCAGTTTCAGCGAGGGATTGCCTTCCTCGACGATCAACTCCTGCACCTTGCGCGCGGCCGCCTCGGTGAAGATGAGCGGCGCGCCGCCGGAGCGGTAGTCAGGTGCCATGGGCAGGGCGGTATTCATGTCGCTCATAATGGCGCTGTTTGGGCCAAGGTCAAGCCTCGGCCGCCAGCGCGCCCACCGACGCCTCGTCCTCGGGCGCGCCAAGCTGGCGCTGCGCCTCGGTCCCACCCTGGTGCGAGAACTTGCCGTTCACCTGGGCGCCCGCGGCCATTTCGAGCACCGCATAGCTGATATCGCCCTGGATCCGTGCCTGCGCGGCCAGCTCCAGGCGGTCGGTCACATGGATATTACCGACCACGGAACCGTCGATCACGGCGTGGGGCACCCGGATGTCGCCGACAACTCGGCCGACTTCGCTGACGGTGAGGATGGCATTGCTGCCGGCGTCGGCCAGCACCGCACCCTCGACCTGCCCATCAAGGTGCAAGGTGCCGGTAAACCGGATATCGCCGCGGATCGTCGTCCCGCGCGCGATGAGACTGGTGTCGGCCGGGCCGCTGGGCTGGCGGTTCTTGCGGCTATTGCTGCTGTTGAACATGGGTGTCCCCCGAAGGTTTGATCGCATCGGCCCAGGCGACCGTGCTGCTGGTGTCGTCGCTGCCATCCGTATCGATGCTGATACGCAGGCGTGTCGGTTTGAAGTCCGCGGGCAGGACCAGGGTGCCCTGGACCTGTTCGAAATACTTGAAGGAGAAATCGATGCCGCCGGATTGGGCTTCGCCCAGGGCGCCGCCATCGAGCACGGCCACCTTGTCGCCGCGAACCCCCTCGACGGCGACACTGGCCTTGCCCTTGATCTCGCTGCCGCGCTTGGCGTTCTGGGTCAGGGTGATGACGAAGCTCCAGGCTTGCGGCGAGCCGGAGACCGGTGTCAGGCGTACATCCTGCACATTCAGGCCTTCGCGCTGGGCGCCGCCGCCGACCAGGCGCGAATAGAACGCGAGGTCGGTACGCAGGCCACTGATTTCCTCCTCGCGCTCGCCAAGCGTACTTTTCAGCTCGTTGGCGGCGATTTTCGAGACCTGTTCGGAGCGCTGCAGGTTCGCGACCTGCTGCAGCAATTCGTCGTTCTGGCGGGTCAGCGTGCGTATCTGGGTACGGTCGGTCGCGGCTGGTGTGCTGCGACCGGCGAGCCAGGCGCTGACCAGGGCGACCAGGAAAAGACTGACGAGCCATGCCCCTGCCAGCCAGGCGATTCGACGTTTGTCGCCACGTTCGTCGAGCGAACGCACGACGAATCGCGGCGGTGGGCGGGAGGCCATGGAAGGTCCGTGCAGACTTCGTGAAGGTCCGGAGGTATACCCCCCGCCTCACCGGAGCGTCAAGGAACCAGTCCGCGCTTGCCCGCCATTGCTTCAGCTTTCGATCTTGCCGACCTTGCTGAGCATGTAGCGCTCGGCGCCGATGTCGTTGATCACGCTGAACTGCGTTTCCAGCCAGTCGATATGCTCTTCTTCCTCGGAGAGGATCTTGCGGAAGAGGTCGCGGCTGACGAAATCATGGATGCCTTCGCTATGGACGATGGCCTCACGCAAGTCCTTGGTGGCGATCATTTCCAGGTCCAGGTCGCCCTGCAAGGCCTCGACCACGTTCTCGCCGATACGCAGCTTGCCCAGGTGCTGGAGGTTGGGCAGGCCGTCGAGGAAAAGGATGCGCTCGATCAGGTGATCGGCGTGCTTCATTTCCTCGATCGATTCCTTGTATTCATGGCTGGCCAGCTCGTTGTAGCCCCAGTCCTTGAACATGCGGTAATGCAGGAAATACTGGTTGATCGCGGCCAGCTCGTTGTAGAGGACCTTGTTGAGGAACTCGATGACCTTTGCGTCGCCTTTCATATGCGTATCTCCCTGAACTCAGGGCACGACTATACGCAGGCGGGAAATCGCATGACGTAACGAGAATGGGGACAATTTGCCTTTACGTCGCCGTGGCGACGGCGCGCTCAGGCGGTGGCGACGAAGGCCAGGGAGGCATGAACCTCGTTGACGGCATCGCTCAGGCACTGGCGTGCCTCCTGCTCGCAGCAGCCGCAGCAGTCCGAACAGCCCGTGCGGGCTTGCAGTTCCGCGAAACCGTGCACCCCGTCGGCCGCGGCGCGACGGATGTCGTGGTTGGTGACGGCATTGCACAGGCAGATATACATGGTGCGTATTCGAATACGAATGCGAACGATTGTCAACACCGCATCTTTTTGCGTTCAGGCAGCGCAGCCGGGAACATCGGGCTGATCGGGTCGGGGCAGGGAGCCGACCGACACGGCACACACGCTTTCCACGGTCGGTGCGAACTGGCGCAGGGCGCGTTCATAGACCTGGCGCTTGAACGTGACGACGTGGTTCGCCGGATACCAGAAATCGACCCAGCGCCAGCTGTCGAACTCGGGCTTCTCGCAGGCGTCCAGGCATAAGGCATCCTCGCCGCCGATCAGGCGAAGCAGGAACCAGACCTGTTTCTGGCCGATGCAGGTGGGCCGCTGGTGACGGCGGACGAAACGGTTGGGCAGGCGATATCGCAGCCAGCCGCGCGTCGCGGCGAGCACCTCGACATGGTGCGCGGCGAGCCCGGTTTCTTCCTCGAGTTCGCGATACATCGCTTCGAGCGGAGTTTCGTCGCTACGCATGCCGCCCTGCGGGAACTGCCAGCCATCGCGATTGACGCGTCGCGCCCAGAACAGGCGCCCGTCCGCGTTCAGCAGCACGATGCCCACATTGGGACGGTAGCCATCAGCGTCGATCATCTCGCCTCCTGCCATAGGTCACCGCGCCGCGCGGTGACGCACGGCGCGTTGTTTCCGGGACCGATTCAACCACAGCGCGCGAAGCAACAGCAAGGCGCTACTTGAACGACGGCGCCGCGGCCACTACACTGCGCGACCTTCATGGGCGGCTTGCCGCTCATGACGACCAGGGTTTTGTGGCTAGGTAGCTCAGCTGGTCAGAGCGCGGCACTCATAATGCTGAGGTCGGCGGTTCGAGCCCGCCTCTAGCCACCATTTCCCGTTCATCGGTCGCACCGGATACGAAAAACCGCGCCCCGGCGCGGTTTTTTTTGCCTGATTCCTGGTGGCGTCAGACCGGTTCCGGGCGTCCCGGACGAAGTTTCGTGGTGATTTCCTCGCGATGGCGTTCGACGGCCGCGACATCGAGGGACAGTTCCTCGCCGATCGCCTCGCAGGTCTTGCCGAGGATGATGCTGTTCAGGATCTGCCGTTCGAGGTCGGTCAGCCGCCCCATGGCGCGTTCCACCGGACGTAGCGGCAGGCCGAGCAAGGTATCCCGCCGGATCGGCGTCGCCGGCGCATGTCCTTCACTCGTTTCGTTCGGACGGCGTGGAGGGGCGGGCGCGGTGATGTCCATGGCGGGCCTTCTGGTGACGGATGATCGACCGCGCCTCCGGGCTGCGGCCAGCGGGACGAACCCTAAACGAAAACGACACGGCGCTGACATACCGCGTGGCGAATCTGAGAAGTCGTCGTGAAACGGCCTTCCTGGCCAGGTCTCATCCGTGCACTCCGCTAGAATAGGAAATCTCGCGGGCGGCGTCTGTAGGCGCACCCATGCCCTGTTTTGTCTTCCGGTCCGGTGATCCATGCACATCTTCAAGATCTTCCATATCGAGGCGGCGCACCGCCTGCCCAACGTGCCTGCGGGTCATAAATGCGCACGGCTGCACGGGCACTCGTTCCGGATCGAGTTGCATGTGTCCGGCGAGCCGGACCCCATCCTGGGCTGGGTGATGGATTTTGCCGATCTGAAGGCGCTTTTCCAGCCGGTCTACGAGCAGCTCGATCATCACTACCTGAACGATATCGAGGGGCTGGAGAATCCGACCAGCGAGAACCTTGCGCGCTGGATCTGGCGCCGGATGAAACCACTGGTGCCTGGATTGAGCAAAGTGGTGGTGCATGAAACCTGCACGGCGGGATCCAGCGTTGGCACCGGCGATGAGTGATTCGCGCTGAAATGGTTGTCGCGGCAGGTAATTCGAGGCGTTGATCCGCTCGCGAAAAAATCGCCATTGGGGCGTCTTGTCGCACCCCGCTCGGCTTGTGGGTCCGTTTGCGCGGCTGATATACTCTTCGAGATTAGACCGTGGCCCGTTGATTCAGTGGTGCCGCCTTTGAGCGAAACCTCACGGGAGCCTCGCGTGCTTAATAGTCTTGCTGCCGGTCGTCACCTCGCATTGCGCCTGTTTTTCGCGCAGCTGGTGGTGGCAGTGGTGGTGGGACTCGCGTTTACCTTGCAGGGTCGGCAGGCGGGACTCGCCGCTTTTGCAGGCGCCTCGATGGTTGCCCTGGCTCATGCGCTGCTTGCGGCGCGGGTCTTCAGCAGCCTCGGTGGAGGAGGCGCGATGCTGGGGCGTCTGTTGATGGGCATGATCCTGAAATGGGTCGTGATCGTCGGCGGACTGCTGCTGGTTCTGGTTCTTTGGAAGCTGCCGCCGTTGGCCACCCTGGTGGGCCTGGTGGCTGCGTTTGCGGTAAATCTGCTGGCATTCAGATTCAAGGGTTGAGGCATGGCAAGTGAACCGCAGGGCGGTCTGACCGAATACATCCAACATCACCTTGAGCACATGGTGATGACGACGCGTCCGGGTGCGGGCTCGTTCTGGGACGTGCGCATCGACTCGATCGTGGTGTCGTTCGCGCTCGGCGCGATCTTCTGCCTGTGGTTCTGGCTGCTGGCGCGCAAGGCAAGCTCGGGTGTGCCATCCAAGGCGCAGGCGTTCGTCGAGATCATCGTCGAGTTCGTCGATACCCAGGTCAAGGACACCTTCCACGGCGATCGCCGCACGATTACGCCGCTGGCGCTGTCGATCTTCATGTGGGTGTTCTTCATGAACGCGATGGACCTGCTGCCAGTCGACCTGGCCGGCTGGCTGGTGACCACGTTCAGCGGCCACGAAGTGGCGCATCACACCTATTTCCGCATGGTTCCGACCGCGGACGTGAACACCACCATCGCCCTGTCGATCTCGGTGTTCTTCATCGTCCTGGCGCACGGCATCAAGGCCAAGGGTGGCTTCGGCTTCGGCAAGGAACTGCTCACGGCGCCGTTCCAGGCCGAGGGCACGGTCATGAAATTCGTGCTTTCCCCCTTCAATCTCCTTCTCAACGTCGTCGAGTACCTGTCCAAGCCGGTGTCGCTGGCGATGCGACTGTTCGGCAACATGTACGGCGGCGAGCTGGTCTTCATGCTGATCGCGGGCCTGATGGTGACGTGGATCGGCTTTGTCCCCGGTGTGCTGTTCAACACCGGCTGGGCGATCTTCCACATCCTGATCATCGCGTTGCAGGCTTATATCTTCATGATGCTGACCATCGTCTACATCGCCATGGCGCGTGAGCACCACTGAGTGACGGCAGTACCCGTAGCTGCAGCACGGTTCCACACGGTTTTTTGTTTCGCTTCGTTCTAGCCACCCCGTTATCGCATCGTAGGAGAACACTATGGAACTCATCGCACAGATTCAGAGCTTCACCGCCATCGCCATCGGCATCATCATCGGCCTCGGCGCCCTGGGTGCCTGTATCGGCATCGGCGTCATGGGCTCGAAGTTCCTTGAAGCCGCCGCGCGTCAGCCGGAACTGGTTCCGCTGCTGCAGGGCCGCATGTTCCTGCTCGCCGGCCTGATCGACGCCGCGTTCATCATCGGCCTGGCCATCGCGCTGCTGCTCGCGTTCTCCAATCCGCTGCTGGGCATGCTCAAGGCCACCGCGGGCGGTTGATCCAGGCGGGTTCACGCCACCACGGCGGGTTTGCCCGCTGTGGTGGCCGCATAGTTAATGCGTTTCGGGAGATATCGGAAAGATCATGAATATCAACATGACCTTCCTGGGCCAGATGTTATCGTTCGCGATACTGGTCTGGTTTACTACCAAGTTCATATGGCCCCAGATCAACGGCGCCATCGAAGAACGCCAGAAGAAGGTTGCCGACGGTCTGGCCGCCGCCGAACGCGCGCGCTCGGAACTGAAGGACGCCGATGCCAAGGTTGCCGTTGAGATCAAGCAGGCTCGCCTGCAGGCGACCGAGATCATCGACAAGGCCCAGCAGCAGGCCAACCAGATCCTCGACAAGGCGCGCGCCGATGCCGTGGGTGAGATCAATCGTCTGAAGGCCGTGGCCCAGGACGACATCGCTTCCATGGCACAGCGTGCCCGCGAGCAGCTTCGCGAACGGGTCGGCGCTCTTGCCGTCCAGGGCGCGACGAAGATCGTCCAGCGCGAAATCGATCCGGCGGCGCATAAAGCGATGCTCGATCAACTCGCGGCCGAGATCTGATCATGGCCCAGGCGCTTACCTTGGCCCGACCCTACGCGCGCGCCGCTTTCGAGCTGGCGCACGCGGCAGGTGCGCTGGCGGAATGGTCCCGCGCGCTCGTCTTCGCCGCCCAGGTGGCGGTGGACGAACGCGTGGTTGCCCTGAACACCGATCCGCGGGTGCCGGCCGAACAGCTGGTTGCCCTGCACCTGCCCCAGGGCATGGCTGCGGATTCGCCGTTCGGGCTGTTCCTCGGCGAACTGGCGGAACGTCGCCGGCTGATCCTGCTGCCGGAAATCGCGGTTCTTTTCGACGAGCTCAAGCGCGAGTCCGAGTCGACCATGCTGGTAAAGATCACCAGCGCGCTGGCACTCGATGCCGCGCAGGCCGAATCGCTGAAGGTGTCGCTGAAGCGACGCTTCAAGCGCGATATCGAGTTCGATACGCATGTCGACCCGGCTCTGCTGGGCGGCGTGGTGATCGATACCGGCGAACAAGTGATCGACGGCTCCGCACGTGGCCGTCTCGAGCGACTGGCGAGCGCCCTGGCGCACTGACATCAGATTCATAACACCGGGTGCCGCCACTGGCGGCGCAACCCAAGGAACCGACCATGTCCAGCACCACATTGAATCCGTCCGAGATCAGCGAGCTGATCAAGACCCGCATCGAGCAGTTCAAGCTCGGCGCCGAGGCACGCAACGAAGGCACGATCATCAGCGTGTCCGACGGCATCGTGCGCATCCACGGCCTGGCCGACGCGATGCAGGGCGAAATGATTGAACTGCCGAACAACACCTTCGCGCTGGCGCTGAACCTCGAGCGTGACTCGGTGGGTGCGGTGGTGCTGGGTGCCTACCAGCACCTGCGCGAAGGCGATTCGGCCAAGACCACCGGCCGCATCCTCGAAGTGCCGGTCGGTCCGGGCCTGCTCGGCCGCGTCGTTGACGCGCTGGGCAATCCGATTGACGGCAAGGGTCCGATCGACGCGGTCGGCACCAGCCCGATCGAGAAGGTCGCGCCGGGCGTGATCTGGCGCAAGTCGGTCGACCAGCCGATGCAGACCGGCTACAAGTCCATCGATTCGATGATCCCGATCGGCCGCGGCCAGCGCGAGCTGATCATCGGCGACCGCCAGACCGGCAAGACCGCGGTGGCGATCGACGCGATCATCAACCAGAAAGACTCCGGCATTAAGTGCATCTACGTCGCCATCGGCCAGAAGCAGAGCTCGATCGCCGCCGTGGTGCGCAAGCTCGAAGAGCACGGCGCGCTGGCGCATACGATCATCGTCGCCGCATCGGCGTCCGAGTCGGCCGCACTTCAGTACGTCGCACCGTATTCGGGTTGCGCGATGGGCGAGTACTTCCGCGACCGCGGCGAAGACGCGCTGATCATCTATGACGATCTGTCCAAGCAGGCCGTGGCCTACCGCCAGATCTCGCTGCTGCTGAAGCGTCCGCCGGGCCGCGAAGCCTACCCGGGCGACGTGTTCTATCTCCACTCGCGCCTGCTCGAGCGCGCTTCGCGCGTCAGCGAGGCATATGTCGAGAAGATGACCAACGGCGCGGTGAAGGGCAAGACCGGTTCGCTGACCGCGCTGCCGATCATCGAGACCCAGGCCGGCGACGTGTCCGCGTTCGTGCCGACCAACGTGATCTCGATCACCGATGGCCAGATCTTCCTCGAGACCGACCTGTTCAACGCCGGTATCCGTCCCGCCGTGAACGCCGGTATCTCGGTGTCGCGCGTCGGCGGCGCCGCGCAGACCAAGATCGTCAAGAAGCTCTCCGGCGGCGTGAAGCTGTCGCTGGCCCAGTACCGCGAGCTGGCTGCCTTCGCGCAGTTCGCCTCGGACCTGGACGCCGCGACCCGCTCGCAGCTCGAGCGCGGCCAGCGCGTGACCGAACTGATGAAACAGGCGCAGTACTCGCCGCTCTCGATCGCCGAGCTCGGCGTCTCCGTGTATGCCGCCGAAAAGGGCTACCTGGACGACCTGCCGGTGACCAAGGTGCTGCCGTTCGAGAAGGCGCTGCATGCCTTCATGCACCAGAACCACGGCGAGCTGATGAACAAGATCGCCACCACCGGCGACTGGAACAACGACATCGAAGCCACCTTCAAGGCGGCGATGGACGAGTTCAAGAAGACCGGTAGCTGGTAATCGCGCTAACCGTAGGACGTCAACCGTAAGAGGAGGTCCTTCTTTTGCGGTTGAACTTGCGCAGCAAGTGATCCATTGACGCTTCACCCTTTACGAGCGAGCAGAGCGAGCAACCATGGCAAGCGGTCGCGAAATCAAAACCAAGATCAAGAGCACGCAGAACATGCGCAAGGTGACGCGCGCGCTCGAAATGGTCTCGGCCTCGAAGATCCGCAAGGCGCAGGAGCTGATGAAGGCGTCGCGCCCGTATGCGCGCCTGATGCGCAAGGTGATCGGCCATGTCGCCCAGGCGAGCACCGATTTCAGCCATCCGTTCATGCAGGAGCGCGCCGATGTCGCGCGCGTCGCGTTCATCGTGGTGTCGACCGATCGTGGCCTGGCCGGTGGCCTGAACTCGAACCTGTTCCGTCGTGCGCTGGTCGCCATCCGCGAATGGCAGGACAAGGGCGTTGAGATCGACGTCGTCGCCGTGGGCCAGAAGGCCGTGCAGTTCTTCCGTCGCCTGAAGGGCGTCAACCTGATCGGTACCGCCACCCACCTGGGCGAGAAGCCGAAGCTGGAAGACCTGATCGGCGTGATCAAGGTCGTGCTGGACGCCGTCAGCGAAAACCGCCTGGATCGCGTGTTCCTGGTCTACAACAGCTTCCAGAACACGATGGTGCAGACACCGACCGTCGACGGCTTGCTGCCGCTGACCCTGGTCGCCAGCGAGCTGCGCGTCGAGGGCGCCGGTGCCACCGGCGCGATCATCGAGCAGGCGCACGACTGGGATTACATCTACGAACCCGACGCGCAGACGGTGCTCGAGCATGTGCTCGGTCGCTATATCGAGTCGGTGGTCTACCAGGCGGCGTTGGAAAACCTCGCCAGCGAACATGCCGCGCGCATGGTCGCGATGAAGTCCGCCTCGGACAACGCGAACAAGGTCATCGACGAACTGACGCTGGTCTACAACAAGGCGCGTCAGGCCGCGATTACCCAGGAAATCTCGGAAATCGTCGGCGGCGCGGCGGCAGTCTGAGTCACGGTCCAATCATGGCGACGCGAAGCGGCGCTGCAACAGACACTTTTCAAGACATATCCGGAGCAATTCCATGAGCCAGGGCAAAGTTGTACAGATCATCGGCGCGGTGGTGGACGTTGAATTCGCGCGCGACGAAGTGCCGAAGATCTATGACGCACTGAAGATCGACGGCACCGAGATCACGCTGGAAGTCCAGCAGCAGCTCGGCGACGGCATCGTGCGTACGATCGCCCTGGGCTCGACCGACGGCCTGCGCCGCAACCTGATGGCGCGCAACACCGGCGAAGGCATCAAGGTGCCGGTGGGTACGAAGACCCTCGGCCGCATCATGGACGTGCTCGGCAACCCGATCGACGAAGCCGGCCCGATCGGCGAGAAAGACCAGTGGGTCATCCATCGCGCCGCGCCGTCGTACGACGACCAGGCTGCCGCGAACGAACTGCTGGAAACCGGCATCAAGGTCATCGACCTGATGTGCCCGTTCGCCAAGGGCGGCAAGGTCGGCCTGTTCGGCGGCGCCGGCGTGGGCAAGACCGTGAACATGATGGAACTCATCAACAACATCGCCAAGGCGCACTCGGGACTGTCCGTGTTCGCCGGCGTGGGTGAGCGTACTCGTGAAGGTAACGACTTCTATCACGAGATGAAGGATTCCAACGTCCTGGACAAGGTGACGATGGTCTACGGCCAGATGAACGAGCCGCCGGGCAACCGCCTGCGCGTCGCGCTGACCGGCTTGACCATGGCCGAGTACTTCCGCGACGAGAAGGACGAGAACGGCAAGGGCCGCGACGTGCTGTTCTTCGTCGACAACATCTATCGCTATACGCTGGCCGGTACCGAAGTGTCCGCGCTGCTCGGCCGTATGCCGTCGGCGGTGGGTTACCAGCCGACCCTGGCCGAGGAAATGGGCGTGCTGCAGGAGCGCATCACCTCGACCAAGACCGGCTCGATCACCTCGATCCAGGCCGTGTACGTGCCCGCGGATGACCTTACCGATCCGTCGCCGGCCACCACGTTCGCGCATCTGGATGCCACCGTGGTGCTCAGCCGCAACATCGCCTCGCTGGGCATCTACCCGGCGGTCGATCCGCTCGATTCCACCAGCCGCCAGCTCGATCCGGGCGTGATCGGCCAGGAGCACTACGACATCGCCCGTCGCGTCCAGGGCACGTTGCAGCGCTATAAGGAATTGAAGGACATCATCGCCATCCTCGGTATGGACGAGCTGTCACAGGAAGACAAGGAATCGGTGTCGCGTGCGCGAAAGATCGAGCGCTTCTTCTCGCAGCCGTTCCACGTGGCCGAAGTGTTCACCGGCTCGCCGGGCAAGTACGTGCCGCTGAAGGAAACCATTCGCGGCTTCAGGATGATCGTCGACGGCGAAGTCGATCACCTGCCCGAGCAGGCGTTTTACATGGTCGGTGGCATCGACGAGGCCATCAAGAAGGCCGAGGAAATGGGCGTGAAGAAGGCGGCGTAACAGCCACGGGCGCCGCCGGCTTTTCCATCGCCGGCGCCCAGGTCTTCGACACGCTTCCGTTTTTCCTTGGCTCAACCTTCCGGATCCCACGCTCATGACCCACACCCTCCGCGTCGATATCGTCAGTGCCGAAGCCGAGATCTTCTCCGGTGAGGCTACCCTCGTGGTCGCGACCGGCGAGCTTGGCGAGCTGGGCATCGCTCCCCGCCACGCACCGCTGATCACGCGGTTGAAGCCGGGTCATGTCGATGTCGTACTCGTCAATGGCGAGCGCCAGCAGTTCTACGTGTCCGGTGGCATCCTTGAGGTGCAGCCGCAGGTGGTGACCATCCTCGCCGACACCGCCCTGCGCGCCACCGACCTGGATGAGGCTGCCGCCCGCGCCGCCAAGGAAGAGGCCGAGATCGCCCTGGCCAATCGCGGCGACCAGGTCGACGTTGTCCAGGCACAGACCAAGCTGGCCGAGGCCATGGCCCAGTTGCAGGCGCTCGAACGCCTGCGCAAGACGCTCAAGCACTGAAGCGGATCATCCCGCCGAAGATAGCGAAACGCCGGCCTTGCGCCGGCGTTTTTCTTTGGAAGCTGACTTTCATCGTCCCGTGACCGGTGGGGCGCCTAGAATGGCCTTATGAAAGTCCATTACCGTCGTAGCCTGTGGGGCGTGGCGATCGTCATCGTGCTGTTGGTGGTGGCGCGTATTGCGCTGCCCTATGTCGTGCTCGACTACCTCAACGGCCGCATGGCGCGGATGGGTAGTTACGGCGGGCATATCGACGACATCGATATCCACCTGTGGCGCGGTGCGTACAGCATCGATCGCCTGGTGATCCAGAAAATCGACGGCAAGGTACCGGTACCCCTGTTCAGCGCGACACGCAGTGATATCGAACTCAGCTGGCGCGCACTGTCGAAAGGCCATCTGCGCGGCAAGATCGATTTCTTCGATCCGGAAGTGAACTTCGTCGATGGCAGTGGTGAAGGCGATACGCAGACCGGCAAGGGCGTCGACTGGCGCGCGCAACTGCGTGCGCTGGCGCCGATCCGGCTCGACGAGGTCAATGTGCATAACGGTACGGTGACCTTCCGTAACTTCGTCTCCCGTCCGAAGGTCGACCTGAAGATGACCGAGGTCAACGCTACCGCGACCAACCTGACCAATGTCGAGCGCGAGCACGGGACACGCGTGGCCGACATGCACGCGACGGCGAAGGTCCTTGGTGACGCTCCCCTGGAGACCTCGGCGCGTTTCGATCCGCTCGAGCGGTTGGGCGACTTCAGCTATCAGCTCACCGTGCGCAAGATCCAGCTGGTCAAGGCCAACGATCTCGCCCGGGCTTATTCGGGGCTGGATTTCGCCGGTGGCAACGGCGACTTCGTGATGGAACTGGAAGCGCGCGACGGCCAGCTGAGCGGCTATGCCAAGCCCCTGTTCCACGACCTGAAGATATTCAGCTGGAAACAGGACGTCGAGCAGGAAAAGAAGAACCCGCTGCGCATTGCCTACGAAGCCGTCGCCCAGGGCGTGACCTGGGCGTTCAAGAACCACGCCGAAGACCAGTTCGCCACCCGGGTCCCGATCAGCGGCCGGATCGACCAGAGGAATGTCGATGCCGGACAGGCCATCCTCAACGTCCTGCGCAATGCCTTTGTCGAGGCCTATAAGCCCAACCTGGAAAACCTGACGAAGCGGCCCACCGACCAAAAGTGAGACTTGGCAAGGTCGCCGAACTCGGCCAAAGTGGCCGCCTTGCTCGGAAAGGGTCGTCTCATGTCCAAGTCGCCGCTGAACGTCGTGATCCTCGCCGCCGGCGAGGGTAAACGAATGAAATCCGCCTCGGCCAAGGTCTTGATGCCTTTGGCCGGGCGGCCGTTGCTGGCGCATGTGATCGACGCCGCGCGTGCGCTCGACCCCTCTGGCATCCATGTGGTCCATGGCCATCTCGGCGAGCAGGTGCGCGAGGCATTCGCTGCCGATGGCGATCTTGGCTGGATCGAACAGACCGAGCGCCTCGGTACCGGGCATGCCGTGCGCACGGCGCTGGAAGCGATTGTCGCGAAGGGCTTGCCGCTTGGCCGCGTGCTCGTGCTCTACGGTGACGTGCCGTTGATTCGTGGCGACACGCTCCGTCCGCTGGCCGATCCGGCGGCGGCGCTGGCGATGCTTGCCACCCAGTTACGCGATCCGCGTGGCTACGGCCGTGTGCTGCTCGATGCAAGCGGGCATGTCGTCGAAGTGGTCGAGGAAAAGGATGCCACCGATACCCAGCGAGCGATCGACCTGATCAACACCGGTATGCTCGCCGGCGATGGTGAGCGCCTGTTGGCGTGGACCTCGCGGCTGCGCAATGACAACAAGCAGGGCGAGTACTACCTCACCGATGTATTCGCCCTCGCCGCGGCCGACGGCGTGCCCGCGACCTGTGTCGAATGCGACGAGGTCGATGCGGCGGGCGCCAACGATCCGTGGCAGCTTGCCGAACTCGAAGCGCACTACCGCCGGCGCATGGCCAGGGAACTTGCGCTTGCCGGCGTCCGTATCGCCGACCCGTCGCGTATCGATATCCGCGGCAACGTGCGCGCGGGCCGCGACGTCGAAATCGATGTCAACGTGATCCTCGAAGGCGATATCGAGCTGGGCGACGGCGTGCGCATCGGCCCGTTCACCCGGCTGCGCAACGTTCGCCTCGCAGCCGGTACCGTGGTGCGATCGCATTGCGACCTCGAAGGCGTGGTCGCCCATGGTGCGGTCGTCATCGGCCCGTTCTCGCGACTCCGCCCCGGCACCGAACTGGCCGATGGCGTGCATATCGGCAACTTCGTCGAGACCAAGCAGGCAACGCTCGGTGAAGGCTCGAAGGCGAATCACCTGAGTTATCTCGGCGATACCGTGATCGGCCGTGGCGTGAATATCGGCGCCGGCACCATCACCTGCAACTACGATGGCGCCCACAAGTACCCGACGCGCATCGAGGCCGGGGCCTTCATCGGCAGCGACACCACCCTCGTCGCTCCCGTCACCATCGGCGAGGGCGCCTACATCGGCGCGGGCAGCGCGATCACCGAAGACGTGCCCGCGGGGGCGCTGGCCCTCGGCCGTGCGCGCCAGGTCGTCAAGCGCGGGTGGGCGACGGAGCTTGGCAAGAGACGTGCTGCGAAGCGAGCGGCGGAGCCGGCCGCTCCCGAGCCGGTCGCGGCCAAGGCAACCCGGAAGGACTGACCCCAGACATGTGCGGCATCGTCGGATACGTGGGAGCGCGGGACGCCGTGCCCGTGATCGTGGAGGGACTGCGCAAGCTGGAGTACCGCGGCTACGACTCCGCGGGAGTGGCCGTCGTGTGCGACGGCGCGCTGACTCGCCGCCGGTCGGTGGGCAAGCTCCGCAACCTCGAGGAGAGCCTGCGCGGGGAGCCCCTCACCGGCGCCTTCGGCATCGGCCACACGCGCTGGGCCACGCACGGCCGCCCCAGCGAGGAGAACGCGCATCCGCACCAGGACTGCAAGGGCAAGATCGTCGTCGTCCACAACGGGATCATCGAGAACTACCTGCCCCTGAAGACGCGGCTCACCGCGGAAGGGCACAAGTTCGTGACCCAGACCGACACCGAAGTGGTCGCCCATCTCGTGGAGTCGCTGTACAAGGGCGACCTCGAGGAC
>DASYLE010000231.1:0-5650 GCA_036009745.1 Luteibacter sp. | reverse complement strand
CCCTGGCGGTCCTGTAGCAGGCCGGTGACGTAGGGTACGCGCGGCTGCTTCGCTTCCGGGTGCAGGCGGTTCCAGCGCTCGGCGTCGAAACCGTCGCGACGCAGCTCGGAGAAGCTCGGGCAGGACCAGATATCGGCGCTGACACCGAAGTCCTTCTCGAGGAGTTCCGCCGCCGCGATGACTTCGCGCAGGATCGTGCCCGAACCCAGCAACTGCACGCGCGGCTCGCCCTTCTTCGGCTTGCCGGCGTCCTTGAACAGGTACATGCCCTTGATGATGCCTTCTTCCGCACCCGCCGGCAGATCCGGGTGGGTGTAGTTTTCGTTCATCACGGTCAGGTAGTAATAGACGTCTTCCTGCTCCTGCATCATCCGGCGCGTGCCGTCCTGCAGGACCACCGCCAGCTCGTAGGAGAAGGTCGGGTCGTAGGAGACGACGTTCGGGATGGCGCCGGAGAACAGGTGCGAATGACCGTCCTCGTGCTGCAGGCCTTCGCCGTTAAGCGTGGTGCGGCCGGAGGTACCACCGATCAGGAAGCCACGCGCGCGCATGTCCGCCGCGGCCCAGCAAAGGTCGCCGATGCGCTGGAAGCCGAACATCGAGTAGTAGATGAAGAACGGCAGCATCGCCACGTTGCTGATGCTGTAGCTGGTCGCCGCGGCGATCCATGCGCTCATGCCGCCGGCTTCGCTGATGCCTTCCTGCAGGACCTGGCCCTGCTGGTCCTCGCGGTAGTACAGCAGCTGGTCGGAATCCTGCGGCTTGTATTTCTGGCCGAACGGCGCGTAGATGCCGATCTGGCGGAACATGCCTTCCATGCCGAAGGTGCGTGCCTCGTCGGCGACGATCGGCACGATACGCGGACCGAGCGCCTTGTCGCGCAGGATCAGGTTGATCCCGCGAACCAGGGCCATCGTGGTGCTGACCTCGCGCTCGCCAGTGCCCTTGGTGATCTGCTCGAAGGCCTCCAGCCCCGGGGCGGTGAAGCGCTCGTCGGCCTTGCGCCGGCGCTGCGGCAGCGAACCACCGAGCGCGCGACGGCGCTCGAGCATGTACTGCACTTCCTCCGAATCCTTGCCCGGGTGGTAGTACGGCACTTCCTCGAGCTTGTCGTCGGATACGGGAATATTAAAGCGGTCGCGGAATGCGCGGATCGCGTCCAGGTCCATTTTCTTGGTGTTGTGCGCGGGATTCTGCGACTCACCGGCACGGCCCATGCCATAACCCTTCACCGTCTTGGCGAGGATCACGGTCGGCATGCCCTTGGTCTTCACCGCCGCGTCATAGGCCGCGTAGACCTTGTGCGGATCGTGGCCGCCGCGGTTCAGGCGCCAGATGTCGTCGTCGGACATGTTCGCGACCAGGGCCGCGGTCTCCGGATACTTGCCGAAGAAATGTTCGCGCGTATACGCGCCGCCGAAGGCCTTGCACGCCTGGTATTCGCCGTCGACGGTTTCCATCATCAGCTTGCGCAGGGTGCCGGTGGTGTCACGCGCCAGGAGCGGATCCCAGTAGCTGCCCCAGACCAGCTTGATCGCGTTCCAGCCGGCGCCACGGAAGACACCCTCGAGTTCCTGGATGATCTTGCCGTTGCCGCGGACCGGACCGTCGAGCCGCTGCAGGTTGCAGTTGACCACGAAGATCAGGTTGTCCAGGCCTTCGCGGCCGGCCAGCGAGATCGCGCCCAGCGATTCGGGCTCGTCCGACTCGCCATCGCCCATGAAGCACCAGATCTTTCGATCGGTCTTCGGGATAAGGCCACGGTGCTCCAGATACTTCCAGAACTGCGCCTGGTAGATCGCCTGGATCGGACCGAGGCCCATCGACACCGTCGGCACCTGCCAGTAATCCGGCATCAGCCACGGGTGCGGGTACGAGGAAAGCCCGCGACCCTTGCCGACCACTTCCATGCGGAACAGGTCGAGCTGGTCTTCGCTGAAGCGGCCTTCGAGGAAGGAACGCGCGTAGACGCCGGGGCTGGAATGGCCCTGGTGGAAGACCAGGTCGCCCGGGTGGTCGGGGCTCGGCGCGCGCCAGAAATGGTTGAAGCCGACGTCGTACAGCGTCGCCGAGGAGGCGAAGCTGGAAATATGACCGCCGAGCTCGCCCGGCTTGCGGTTGGCGCGCACGACCATCGCCAGCGCGTTCCAGCGGACCAGCGAGCGGATCCGCCATTCGATCGCGGCATTGCCCGGGCTGTGCGCTTCCATGTGCGGCGGGATGGTGTTGACGTATTCGGTGGTCGGATCGAACGGCAGGTAACCGCCGGCGCGACGGGTGGAATCCACCATGCGCTCAAGCAGGTAATGCGCGCGCTCGGTGCCGTCATGGCTGATGACCGCGTTGAGCGATTCGACCCATTCCTTGGTTTCGCTGGGGTCGATGTCCTGGTGCAGGATGTCGTCGATCTGATCCATGGGGTACTCCGCGGCGCCATAGATGCGCACGCATGGGGACGAGGGAAGCCCGCAGGGGAGCGGGAAAACCTTTACATTCTAGCGCTGCGGAGGGGGCTTGACACCCCCATGCGCGCACGTATGGCAGGCATCAGGAGCGCCGTGGGCGCCCCTGATGGGTCGTTCAGACCGTCGTACGCGGCTTGCCGGCGCGAATCTGCGCCTCGACGCAGGCCACGGCGGTCATATTGACCACCCGGCGCACGGTCGCCTGCGGGGTGAGGATATGCGCCGGCTTGGCCACGCCCATCAGGATCGGCCCGATCACCACGCCCTCGCAGAGCACGCGGACCAGGTTGTACGCGGTGTTCGCCGCATCCAGGTTCGGGAAGACGAAGACATTCGCCTTGCCCTCCAGGCGCGAGTTCGGAAAGATCCGCTGGCGCAGTTCCGGGGTCAGCGCGACGTCGGCCTGCATTTCGCCTTCGACCTCGAGCTTGGGCACGCGCTCGCGGATCAGTTTCAGCGCCTGGCGCATCTTCGCCGCGCTCTTGGTCTCGCGGCTGCCGAAGTTGGAATTGGACAACAGCGCGATCTTCGGCTGGATACCGAACAGCTTCAGCCGGATCGACGCCTGCAAGGTCGCCTCGGCGATCTGCTCGGCGCAGGGATCGTCCTGCACATAGGTGTCGAGGAAGAAGAAGGTGCCCTTCTCGGTCGACACCGCGGCCATCGCCGACGCTTCGGCGACGCCATCGTCCAGGCCGATGATGTCGGTGATGTAGTCCAGCTTGCTGTGGAAGGTACCGACCAGGCCGCAGATCATCGCGTCGGCTTCGCCGCGCTCGACCATCAGCGCCGCGATCACCGACGGCCGCGAACGGACCACGGCCTTGGCCATCGCCGGGCTGACCCCACGACGCTCCATGATGCTGTGGTAGTGCCGCCAGTAGTCCTCGAAACGCGGATCGGAATGGATGTTGCACATCTCGAAGTCCACGCCGGGTTTCAGGCGCAGGCCGGCGCGCTGGATGCGCCGCTCGATGACGTCCGGACGACCGATCAGGATCGGCCGGGCCAGGCCCTCGTCGATCACCACCTGGATCGCGCGCAGCACGGTCTCCTCTTCGCCTTCGGCATAGACCACCCGCTTGGGATCGGCCTTGGCGCGATCGAATACCGGCTTCATCATCAGGCCGGTACGGAACACGAAGCTGGTGAGCTGGTCGTTGTACGCGCCGAAATCCTCGATAGGCCGCGTCGCCACGCCCGAGGCCATCGCCGCGCGCGCCACCGCTGGCGGCAGCTGCAGCAGCAGGCGCGGATCGAATGGCTGCGGGATCAGGTATTCCGGGCCAAAGCTCGGCGGCTTGCCGCCATAGGCGCGCGCGCTCACGTCCGACGCTTCGCGTCGCGCCAGCTCGGCGATCGCACGCACGCAGGCGACCTTCATCGCCTCGTTGATCACCGTGGCGCCGACATCCAGCGCACCGCGGAACAGGTACGGGAAGCACAGTGCGTTATTGACCTGGTTCGGGTAATCCGAACGGCCGGTGGCGATGATGCAATCCGGACGCGCGGCCTTGGCATCTTCCGGCAGGATCTCCGGGTTCGGATTGGCCAGGGCCAGGATGACCGGACGATCGGCCATCGTCGCGACCATCTCTTTCGTGAGGATGCCGCCAGCGGAAAGGCCGAGGAAAATGTCCGCGCCCGCGACGATTTCGGCGAGCGTGCGTTTGTCGGTCTTGCGCGCGTAGCGCTGCTTGTCCGGATCGAGGTCGGTGCGCTGGTCGTGCAGCACGCCGTCGCGATCGAAGGCGAGGATATTTTCCGGCTTCAGGCCCAGCGCGACCAGCATGTCGACACAGGAAATCCCGGCGGCGCCCATGCCGGTAGTGGCCAGGCGCACGTCCTCGATCTTCTTGCCGGTGACCAGCATCGCATTGATGACCGCGGCGCCGACGATGATCGCGGTGCCGTGCTGGTCATCGTGGAACACCGGGATCTTCATCCGCTCGCGCAGCTTGCGCTCGACGATGAAGCATTCCGGCGCCTTGATGTCTTCGAGGTTGATGCCGCCGAAGGTCGGCTCGAGGCTGGCGATGATATCGACCAGCTTTTCCGGGTCCGATTCGTTGATCTCGATATCGAACACGTCGATGCCGGCGAACTTCTGGAACAGCACGGCCTTGCCTTCCATCACCGGTTTACTGGCCAGCGCGCCGATATTGCCCAGGCCGAGCACGGCGGTGCCATTGGTGATCACCGCGACCAGGTTGGAGCGCGCGGTCAGCTCGGCGGCCTGGCTCGGATCGGCGACGATCGCGTCGCAGGCGGCGGCGACGCCGGGCGAATAGGCCAGCGAGAGATCGCGCTGGGTGAGCAGCGATGTCGTCGGCGTGACCTTGATCTTGCCCGGGCGCGGAAGGCGGTGATATTCGAGCGCCGCCTGGCGGAGTTCCTCTGAGATAGACATTGCAAACCTGTAAAGAAGGGGAAGGGAAAGAACAAGGAATACGAATGGCGCGCGGCGGGCGTCAGGCCATCGACTCTAGCACCGCACCGACGGGTGGCGCGGCGTTGGAGCGCGCGGGAAGGCAGGGACGCTACAGTCCCAGCGAAATCTCCTCCGCTTCGACGCGCGCCATATGGATGTGGTTGACGAACAAGGAGAAGGCAAGCTTCCCCGCGAGCCCATGGACGTGCTGCATCCACGGCGGCAGGTAGCGCGGCGCGGCGATCTCGCCGGATTCGAAATGGGCGCCGAGGCTGATCACGTCGTGCAGGGCGAGCTTGCCGGCGAACAGGTTGCGCAGCAGGTCCAGCCGCCGCTGGCGGAGCGCCCAGCGGAAGAAGGTATGCACCGACAGCAGGCCGGCCAGGTACACATTGTCCTTGGCGAAGGCCGCGCCGCCGGTCAGCGGCACGCCGCGGAAGACCCGCTGGGCCGAATGGAAGCTGTCGGCAACGCTTTGTTCGCAGCTGCGGAAGTAACGGTAGACCTCGACGAAATCGGCGCCGCTCATGGCCATGTCGATCGCCAGGATGCGCAGGCTGATCCGCTTCAGGCGCGAGATATCGATGGCGCCGGACATCAGCTCGGCGAACACGGCAAGCCCTTCCTGGGTGGCGGTCACCCGCGGCGAGGTACGCGCCAGCGACGCCAGCATCGGTTGCTCGCGGCCGTTCAAGGCGGTCAGCGTGTGGACGAAGGCTTCGTGCGCCAGCAACTGGTGGCGATCGTATTCGGT
>DASYLE010000230.1:0-6960 GCA_036009745.1 Luteibacter sp. | reverse complement strand
CGCGATGTCGTGATGTCCATCGACAAGGCGCCCACCGGCGTATTGACGGCCGTACCGGCGAGGGCGCTCAGATACGTTCCCTGCGCCGCGCCCTGGCCGCCCATGTACGCGGTCACGGCATTGGACAGGCCTCGTTGATAGGTGAGCTCGGCAACCCATGGCGATGCGCCAACGGGACCACTGTTGCGTACTTGCCCAAACGTGGCGGCATAGCGCGACTGCCCAGGTCGCAGGAGTTGCGGTACCGCCGCGTACGGCAGGGCGAAGCCATGACGCCGGCCACTCGCTTCGATTACGATGACCTCCAGATCGCCGCCGTAGCCGGTGGCATAGAGATCGTCGATGACGAAGGGTCCCGGCGATACAGTCGCCTCATGGATAAGCATGCCGTTCTGACGGATTTCCACGCGGGCATTGCTTTCGGCGATACCGCGTACCACGGGCGCATAGCCGGAGAGCGCCGCCGGTCGCATCCGGTCATCGCTGGCCATACGCGCACCGCGGAAAGCGAAGGAATCAAACAGCTCACCGCTCGTAAAGCTGTCGCCCAGCGTCAATTGGGCCCGCCAGGGAGTGATGTCGTGTTCGGCGTAGGCACCGATATTCCGCCAATGGCTGCGCCCCTGATCCCAGCGCATGGAAGCGCGCTGTCGCAGGCGCCAGCCGCCGACGTTCAAACCGTTGTCCAGGCCGAGATAGACATTGCTGCGCGCATCGCGCCGCTCCGCCTCGCTACGATACGCGTTGATCCTGTAGCCAACGGTGGCAGCGGTTATCCCGGCATCCCAGTGGCGGGGATCGACAAAACCGCGGGCCTGTCGCCGCATGCTGGCCTGCGGCAGCATCAGGTCCAGACGAAGTGCGTTGACGTCGAATGTCACGTTTGCCTCGGGCAGGGCTCCGGCCAGATCGAGGCAGCCATGGTCGCCCAATACGCCCGTCGCCAAACGATCGATATCCAGGCCTGCGCGGTCAAGGACCTCTTCAGTCAGGCAAGCCTGCGCATTGCCGCCTGAAGGCGAATCGCTGAAAGTCACGCGTTCGCGACCCACACGACGATCGTTGACGTACAGATCGACACCGTACTCACCGGGAAGTACCGGATTGCCACGTTCGAAGCGCGGAAGATTACTGGCACCCGATGCACCGAAGAAGCTGGGATCGAAGGAAGCAGCGGCCGGCTCGAACATCGCCGTGCTGGCTGCCGCCGAGGCGATGGTGGGACATAGCGTCGCGCCGAACATGCCGAGCACACCGAGGGCCAATGGATGGACACGGATGAAGTGGAGCGGCCGTCCAGCCCTTGGAAACATGGGGCGCATTCTCATGGAACGTCTCATTGTCAGAAGGGAGATGCCCTGCCCTTGCCATTCGTCCGGCAAACTCCAGGCAAAGCGATCCCGTCGCATACCGTGAAGGCACACGAATTACGTCGTTGAGGGAGCGCGCCGCTCGACGGCGCGCCGGAGCTTTATGGCAGGATCGTCGCCTGACGATCTACGCTGCCGCCGTAGTCATTCACGGCACTGAAATCCAGGGTGGATGCAGTCGCCGGCATGCCGGTAAGACCGGGCAACGGAAAAGTGTTCGTTTCGCGTGCCGCGACCATACCGTTGCCGGCATCGATGTCGCGTCCGTCCACGCTCAGGCGCAGACGATTGAACGAAACCGTGTAGGCCGATGGATTGCGACTCTCGAGTACATAGCCGCCATCTGTTGGCTTGACGCGCCACTGAAGCTGATCGAGCGATTGCAATGGATCGCCAGACAGTTCTGTTGGCCTCAGAAGAATCTTGATACGAGTGCGTAGCGCGAACTGCAGTCGGTTGACACCCTCTTCCGTCGCCGGTTGGGGTGGTACTTCCAGTACGTTGAGCCAGTACACGGATTCGCGGTCGCGCGGGTATTCGTCGCCCAGGTGCATAAGACGGAACGACTGGCCGCGACCAGCTTCCACGCGAGTCAACGGTGGCGTCAGCAAGAAAGGAGCCTGTGCGGTATCGGCTGTCTGTGTGTCGTCACCGCTATCCACCCAGGCCTGCACCATGCGCGGCCCGGTAGAGTTGTTGCTGATGTTCACCGTCACTTCGCGCTCGTCCGCGGGATAGATCACACGCGTGCCGGTGATGACGATGCTGGCAAACGCCGGTCCGGCAAAGGCGGAAAGCGCCAACCCGACCGCCGTGATCATGGAAGCAAGTTTTTTCATGTCGTCCCTCTCCGCGCTCATGCACCGGTGCGATGCGTGCCTTGGCACGCATCGCACGAATTCCGTGTCGATCAGTTGTACGCGATCGAGTACACGACGCTGGTTTCCACGGCGCCGGCCGTAGCAACACCGGTCGCGCGATACTGGGCGGTATGAGTGAACGTGGCCTTGTTTGCCGCAATGGTTTCAGGCAACACATTGGCGTTTGTGCCCAAGTTGATCGCGTTACCGGCCTTGTTAAGCAACTGGACCTCAACATTTTTCGCGAAAGTGGCACCGGCCTTGTTCTTCAGGTTGCCCGTCGCGGTATTGATATTCGGGCTGCGCGAAGCTTCGAAATTCATTTTCGCGATCTTGCCATCCGTGCAAGCCGTGCCGGCAAGCTCTACAGTGAATGGTATTTCGCCGGCAACGTCGCCATTGGCAGCCAGTCGGCCGACGCTGACCTTGGGCAGATCTACGGTGAAATCGTCGACAGTGGCCGTGGTGCCCGTGCCACCAGTCACCGTGCACGTGGTGGCATCGATACTGCCCTTGAAGGTAATGGTCGCGTCTTTCGCGACCGACGCGCCGGCGACGCCGATAAGCAGGGCGCCGATCACTGAGGCGAGTACGTGTTTCTTGTTCATTGCATTAACCTGATTGAATGAGGAAGCGCGCGACCTGATCGGTGCGCGAGTGTCTGCCCCACCGCGAATAGCGTGGCGATGAGGAGTGTTTTTTTGCCGTGGTCTGGAAGCGCCAGCAGCAACGACACTATCGCTCCATGCGCGCTCACGCGACATAGAGTTATCTCTATATTCAAAGGGTTGGCGTAGGCCTGAGCCGCTATCACTGTAGGGCGGGCCATGGGGCGGCCGCGAACGGGCAGGCCCCCAAATGAAGAGCGGCCCGAAGGCCGCTCGTATGAATCAGCGACGCATTTTCGACAGCAGCCGCAGGATTTCCATATACAGCCAGACCAGGGTCACGATCAGGCCGAAAGCACCGTACCATTCCATGTACTTCGGAGCACCCGCAGCGGCACCGCGTTCGATCGCATCGAAGTCGAGGGTGAGGTTCAACGCGGCAAGGCCGACCACGAGCAGGCTGAAGCCAATGCCAAGTGCACCGGACTCATGGATGAAAGGCACCTGGATCGAGGTGAAGGCGCGAAGGCCAATGTCGACGATATAGAGCAAGGCGATGGCGCCGGTGGCCGCAACGATACCGGTGCGGAACTTGTCGGTGACCTTGATCCAGCCCGAGCGATAGGCCAGCAGCATGACCGCCAGTACGCCAAAGGTCAGCGCGACCGCCTGGATCACGATGTTCGGATAACGCAGTTCGAGCATCGCCGAAAAGCCACCGATCGCGAAGCCTTCGGCGATGGCGTACATCGGCGCGGTGATGCCGGCGTAGCGCGGCTTGAAGGCGGTGACCAGGGCCAGCACGAAACCGATGATCAGACCGCCCCAGATAAACGGCGACACCGCGGCCATCGCGGCGGCAGGACCACCTTCGGCAGCCGCGCCGCTGAAGCGCAACCAGGTCCAGCCGGCGGTGATCACCAACAGGAGCAGCATCATGCCGGTCTTGTTGATCGTGCCGTTGATGGTCATCTGTTCGCCTTCGGCGAACAGCCCCTGGAATGCCTTGTCCTGTAGAACCGGGTTGCCCGAACGCATCTGTGCTACTCCTTGGTGGTGACTGGCGCCCATCCTAGCGCGCCATGGGTTAGTTTTCGCTAGCGAGGGCCGCCGCCGCTGCCACGATATCGGCTTCGCCGGGCAGTACCAGCAGGGCAGCACTGGCCAGTGGGGTGAAGGTATCGGTCCCGACCACCCGGCGCAGCGGCGTGGCGCCGAAACCGGCCTCGACGATCGCGGTGATCACCCCCTCGCCCACGCCGGCGCTGCGGCGCCCTTCGTCGACGACCAGGATGCGCCGGGCAGACTTCGCCTGTTCGCCGATGAATCCATCGTTCAGTGGCACCAGCCAGCGCAGGTCGACGACACGTACCTTCCAGCCGTGCGCGCGTTCGATCTCGCGCGCCGCGCGCAGGCTCATCGGTACACCGTTGCCGAAACTGAAGATCACCAGATCGTCGGCTTCGGCCTCGTAGACCCTGCCCTCTCCCAGCGGCAACGCTTCGGTCGGCGCCGGATAGGCGAACTGCCACTGGCCGTCGCCGGCTTGGTAAAGATCCTTGGTCATGTATAGCGCGATCGGCTCGAGGAAGGCGCAGACGCGCCCGTCGACCTTCAACAAGGCCGCCATCGTGCGCAACATCATCGCCGCATCGTCACCGCGGCTTGGGCAGCCGACGACAAGACCGGGGATATCGCGCAGCGCGGTGATCGAGTTGTCGTTGTGGAAGTGACCGCCGAAACCTTTCTGGTAACCCAGCGAGGCGATCCGCATCAGGATCGGGTTGCGGTACTGGTCGTTGGAGAAGAACTGCAGCGATGCCGCCTCGCCGCGGATCTGGTCGCAGGCATTGTGGAAATACGCCAGGTACTGGATCTCGGGAATCGGCAGCATACCCATGTTCGCGTAACCCTGGGCGAGGCCGAGGATCATCGTCTCGTCGAGCAGGGTATTGAACACCCTTGCGTTGCGGAATGCCTTGTGCAGACCCTTGGTCACCGTGTACACGCCGCCCTTCTGCGCAACGTCCTCGCCGAACAGCAGGCTTTCCGGATACTTCGCCATCAGGTCGTGCAGGGCCTGGTTGATCTGGATAGCCAGGTGACGCGGCGGCTGGGTCTCGGGCAGCTTTTCCGCACCGCCAAAGGCAGCCTCGCGACGCTCCGCATAGTCGGCCCGCGATGCCTCGGCGCGGACCGCCTCCGGCGTGTATGGCGCCAGCGGCGCGATCACTTCGGCCAGCGAGGTCAGCTTGGGCAGGCGATCGGCCTCGGCCGCTGCGGCGAAACAGCGCGCGCGCATGGTTTCATACATGTCCAGCAAGGCGTGCTTGTCGTAAAGGCCCGAGGACAAGGCGATCGCCGCCGAGCGCAGCAGCGGATCGGTGGCTTCCAGCGCGACCAGCTCTTCCACCGAGCGCCATTCGATCTCGAAGTCGGTGCCCGCATGGCCCATCACCCGCACGGTACCCAGATGCAGGAAGGTCGGCCGGCGTGTCCTGCGGCAATGGTCGACCGCACGCTCCACCGCGCCATAGCCGTTGGCCAGGTCGAGACCGTCGGCATAAAAATAATCGAGGTTCGCGCGCTGCTGGAAATTGCTGGCGATCCAGCCCCCCGGCGTCTTCACCGAGATGCCGATGCCGTTGTCCTCGCAGACGAAGAGCACCGGCGCCGGCAGTTTCTGGTATGCCGTCCACGCTGCCGTATTGAATGCGGTCTGCGCGGTGGCATGGTTGGACGAGGCATCGCCGAACGAACAGATCGCGATCGAATCCGCGGGAATCGGCAATGTATGGCCGATACGTCGCGCCTGCTCGATGGCAATAGCCGTACCGAAAGCCTTGGGCAGGTGCGAGGCGATCGTCGAGGTCTGCGGTAGCACCCAAAGCGGTTTGCTGCCCCAGACTTTATGCCGCCCGCCCGAGGCCGGATCGGCTTTGCTGGCAGCGAAGGACAGCGCCGAGTCCATCGCCGGATCCATACCCGGCAGCTTGCGGAAGCGCTCGGCCATGAAGGCGCCGCTGCGATAATGCAGGAAGGCCGGGTCGGTATGCCGGGTCAGCCGCGCGACCATCGCATTGCCTTCATGACCGGAGGAGCCGATCGTGTAGAAGACCTTGTTCTGCACGCGCAGCACACGCGCCATCAGGTCCAGGTGGCGACTGACCAACTGCGACTCGAAAAGCTCGCGGAAACCATCGGCGGTCAAGGCACTTCCTGGCAACACTGGCTCGTCGCCTGGCGGTGCCTGCGCTGTCGTGCCCTGCCAGAGTTGTACGAACTCGATGAAATTCTGGTCGACGATCTCGGCGCGGTTGAAGCCCTTGTGGCGGGCGGCGATGGCAATCGGAGTGGACATGATGGGATTCGCTGGGAAAAGGTGGAATCAGGAATGCATCGGGCTGAAGCCCGACTGCGCCTCGACGCGCGCCAGCCAGGCGCCGATATGCGGCCAGAGGCGAAGGTCGAAGCCGCCTTCGTCGGCGCAGTGGGTGTAGGCATATAGCGCGATATCGGCAATGCCATAGGCTTCACCGGTAAAGAAGGCAGCTGATATCAGATGCTGCTCCATCACATCGAGGGCTTTCGTCCCCTGCTCCAGCAGCCGAGGGATGTCCGCGCGACGCGGATGATCGTCCGGCAGCCAGCGGCGGATGAAACGCGCGACAGCGATGTACGGCTCATGGCTGTACTGCTCGAAGAACAACCATTGCATCGCTTTCGCGTGCAGCCAGCGGTCCGAGGGCAGCATGGCCGTGCCCTCGGCCAGATAACCGAGGATCGCGTTGGATTCGGAAAGCCGGCGACCGTCGTCGAGTTCCAGCAGGGGCACGCGACCGTTAGGATTCTTTGCCAGGAATTCGGGTGTCCGGGTCTGGCCGTGCGCGCTATCCACATCGATCCAGCGATAAGGCATGCCGAGCTGATCGAGCAGCAATTGCAGCTTGTAGCAGTTGCCCGAGGTGCGCAGGCCGTAGATCGTCAGCATCGGTCAGGTATCCATTGCACGGAGGATGGCCGCGCGACGAAGGTCTTTGTCGCGGCCGAAGGATTCGAGGAGGCCGATCTGCGCCTGAATCGCCGGCACCGGAACTTTGGCACCGTCAACCGCGATCGTCG
>DASYLE010000229.1:0-7279 GCA_036009745.1 Luteibacter sp. | reverse complement strand
ACCTGGCACGCCCGCCACCCCATGTGGGTGGCGGTCCCCAGACAAGGACCGTTATGACTGCAACAAATCCTCATGCCGAGCCACGCGATGTGGCTGGCGATCTGATCGGCCGCCTGATCCTCGCCTTCGGCGACATGGAACACCAGGTAAGCCTCTGCCTGCATCGCCTCGCTGCCACCCCCGAGTTCGCGTTATTCACGCCGATCGCCGACACGCTGGTGTTGAAACAGAAACTCGACGTGTTCAAGGACATGGTCGTCGCACGCTTTGTTGACTCCCCGGCGTGCCTGGACGAATTCGTGTGTTGGCACAGACGGCTGTGCAAGTTGCGTCGGCGCCGCGACGGTCTCATCCATGGCTATTGGGATCATGGGATCGACGCGCTGCGCCCGATGAAGTTCAAGAAGCATTCCACGATGACCTGCAACCTCGCCGAGCTTCGCGAGGAATGCCGGCGCACGGAGACCTTGCGTGAAGCCTTCCGTGCATGGCGTGAATGCTGGCTTGCGTAGGTTGCGCAAGAGTTCGCAATCTTCAGCGCAAAGCTCCAAAGGACTCGCGAACAGGGTGGGCTCCCACAGGGCACGTCAAACTTTCCTTGTGGGAGCGAGCCCTGCTCGCGAGTCCTTTGAGGCTGTGACTTTCCAGCGCCTGCAACCGGGCGAGTCACGGCCCCAAAGGACTCGCGAACAGGGTTCGCTCCTACAACAGGGGTTCGCTCCCACAGGAGGTCGCTCCCACAAACAGGGGCTCGCATCGACCGGGGTTCGGTGGGGTTACTTGACGACGCGCAGGTGCGGCGCACCGCGCTTGGGGCGGTTGTCGTCGTCGCCGTTGGTCGGTGGTTCCGGGTCGCCGCCGGCGCTGGCGCCGTCGATGTTGGCCGAGGAGGCCAGTGCGTCGGCTTCGTCCGCGGGGAACATCATGCCCTGGCCGTTTTCCTGCGCATAGAGCGCCAGCACCGCGGCGACCGGGATGCTGATCGCCTGGCTCACGCCCGAAAAACGAGCCTGGAACGAAATACGCTCATTGCCGAGGTCGAGGTTGGCCACGGCGCGCATGGCGAGGTTGAGTACGACCTGGCCATTCTTGATCACGTGCGTGGGCACTTTCACCCCGGGCTGCGCCGCGTCGACCAGGACGTACGGGGTCAGGCCGTTATCGCTGATCCAGTCGTAGATCGCCCGTAGCAGGTACGGACGATTGGACGTCATGCCGGTGTTTTCTTCGTTGGCCATAAGCCCAAGTGTATGTGATTCGCCGGGGCCGGGAAACGGCTCCCCGGCGGGGCTGGTGGCGGGATTCAGATATCCCGCATGGCCTTTTCCTCGGCCGTGAGGCTGCGCGCGAAGCCCTGGCTGTGAAACAGGCGTTCGCCATAATCGACGATGGGCTTGCCGTCACGCCCCAGGTCCACACCCAGATGGCCCAGCCGCCAGATCACCGGGGCCACCAGGCAATCAGCCAGGCTCATTTCCGGATTCAGGAAGAACTTCGAGGCCTTGAACAGCGGCAGCGAGGAAAGCAGTTGCTCGCGCAGGCGTTTGCGCGCGGCCTCGGCCGGGCGGCCACCGGCACGGATGGCGGCCACTTCGGGCAGCCAGTCCAGCTCGATCCGCACACAGGCCAGGCGCAGTCGTGCCCGCGAAAGCGGGTCGATCGGCATCAGCGGTGGGTGTGGATAGCGCTCGTCGAGGTATTCGCAGACCACGGCGGTGTCGTACAGCACGAGATCGCGGTCGACCAGGGTCGGCGCCGTGCCATACGGGTTGAGGTCGGTCAGGTCGGTCGGCGGTTTGGCCGGGTCGATCATCACGCGATCGTAGGTGACGCCCTTGGCGGCGAGTACAAGCCGCGTGCGGTGGCACTGAATATCTTCGGCAGTCGTATAAAGCGTAAGCACAGTGCGCGAACGGGTGTTCTGGACCATGGTGCGGATCTCCCCTCCCCAACCAAACCGCAGAAACGACTGGGGCGGCGTTGCGCCGCCCCATCGCATCAATGTACGTGCTTAATGCACGTCCTTCCAGTATTCGTGCTTGAGCATCCAGGCAAGGAAGGTGAAACCCGCGAGGAACAGCAGCACCCAGATGCCCATGGACTGGCGCTGTAGTGCTGCCGGCTCGGCGGCATATTCGAGGAACGCGGTCAGGTCACGGGTGGCGCCACGGAACTGCTCCGGGGTCATCCGGCCTGCCTGGGTGATCTCGAGCTTCTCGACCGGGGCATCCTCGCCGGGCTTGGCCTTGCCATGCACCGCGGACTGCAAACCCTGCAATTCCCACAGCGGGAACGGCATCGAGGCGTTCGGGAACACCGTGTTGTTCCAGCCGACCGGACGACTCGGGTCGAGGTAGAACGAGTTCAGGTAGGCATATACCCAATCCGCGCCCTTGGCCCGCACTTCCAGCGAGAGGTCCGGCGGTGCCTTGCCGAACCAACCCTTGGCCGAGTCTTCCGGCATGTGCGAGACCACGGTTTCGCCGAACTTCGCCCCGGTGAAGTTGAGGTTGTTCATGACCTCGTCTTCGCTCAGGCCAAGGTCCTCGGCGATACGCGAGTAACGCACGTACTTCAGCGAGTGGCAGCCGACGCAGTAGTTGAAGAACAGCTTGGCGCCACGCTGTAGCGACGCGGTGTCGCTGAGGTTGGTGCCCGGGTTCGCAAGCTCCGGACCGCCTTCGGCGGCCAGGGCCGAGCCAGCACCGACCAGCAGGCCAAACGCCAGCGCGATCGAGGAAAAATAGCGCTTAATCATGCGTCGTCACCCGTTCCGGAACCGGCTTGGTTTTCTCGAAGCCGAAATGCGTGTAAATCCACAGGAATACGAAGAAACCGAAGTAGCCGAACGTCATCAGGCGACCGAAAGCGTTTTCCCAGGTCGTGACGTCCACGCTCGGGAACCACTCCGGGATCACCTCGGCGGTCACGCCGGCACCGACCGCGCCCAGGGCGAGGAAGGTAATGACGAGCACGGCCAGGCCGATCTTGAAGCCAACGCCGCGGTAGCGTACCGAGCGCACCTGGCCACGGTCGATCCACGGCAGCAGGGCCAGCAGCAGGATCGAGCCGAACATGCCGATCACGCCCCAGATCGCCGTACCGAAGTAGGACGGGATCATGCGCAGGATCGCGTAGAACGGCGTGAAGTACCACGACGGCTTGATGTGGGTCGGGGTGACCAGGTTGTTCGCCGGAATGAAGTTGTCGTGTTCCAGGAACCAGCCACCGAAGGTCGGCGCGAAAAAGATGATGAACGCGGCGATCATCAGGAAGAAGCCGACGCCGAACAGGTCCTTCACCGTGTAGTACGGGTGGAACGGAATGCCATCGGTGGGCTTGGTCGCATCCCAGCGATTGCCCTTCGGACCCTTCTTGATCTCGACGCCGTCCGGGTTATTCGAGCCCACTTCATGCAGTGCGGCGATATGCAGCACGACCAGAAGGAGCAGGACCAGGGGCAGCGCGATCACGTGCAGCGCGAAGAAGCGGTTCAAGGTGGCGTCGGCGGGCAGGAAGTCGCCCATGATCCACTGCACCAGCGCATCGCCGATGAAGGGGATGGTGCCGAACAGCGAGATGATCACCTTCGCGCCCCAGAACGACATGTTGCCCCACGGCAGCACGTAGCCCATGAACGCCTCGGCCATCAGCACGAGGAAGATCAGCATGCCGAGGATCCACACCAGCTCGCGGGGTTTTTTGTACGAGCCGTACATGATGCCGCGGAACATGTGCATGAACACCACGACGAAGAACAGCGAGGCGCCGGTGGAGTGCATGTAGCGGATCAGCCAGCCCCACTCCACGTCACGCATGATGTACTCGACCGAGTTGAACGCTTCGAGCGCACTCGTCTTGTAATTCATGGTGAGGAAGATGCCGGTCACGATCTGGTTGACCAGCACCAGGATCGCCAGCGAGCCGAAGTAGTACCAAAGATTGAAATTCTTCGGCGCGTAGTACTCGGTCATGTGCTTGCGGTACATCGGCGCCATGTTCGGAGCGCGCTCGTTGACCCAGTCACCGACCCGGGTGAATACATTAGCCATTAGCCGGCCTCCTTCGGATCGACGCCAATCTGGATGTGCGTGTCGTCGACGAAGTGGTACGGCGGCACCGGCAGGTTCTTCGGCGCGGGCACGCCGCTGAACACGCGGCCGGCCAGGTCGTAGCGCGACTTGTGGCAGGGGCAGAAGAAGCCGCCCTTCCAGTTCGCGTCGAACGGCTCGGGCTTGATGTCCGGGACGAAGTCGGGAACGCAGCCAAGATGCGTGCAGAGGCCGATCACGACCAGCCACTCGGGTTTGACCGAGCGAACGTCGTTCTGGGCGTACTTCGGCTGCTGGTCGGCATTGGTCGACTTCGGATCGAGCAGTCGCGGATCGAGGCCGGGCAGCTGGTCGAGCTGGGCCTTGGTCCGGTTGACCACGAACACGGGCAGACTGCGCCACGCGAACGTGACCTTCTGACCCGCTTCGATCGCACTGATGTCGACCGTGACCGGCGCACCCGCAGCCTTAGCGCGCGCGCTCGGCTCCCACGACTTGATGAAAGGCACGATCGCCGCTACCACTCCAACGCCGCCAACCACTGCCGTGGTTGCGGTAAGGAATCGGCGGCGACCGTGATCGACGACTTCGTTCGCCATCAGGCTCTCCGGAACTTATGCCATTGAGATGCGAGGAGCCGGTTGGGACCCCGCAAAAATCGCGTTAGTGTAGCGTCAGGCCTCGCGACGTACAATAAAACTGAACGTCACCCCTAGTCGACCAACGGCTCGTGCTGGCGCCGTGACGACGATCCAGGACGACTTCCCGCTTTCATGAAACATGCCGCCCGCACGCTCGCCTTCATTGCCCGCTTCGTCGTCCTCGGCCTCGCCGTGGCCTTCGTGATAGGCCTTTTCTGGCCTGGCAGCGGCGGCGCGCTGCGCGCCCGGCTGGGCCTGTCCCATGGCGAAACGGCCCCCGTGGAGAGCGCCGCGGCGCCCCAGGCGCCCAGTTCCTATGCCGACGCGGTGGCACGGGCGGCACCCTCGGTAGTAAATATTTACGCCAACAAACTCGTTACCGAGCAACCGCACACCGTCTACTCGGACCCGGTGCTGCAGCGCATCTTCAGCGTACCCTCCGGCCCCGCCTATAAAAAGAGGGAGCAGAACCTCGGCTCCGGCGTGATCGTCAGTGGCGATGGTTACGTATTGACCAACAACCACGTCATCGCCAGCGCCGACGACGTCCAGGTCCTGCTCTACGACGGCCGCGTGGCCAGCGCGCATGTGATCGGCTCGGACGAGGAGACCGATCTGGCGGTGCTTAAAGTCGACGCGAGCAACCTGCCCGCCATCCATATCGACGAAAACCCGCGCAAACCGCGGGTCGGCGATGTGGTGCTGGCGATCGGCAATCCCTTCGGCATCGGCCAGACGGTGACCATGGGCATCGTCAGCGCGATCGGCCGCCAGTTGAACCTGTCCAGCCCGGAAAGCTTCATCCAGACCGATGCGGCGATCAATTTCGGCAATTCCGGCGGTGCCCTGGTCAATGCCAACGGCGAGCTGGTCGGTATCAATACCGCGCTGATCGGCCAGGCCGTCGGCGCCGAGGGCATCGGCTTCGCCATCCCTGTCGCCAGCGCCAAGCAGGTCCTCGACCAGATCGTGCAGACCGGCCACGTGGTCCGCGGCTGGATGGGCGCCGACTACACCACGATCAGCATTTCGGCGGACAGCGGCCTGCCCTCGGCGGCACGCGGCGTGGTGCTGACCGACGTCTTCCCCGGCGGCCCCGCCGCCCAGGCCGGCCTGCAGCCCCGCGACGTGCTGCTCAACATCGCCGGCCAGGACATCCTCGATCCCACCGACCTGCGTCGCCGCGAGGCGGCGGTGAAGCCCGGCACGACCGTCGAAGTATCCGGCCTGCGTGCCGGCGCGCCGTTCCATGCCAAGGTCACGCTGGCGCAGCGCCCGCCGACCTCGGTGCAGGCAAGCCAGGCATCGTTCCGGTAGAAGCCCGCAAGAAGTTGCAGCTTTTTATTTTTTTTGTGGGAGCAAGAGCCTAGCCCACAGCAACTTGCTAAGGGCTGCGGGAGGCCAGCGGCGCGCCGCGCAGCGATGTGCCGTACCGCTTGCGCAGCTGCCCGACACGCTCCACATAAACCTGCGTTTCCGCGTACGGCGGCACGCCGTTGTAGCGCTGCACGGCGCCCTGCCCTGCGTTATACGCAGCGGCCGCAAGCCTTTCATCGCCATTGAAGCTCTTCAGCAGCAAGGCCAGGTAACGCGCGCCGCCACGAATATTCTGGTTCGCATCGAAGGCATCCATCACACCCATGTCGCGGCCGGTGCCGGGCATCAGCTGCATCAGGCCCTGGGCGCCCTTGATCGACAAAGCACGCGGATTGAAGGCGCTTTCGGCATGGATGATCGCGCGTAGCAGCGCCTCATCCACGCCCGATTCCGCGCTGGCCGAACGGATGACGTCCGCATACGCGGTGAGGTTAAGCGGCACCGTGTCCCAGTTGATCGGCGAGCGCAGGTCGCAGGCGGCGCAGGTGGCGATGTAGCTGAAGAGCATGGTGACCGCGTGGCCCTTGTCGCCGGCCGGTCGCACATTGGTGTATTCCACACCGCCGTCGGCCTTGACGATCCGATAGACCGCGCCGCGGAGCACTTTGGATGCGGCAGGCGCGACGGCCACCGAATCGCCGGGGTTTTCCTGGTAGGCCCACTTGCCGGGGACCGGTGCGGGAGCCGCGAGCGGCGGCGGCAGGGCCTTGGCCGTGGTGGTGACCGAGGCATCCACCGTCGGCACCGCCGGCCGGGCCGCCGGCTTGGCGGCCCTCGGCATGCTGATGGTGTTCACCGGGCTGCCCGCGAGTTTCTTGCAGTCCTTATAGCCATCGGTATGGCCGGTGAAGACGGTTTCCCCGCTGATGCCGGTGCAGCGGTAGAGCGACTCGGCCGAGACCGGGCCGGCAAGCAGGGCCAGGAGCAGGACACACAGGTACGCGGCCCAGCGAGGGACCGGCATCGACGGGAAACAACGGGCGGGTGAGCCGGCGCTTTCCCCAAGGCGTACGGCGGGTGACATGGGCGGGAGTTTGCACCGCGGCCGGGAAACTGCCAAGTAACTGGTTCACGGGATTTTTTGCCCGGAGTGCCTGGGCAGGGGCAGGCAGTTGTGGGAGCGAGCCCTGCTCGCGAGTCCTTTGGGGCTATGCGCTCAAGGTTATGAGCTCTTTAGAGCCTGCGACCGGGAGAGTCACAGCCCCAAAG
>DASYLE010000228.1:0-16293 GCA_036009745.1 Luteibacter sp. | reverse complement strand
GGCCGTCGCCGTGAACGACTTGGTATTGGATGCGATGCAAAAGAGCGTATGCGCGTCGACGGGTTCATGACCGCCCAGGCTGCGCTCGCCGAAACCCTGTTCGAAAACGACCTTGCCGTCCTTGACCACGGCGACGGCGATGCCCGGCACGTCGAGCTGCTGGCGGGCCCGGCTCACATAGGTGGCCATGTCCTGGAATGACACGGCATCCTGGGCAGCCAGCGGCGCGGACAACGCCAGGGCACAGGCGGCGGTCAAGAGGGATCGTCCCACGCGTGGCAAACTCATGTACAAACCCCCGGTCTTCGAAAACCGCAACTATACGAGGCGATAGCGCGCCCCGCTCCCTGCCGTAAGTCACTTCCCGACAAATTCTTGCGGTCCCTCATTCATCTTTCGTCATCCGCGAACGCATGAGGCGCGTTTAGCATGTGCATCCGGAATCAACGCAGAGGGGAGCGTCATGAAGACCGTTTCGAAGCGATGGCTGTCCGTGCTGTTCGCGATCGCCTGTACCGCGCCGGTCATGGCAAGCGCGGCGGATGCACCGAAGGCCGCGCCGCCCAGCGACAAGGACCTCGCCAGCACCCACTGCGTCATCGGCGAAGAGAAATTCCTGCCCGGCGACTATTACTACTGCATCGCCAGCCAGAGTTATGGCCAGCATGACTACGTCAATGCGAAGCGCTTTTTCACCACCGCGGCCAGCTGGGCGAGCAAGCCGGCGCAGTACGTGCTCGGTGTCATGGCGCTCAATGGCGACCAGCAGCCGGCGAACCGTCCGCTCGCGCTGGCATGGCTGAGCCTGGCCGCCGAGCGAGCGAACTCCAGCTTCAAGGCGGATTACCAGGCGGCCTATGACAGCGCCACGGCCGCGGACCAAAAGGCCGCCGAGGACCTGCTCGCGAAAATGAAACCGGTCTATGCCGATGCCACGGCCGCGTCGCGTGCCGAACAGCGCTACGCACAAGGCATGGCCATGCTGTCGCGGCTCGATACCGGCGGCAGCACGTACTGCATGGCCGGTATCGCCGCACAGGACGAATCGGCCGCCTCCGCGTCGCAGTCCTGCCCGCAGATCCAGGTAGTGGCGGCCGGCATCGATCGTGCCGCGGTCGCGGTCTTCGATGGCTGGGCCGGGCACGTGTCGGTCGGGCCGCTGCAACAGGCCGAGGCGCCGAAAGGCGTAAAATGACCGGATACCGCCGCGGCGGGGACAGTCGGGATGTTCATGATCGCAGCACGGTGGTTACTGGCGGTATCGGCATGCCTGGCGTTTGGTGCTTGCCAGAAACATGAGGACAAGGCTTCGCCCGCACCGGCGAAGCCTGCCGCATCGGCACTTCAACCGCCCTACCCCCACTGCCCGCTCCAGGGCGTACATGCGGATTGCCACGACCTGGGACGACAGCTCGATCCGGGCGACTACGTCGCCGCCGACTTCGCACGGGTCGATCTTTCGCTGCAACAGAACGGCCATGAGGCGACCGCCTCGGGCCTGGCCGGCGCGGATGCATTCTTCGCCGATATCCTCGTCCTGCCGTCCGGAAAGCTGTATGCGGTCGGCGGCGCGGGGCTGAAGGTCGCCATGGCGAACGGTGCGGCGGACACGCACTGGCATGTCGCGCAGCATTCGGATTTCGCGGACACCCTGCACCGCGTGACCTTCGTCGACGCCCAACGCGGTTTCGCCGTCGGCACCAATGGCGAGATCCTGCGTACGCAGGACGCCGGCGCGCACTGGGAGCTGTTCGACCGCCTCTTCAGCACCGGCGACGACCCGGCGATAGCCGATCTGAAAATGCCGGGCGATGCCTATGCGGTCGCCTTCGCCGATGCCTCGCACGGGGTCATCGTCGGCGAGGATCGAATTTTCCGCAGCATCGACGGCGGTCAGCAGTGGCAACGCGTGCCGCAATCGCTGGACCATATCGCCCTGCAGGACCTCCAGTTCGTCGACGCCCGGCGCGGCTGGGCAGTCGGCAGCGCCGGCACGGTGCGCCGTACCGACGACACCGGCGAGCACTGGACGGCGGTGACCCTGGCCACCGACGTCCACCTCATGGGCGTGAGCTTTGCCGATGCCGCGCATGGCTGTATCGGTGGCGGCTACAAGGTTTGGTGCAGCGAGGACGGTGGCCAGCACTGGCAGGCCGCCGATGTCGCCGTGCCGAAGGACCTCGATCCGGAGGAGGCCATCGCGATCACCCGCCTGCGCATGGGCAACGGCGGCCACGGCTGGTTCATTACCCGCGACGGGTTGATCTTCGCCACCGTCGACGGCGGCCACCACTGGACACCATGGATGGACGTCGTGAAGGCCTCGCAGGGCAAGCTCAATGGTGTCGAGTTATGGGGCCTCGCCCTCGGCCACGACCGTGCCTGGGCCGTGGGTACGGGGGGCTTCGCGGCAGCCGACGCCCAAGCCCCACCCGGTGCTGTCTCCCTGGCGTCCTCGCCACTGATCCTGTCCTGGCCTTTGTGATGCGCGTTCTTTCCGCCTGACACCGGCAGGTCACAATCGACTGGTAAGCCTGTGCTTCCGTTCCCTGCCGGTACGAAAGCATGAACAGCTCAGTCCTGATGGAAAACGTGAAAGGCCCGGCGCATACCCGTTACCTGGGTTTCGTCGTCTTCGGCCTCTGCCTGCTCGGTGCCGCCGCCTATGTCGGCACCCAGCTCGGCCACGACCTGACCAGCATTCCATCAAGCTCGACGATGGCCTATGTGCTGCTGGTGATCGCGCTGCTGATCGCGCTCGGCTTCGAATTCGTCAACGGCTTCCACGACACGGCCAACGCAGTGGCTACGGTGATCTACACCCGCGCGCTGCCGGCGAGCTTCGCCGTGGTCTGGTCGGGCACCTGGAATTTCATCGGAGTGATGCTCTCCAGCGGCGCGGTGGCCTATGCGGTGCTGCAATTGCTGCCGATCGACCTGATCCTCAATGTCGGTTCGGGTACCGGCTTCGCCATGGTCTTCGCCCTGCTGATCGCGGCGATCATCTGGAACCTCGGCACCTGGTACCTGGGTCTGCCCGCTTCCAGTTCGCATACGCTGATCGGCTCGATCATCGGCGTCGGCCTGATGAACCAGATGATGAACGCGGGCGCGGCGTCCAGCAGCGTCGACTGGAGCCAGGCCTGGAGCATCGGCAAGTCCCTGCTGCTTTCGCCCTTGGTTGGCTTCGTCTTCGCGGCCCTCCTGCTGCTGTTGCTGCGCGCCCTGGTCCGCGTGCCCGAGCTCTACGCCGAACCGAAGGGCGACCAGCCGCCGCCGTTCTGGGTACGCAGCCTGCTGATCCTGACCTGCACCGGCGTGTCCTTCGCACACGGTTCCAACGACGGCCAGAAGGGCATGGGCCTGATCATGCTGATCCTGATCGGCACGGTGCCGGGCGCCTATGCGCTGAACCGCGCGGTCACCCCGGGCGAAACCCAGAGTTTCATCTCGGTCGCGCACCATGCCAGCGAAGTGCTCTCGCGCTACGCGACCGACGGCGCCGTATCGCAGTCGCCGCGCGACGACCTCGAGCATTACATCAACGGCCACGAACTCGCACCGACGACGATCGATGCCGTGCGCAAGCTGACCGACACCATCGGCGGCCAGGTTGGCGGACGCGCCTCGCTCAGCGACGTGCCGCAGGCCGAGGTCAACAACGTACGCAACAACATGTACCTGACCTCCGAAACCCTGCGCCTGATGGCCAAGGCGAAACAGCCGGCCTTCAGCGCCGACGACCAGGCCGTGCTCGACAATTACCATGGGCTGCTGGATCGCGCGACCAAGTTCATCCCGACCTGGGTCAAGGTCGCCGTCGCGATCGCCCTGGGCCTGGGCACCATGGTCGGCTGGAAGCGCATCGTGCGCACGGTCGGCGAACGCATCGGCAAGCAGCACATGACCTATGCGCAGGGTGCGTCGGCGGAGATTGTTGCCGCATTGACCATCGGCGCCGCGGACCGTTTCGGCCTGCCGGTCAGTACCACGCATGTGCTGTCGTCCGGCGTCGCCGGCGCGATGGTGGCGAACGGTTCGGGCCTGCAATGGAACACGGTACGCAGCCTGCTGATGGCCTGGGTGCTTACCTTGCCGGTATCGATCGCGCTGGCCGCGGGTCTGTTCTGGGCGTTCCGCCATCTGTTTTAGGCGATGCGGTTTTCCAGCCTGCCGATGCCTTCGATCTCGATGCGCATCACGTCACCGGTGCGAAGGAATTTCGGTGGCGTGAAACCAATACCGACGCCCTCGGGCGTGCCAGTGGCGATAATGTCGCCGGGGTAGAGCGTGATGCCCGCCGAGATCGTCTCGATCAGGGTGGGAATATCGAAGATCAGGTCCCGGGTATTGGCGTGCTGGCGCAGCTCGCCGTTGATCCAGCAACTCAGGTCCAGGTTGCCACCGTCGATCTCGTCGGCGCTGACCGCGAACGGGCCCATCGGGCAGAACGTATCGAAGGATTTGCCGAGGTCCCACTGTCCATGGCGCTTCTGCCAGTCGCGCGCGGTGACGTCGTTGACGATGGTGTAGCCCCAGACATGCGCGGCGGCATTGGCCTTCGATATGCCGCGGCCGCCCTGGCCGATGATCACCGCCAGTTCCGCCTCGTAGTCGAGCGCATCCGTAACGCCCTCGGCCGACCAGACCGTGGCGCCATGCGCGATGACCGTCTGCGGGGTCTTGGTGAAGATGATCGGGTACTCGGGAATCCCGTCGCCTGCGCCATGCGATGCGTCGAAGCCGCTTTGGGAAAACTCGCGCGCGTGATTCCGGTAGTTCTTGCCGACGCAGAAGATATTTCGCGCGGGCAAGGGAATCGGCGCGAGCAGTTCGACATCGGCCAGGGCATGCGACTCATCACATTCGCGTGTGGCTTCGCCGCGGATCAGGGCCAGCAAGTCGGTCGCTGGCGAGCCCTCGGCAAGCAACAGCGGATGGAGGCGTTCGGATACCCCGTCCCAGCGACCGATGCGGATCGCGTTGTCGATGCGGTAAGTAGCAAGCTTCATGTGCTGCTCCAGCGGCCGGGCCGCCAGTCTGCTCCGCGTCTACCTCCAGCGCTACCGGATCACCAGCGCAGCAACCGCGGACCAAGCAGCGCACCGACCACGGTAGGCACCGCCATGCCGAGCAGGTACCAGAGCGACCAGAACGGCGCGGCCAGTTCAGGGCAGTGCAGACAGTACGCCATCGTGCCGGTGGCGCCGGCAAGCAGGCCGCCCGCGGCGCCGGCCAGGCGCAGCAGGGTCGGTGCCAGGCCCCTGATCGCCCAGAAGATCGTAACGAACGCGGGTGTCGAAAGTATCGCGATGCACAGCGGACAGACGCGCCAGGTATGGCCGAGGATCAGGTCCAGGCGGGCGTCGGGGGCCGCCAGCGCGAGCACGACAGCCGCGGCGATCCAGGCCGCCAGTACGGGCGCGGCGACACCGAGCCAGGCCTTGCCGGGCCGCACGCCAGGACGCGACAGGCGCGCCGTGACGACCAGGGATGCGGCAGCCATGACGACGGCGAAGCCAAGCCGGACCCAGAACATCGGCATGAGGATCGCTTCGCCGATATCGCGGCGCACGCCGAACAGCACCGCCATCAGCACGACGGCACCGACGATGCCGAACAGCAGGGCCCACGCAAAACGCTTGCCGGGCGCATGCCGGTCGACCGGCGCAACATCGGCGGCCAGCATCGATACCAGGTCTTCGGTTTTCATGCGGTACCCCGGATGCGTAGCGCCAATGTCTTCAGTCCCCGGTGTACACCGATTTTCACCGCCGATTCCGACAGGCCGGTCAGTTTTGCCGTTTCGGCCACGGATAGTCCCTGCAGTTTCACATGCAGGATCGGCAGGCGATGCCGGTCGGGCAATTGTTCAAGCAACACGCCGATGTCCCGCCTGGCCTGGGCCGGTTCCGCATCGGAGCCGGCGAAGACCTCGGAATCCTCGTCCAGGGGCGTGTTCCATGCCTCGCGGCGGGCATGTGAGCGGAAGAAATCCATCAGCTTGTAGCGGGCGATCGCGTGGACCCATGCGGTCAGCGGTTGATCCGCGCGATAGGTATGCCGGCCATTGTGCACGGCAAGCAGGGTTTCCTGGAGGATGTCCTCGATATCGTCCCGCGCATGCGCCAGGCGCCGGCGCAGGAAGGCACGCAGGTGCCTGCCCAGTTCATCCAGGAAAGACCGGTAAGCCGTCGCGTCGCCATCGAGGCCGGCGACGAAGAGGCGGTGCAGCCGCTCTTCCGGGGCCTCCGGCGTCCCGGATACGTGCGCCGGACTCACCCAGCCTCCATATATCGGCAGGATAACGACCGAAGGGCGGTGGGGCAGGCGGCGAAGGGTCGAAGAGGCATGGCGGTCCGGCGTCCTTTGGTACCAGTATCCGGAAGACCCGCGATAGCCGCGGTCCATTACATGCCCTGGTGACGCCCGACCTTGCCTGCTCATGACGGGCTATTCGTCACAAGCGCGATATCGGTTACATCGCCGCGCGGAAAAAATGTGGGCCGCCGCTGTAACCGGGGCTCACCCTGCAGCGAATGTCCTGTCAGACCGGCACCCACCCGACCGGTCACCCCTACCTGGACAGGAACCCAACCCATGAACGCTCGCAATGTCGCCACCGTCGCCATCACCCTTGCCGCCCTCGTGTCCGGCGTCGCCATGGCCCAGGACAACGCCATGATGAAGAAGACCCCGGTCGAGAAGTGCTACGGCGTTTCCAAGGCCGGCCAGAACGACTGCAAGGCCGGCGCCGGCACGACCTGCGCGGGCACCGCCAAGGCCGACTTCCAGGGCAATGCCTGGAAGAACGTGCCGGCCGGCACCTGCGTCACCATCAAGACGCCGAAGGGCGCCGGCTCGCTGACGCCGATCGGCGCCTGACGGGACTCGCCGGCGCGGTGTCCCCGCGCCGGCGACCAACGGCACAGACCCATGACGAACGGAGCCGGCCTCGGCCTCAAGGCACAGCACTACGAAGACGCGTTGGCCTGTGCAGCCGATGGCCTATGGTTCGAAGTGCACCCGGAAAACTACATGGTCGATGGCGGGCCGCGGCTGGCCTGGCTCGACGCGATCCGCGCACGGCATCCGTTATCGCTGCATGGCGTTTCCCTGTCGCTGGCCGCCGATGCACCGCCGGACCCCGTCCACCTGCAAAGGCTTGCCACCCTGGTCGCGCGCACCGAGCCCATGCTGGTTTCCGAACACCTCGCCTGGTCGGCGTGGCGCGACCACTATTACCCCGACCTGCTGCCCTTCGTGCGCAACGACGAGGCGCTGAAGCGTATCGCCGACAATGTGCAGCGCACGCAGGATGCGCTACGCCGCCGCATCGCCGTGGAAAACCCCACGCACTACATGGTTCTTGACGGTCACGAGTGGAGCGAGGTCGACTTCCTCGCCGAACTGGCCCGACGCACGGGTTGCGGCCTGCTGCTCGACGTCAACAATGTACATATCAGCGCACGCAACCTCGGTTTCGATGCGCCGACCTATCTCGATGCGTTTCCGGTCGATGCCGTCATGGAAATCCACCTGGCCGGCCATAGCGAGGATCCCGAGCTGGGCGCGGCGCTGCTGGTCGATTCGCACGATGCACCGGTCGCCGATGAGGTCTGGTCCCTCTATCGCCGTGTCATCGAACGCAGTGGCCCGCGGCCGACACTGATCGAACGCGACGACAGGCTGCCCGGGTTCGGCGAACTGATGGACGAGCGCGACCGCGCGCAGGCCATCCTCGACGAACGGACGGCCCACGCATGAAGCTCGCCGATTTCCAGGATGATTTCATCCACGCACTTTATGCCGACGACGGTAGCCTCGCCCGGCAGCCCGGCTTTCGCGTTTACCGGAACACGGTGATCAAGGGCTGCGTCGATGCCTTGCAGGCCAATTACCCCACTGTCGAACGGCTGGTCGGCGAAGCATGGTTTCGCGCCGCGGCAACGATCCATGCGCGCGCCACGCCGCCCACGGACGCGCGCCTGCTCGACTACGGCCGGCACTTCGCCGACTTCCTGGATACGTTCGAGCCTGCGCGCGAACTGCCTTACCTCGCCGATATCGCGCGCCTGGACCGCTACTGGATCGAATCGCACACAGCGCTCGACGAGGCCGTGCTGGATGCCGCGGATATCGCTGGACCGGGGCCCGATACCGTGTGGCTTCCGCATCCGGCCACCCGCTGGGCATGGTTCGAGGCACAACCCATTTTCTCCATCTGGCACGCCAATCGCGAGGAGCTGGCGGTCGATGACGAGCTGCCCTGGACCGGTGAAGGCGCCTTGCTGACCCGCTACGACGGGCAGGTTCGATGGACAGCGATCAGTCGCGGCACCTGTACCTTTCTCGATGCCTGCGCCGCCGGGCAGCCGCTCGCCGCCGCCGCGCAAGTCATGCTGCTGGACGATCCGGACGTGGAGATCGCACCGATGCTCACCACCCTGCTTGCCATGGGTGCCTTCGTTTCAACCAGCCCCTGACCGGAACCCATCATGGAATTCACCCAAGACTTGCCGCGTAGCGGACTGCGTTCGCGCTGGAACGCACTGGCCGACCGTATCGGCAACCTGATCGGCCACTCCTTCCTTGCCCTGGTCGCGCGTTTCGCGATCGCCGCGATCTTCTTCCAGTCCGGACGGACCAAGGTCGAGGGTTTTCTCACCATCACCGACAGCACGTACGAACTGTTCCGCGACGAGTACAAGATTCCGCTGGTGCCACCGGAGATCGCCGCGCACATGGCTGCGTACGCCGAGCACTTCTTTCCGGTGCTGCTCGTTCTTGGCCTGTGCACGCGGCTTTCCGCACTGGCCCTGCTGGGCATGACCACGGTGATCGAGGTCTTCGTCTATCCGGATGCCTGGCCGACGCACCTGTCGTGGGCGGCGCTGCTGCTATATCTCGTTGCGCGAGGTGGCGGTGTGCTTTCGCTCGATCACAAGCTTGGCATACGCTGACACCAGCCTGCGCTGGTTTGACGAGCAAGAGCGAAAAGCAAAGCAAGGCGCGGCACGCGTCTCCCTTACCGTCACCCCGGCGCAGGCCGGGGTCCAGTGGCGACCACCGAACACTGACGCCACTGGGTACCAGCCTTCGCTGGTATGACGATCAAGAACGAAGAGCAGAGCAAGGCGCGGCGCCCATTCCCCTCACGTCACCCCGGCGCAGGCCGGGTCCAGTGGCGACAACCCATCACCGATGCCACTGGATACCAGCCTGCGCTGGTATGACGATCAAGAACGAAGAGCAGGGCAAGGCGCGACACCCATCCCCCTCACGTTACCCCGGCGCAGGCCGCGGTCCAGTGGCGATACCGACCACTGACGCCACTGGATACCAGCCTGCGCTGGTATGACGATCAAGAGCGAAGAGCAGAGCAAGGCGCGACACCCATCTCCCTCACCGTCACCCCGGCGCAGGCCGGGGTCCAGTGGCGACAACCCATCACTGGGGCCACTGGATACCAGCCTGCGCTGGAATGACGATCAAGAACGAAGAGCAGAGCAAGGCGCGACACCCATCCCCCTCACGTCACCCCGGCGCAGGCCGGGGTCCAGTGGCGAACACCGACCACTGGCGCCACTGGATACCAGCCTGCGCTGGTATGACGAGCAAGAGCGACGAGCAGGGCAAGGCGCGCAACCCATCCCCCTCACCGTCACCCCGGCGCAGGCCGGGGTCCAGTGGCGACCACGTACGATTATTTGCGAAAGGCTGTAACCGCACGACCCGTCGTTGCGAATACCATGACGCCACTACGGCAAACCTTCCTACGGAGACACACCATGTTCGCATCGAAGTCCGCTACCAGTTTCGCCGCCGCTGCCGCCATCCTCGCCATCGGCGCGGTCAGCATCTCCGCACCGGCCTCGGCCGCCGATACCGCCAAGGGCGACGCGAACGTCGTGCATTGCTACGGCATCAACACCTGCAAGGGCACGTCCGATTGCAAGACCGCACACAATGACTGCAAGGGCCTGAACTCCTGCAAGGGCCAGGGCTTCAAGGCCGTGACCGTCGACGCCTGCAAGGCCGCCGGTGGCAGCCTGACCGAAAAGTGATCTGCGGGCCCGGCCGGCGATTCCGGTCGGGCCTGTCCCTGGAGATGACATGACAGGCCAAGCCCTCACACCCTTCCACGGTTTCGGCCTCGGCTTGCGGCCGGTCCATTACCCGGAATTCCTGGCCGACCCGCAGCCGGTGGATTTCGTCGAGGTTATTTCCGAGAACTTCATGGTCGAAGGCGGTCGTCCACTGCATGTGATCGACCGCGTGCGCGAGCGTTACCCCGTTGCCCTGCACGGTGTCTCGATGTCGATCGGCTCCGCGGACGGATTGAATGACGATTACCTGCGCCGTCTCAGGCAACTGGCCGAACGCGTACGTCCGCTCTGGATTTCCGACCATCTGTGCTGGACCGGGGTCGAGGATTTCAACTCGCACGACCTCCTCCCGTTGCCCTATACCGACGAGGCCATGGATCTGGTCTGCGCGAACATCACGCACGCGCAGGACGTGCTCGAACGCCCGCTGCTGATTGAAAACCCCTCGAGTTACCTGACCTTTCCCGGCTCGTGCATGACCGAGTGGGAATTCCTTGCCAGGATGTGCCAGCGCACGGGCTGTTTCCTGCTTCTGGACGTCAACAATATCTATGTCAGCGCAATGAACCATGGCTTCGATCCGCTGGCTTACCTGGACGGCGTACCGATGGACCGGGTCCGCCAGATCCACCTGGCCGGCCACAGCCAGGGCAACGACCTGCTGATCGATACGCACGACCAGCCGGTCCCCGACCCGGTCTGGGCACTGTACGAGCTGGCCTGCCGGCGCGTCGGCGCCGTCGCCACGATGATCGAACGCGACGATCGCATCCCTCCACTGCCTGAGTTGCTCGCCGAGCTCGATATCGCCCGCCGGCGCGCCGCCCGCTTCGAGCACGCCGCGGCATGAGCCTGTTCGAACTGCAAAAGGATTTCGGCGCATGGCTGCGCGCGATACCGATCGACGTCGAAAGTCATGTCGGCCGCGCCAACACGGCGGGACTGGCGGTCTATCGTCATGCCTATCGCGCACAACTCGCTGGTTGCCTGCGCGAGACCTATGCGAAGACGCTCGCCTGGATCGGCGACGATGCATTCGACAAGGCGGCGGACGCGCATATCGATGCCCATCCGCCCCATGCGTGGACGCTCGGCGAGTACGGCCGCGAGTTCGACCAGACGCTCGCCAAGCGCTTTCCCGACGATCCGGAGATTGCCGAACTGGCATGGCTGGACTGGCGCCTGCGCTGCGCTTTCGACGGCGCCGATGCGAGCACGGTCGACGCCGCGGCACTGGGCGATATCGACTGGGACCGGGCCCTGTTCCGTTTCGTACCGACCTTGTGCACCCGGGCGGTGCTCACCAACTGCGCCGCGCTATGGCATGCACTGAACGCGGGGGAGACACCTCCGCCGGCGGGGATCCTGGCCTTTCCCATAGTCATCCGCATCTGGCGCAACGGGTTTTCCACGCGATTCCGCAGCATGGAGCCGGGGGAGGCCCAGGCCCTGGCATGGGCACTCGCTGGTGAGAGCTTCGGCGACATTTGCGCGCGACTGGTCGGGGAGGACGCCGGGAACGGTGTACAGACGGCTGGTGCGATCCTGCGCGACTGGCTTGCGGACGGCCTGATCGCTTCGATCGGGAGCTGACGTCGCATGGCGGGAACGCCGCCATGCGAGCAGGCGAGGGGTCAGTGTTTCGCGTCGTTCTTCGGCACATGCAGCACGGCATCGATCGCATGGATCACGCCGTTGCTGGAGGTAATGTCCTCGGTGACGATATTCGCACCATCGATGCTGAGCTTGTCGCCATCGCGCGCGATGCTGGTCGACTGGCCCTGCATCATCCTCGGCCGCGACATGGCGGCCACTTCCACGGACGAGGCGCGCCCAGGTAGCACGTGGTACTTCAGCACCGAAATGAGTTCAGCCTTGTTCTCCGGCTTCAGCCAGTTCTCGACCGTGCCTCCCGGCAGTTTGCCGAAAGCCTCGTCGGTAGGCGCGAAGACCGTGTACGGTCCGGTGCCCCTGAGTACGTCGGTCATGTCGGCCGCGACGATCGCCTTGCCCAGCACGGTGAAAGAGCCGTGGGCCGCCGCGGTATCGACCAGGTTGACAGCCGGGACCTTGGTGACGGTGTTGTTATCCATGGATGTGCCTTTGAGTGAGGAGCCGCGAGCGCGGATCCGGGGCGGCCGTGGCCGCAACCCGACCTTGGCCGGGGCATACTCAGTGGCGTTGGGAAGAGGACCGCGAAGCTGAGGCACAACGAGGGAGAGTGATACTTCCTGGTGCGCGTTCATGCTGCGCCCTGTGCCGTTACGCGCCCGTGAGCCTCTCGAACCTCCGTTGGATCGCGACTCGAGGATCCATGCCGTGAGCCTTCACATCCGTTAACACCCGGCGGCTCTATACAGGAGGCAACAGGATTGGGCATCCATCGACGCTGAGTCGATGCTGCCGTGGGATAAAGAGAGACATGCTTGCCCGCAAGACCCCATCGACCAGTGCAACCGCATGGCCGGATGTCGTCCGTGCCACCGAGCAGGCGTTCGCGGCTTTCGTCGAACGGCACGACTTCCCCTGCCTGGGTGCCAAGGCGTCCCACGCACAAGGCCAGTTGCAATGCCTGTGCGCGCACGACATCGCCGACGACATCGACGATACCGTCATCACCCGCGGCCTGCAGTCCTTCGCTGCGCGGGCTGGCGAGGACAGCCTGTTCGTCAGCATCGCCGTCTTGTTCCCCCTGTCGATGCCGCTATCCGAGCGGGATTTCGAAGATGCGCTATGGCGGCGCCTTGGCGCCATCCACGCGCTCGATCGCATCGACCACGGCTGGGACGAACGCGTCAGCAACGATCCCGCCTCGCCGCACTTCAGCATGAGCATTGGCGGCAAGGCCTTTTATGTGGTCGGCCTGCACCCGGGGGCGGGCCGTCCGGCGCGCTGTTTCGAAAGCCCGGTCATGGTCTTCAACCTGCATAGCCAGTTCGAGCGCCTGCGCGCCGATGGCCGCTATGAAAAGCTACGCCTGGCAATCGTCGATCGCGATATCGCCCTGGCCGGCTCGGCCAATCCCATGCTCGCCGTGCATGGCAGGAGTTCCGAAGCGCGCCAGTACAGTGGGCGCAAGGTCGCTGCTGACTGGACCTGCCCCTTCCACGCCCACTCCAGGGAAAAACCTGAATGATCCGGATCATCCCGCCGCGCAGCGGCGTTGCCTTCGAACTGAAACGCGGCGAGCGGCTCAAGGTGATCGACCCGCAGGGCGAACAGGTGGCCGACCTGGTCGCCTTCAACCTGCACGACCGCAACGAGGCATTATCGTCCGGACGCAGCATCGACTACGCCAGCAAGATCTATTTCAGTACCGGCGACCCGCTCTATTCCAACCGCAGCACGGTGATGCTGCGCATCGTCGAGGACCGGGTCGGCCGCCACGATTTCATGTTGTCGCCATGCTCGGCCGACATGTTCCGCATCATCTACGGGGATGCGGCGCCGCATCGAGGCTGCTTCGGCAACCTCGCCGATGTGTTGGCGCCTTACGGCGTCGTGCCCGACACCATCCCCACCGCCTTCAACATCTTCATGAACGTGCCGATCGACAGCGAGACAGGGGTCATCCGCGTCGAACCGCCATTGAGCAGGCCGGGCGACTACACCGTATTCGAAGCGCAGATGGACCTGTTGATCGGGCTGACCGCATGCTCCGCCGGTCAGTCCAACAACTTCGCCTACAAGCCCATCCACTACGAGGTCATCGCCCATGGCTGAGCGCTGCGGCATCGTCGATACCACCGCGTCGATGCCGGTTGCCATGCGTACGGGCGCATTCGAGCGGATTCCCAAGTGGATGAACCTGATCCCGATGATCGTGCAGTGGTGCTGGCTCGGCCTGCGCTATCGCAGCATCACCTTGCCCTCGGCGGCCAATCCACGAATTACCACCGGCGGCCTGGTCGGTGACGGCAAGGCGGAGTATTTCGATGGCATGGGCGCGTATGCGCGCTCGAGGGTAGCCCCGTTCGTGATGCTGCAAGCGGGTGGACCGGAGTCGCTGGCCGCCGCGCTGTCGGCGATGCGCGAGGCCGGGCTGGTCTTTCCCGTGGTCGCCAAACCCGATCTTGGCTGGTGCGGCTACGGCGTGCGCCGGATCGATGGCAGCCTGCAACTGGCCGATTACCTCGCGCGTTATCCCGCGGGCGAACACCTGATGCTGCAGCGCTATCTGGACGAACCGGGTGAAGCCGGCATCTTCTACGTACGCCACCCAGGCCAGGAAACCGGCCGCCTGCTCGGTATCCTGTTACGTCACTACCCGCAGGTCACCGGGGACGGCATACGCGATGTCGCGCAGCTGGTCGAGGCGGATCGCCGCTTGCGACGTGCCGTGCGCAATCCCGGCCATGAATGCCGTTACGACGGCAGCCGGGTGCCCGCCAGCGGTGAAACGGTACGGCTTTCGCTGATCGGCTCCACCCGCGTCGGCGGTCGCTACGAGGACGGTACCGCGCAAACCACCGACGAGCTGGCCGCCACCATCGATGCCATCGCGCGCGACATGCCCGATTTCCATGCCGGGCGTTTCGATGTGCGCTACCGCAACCTGCATGAGCTGCGTCGCGGCGTGTTCACCATCATGGAAGTCAACGGCGCCGGTTCCGAAGCCGTGCATGCCTGGGATCCGAAATACTCGATACGCCAGGTCTATGCGATGGTCTTCGCCAAGCAGCGCCTGATGTTCGAGCTTGGTGCGGCCAATCGCGCGCGCGGCCATGCACCGGTCGGCAAGCGGGAGCTGGTCCGCCACCATCTGCGCCAGCAGAGGCTTATTCGTCGTTACCCGCCGTCGAACTGACGGGCCCGGCGCGGCGGCGAAACTCGAATACTCCCAGCGAAAGCAGCGACACCGCCAGCGGCAGCAGGCCGTAGCAGAGCCGGTAACAGACCAGGGCGGTCAGCAGGTCTGGCCGTGCCTCCGGCGGAAACGAGGCGATCATGATCGTCTCGAACACGCCCAGGCCGCCGGGTACGTGGCTGACCACGCCGGCCAGCACGGCGGCCACGTAGATCGGCAGGAAATCGACAAAGGGTGGCGCCGATTCGGGTGGCAGCAGGATATAGAACGCACTGATCGCCGCGGTCATCTCCACGGCACCCATCAGCAGCTGGGTCCCGGCCACCGGTGCCGAAGGAAAGATCAGGGTCCAGCGCCAGATCGTCACGCTGCGTGGCTTGCGCGCCAGCCAGGCCAGTCCGACCACGAGGAACAGGACCAGGGCCACGCCGGGGAAACGTCCCCAGCCATGCGCGATCGACGGTTCCCAGACCAGGGCGCCGGTGGTCACCACCACGAAGCCAAGCGCCACGCCCATGCCGGCCAGCCAGACGATTCGCGCGATATCGCCCGCCGTCAGCCCCACGGCCGTATAGATGCGATAGCGCACCGCACCGCCGGTCAGTGCGGGAAAACCCAGCGTATTCGACATCGCATTGGAGACCACCCCGGCGAAGGCCGCCAGCCACACCGGCACGCGTCCCGGCACGGCGGAGCGCACCGCGAGCACATCGAAGGCGGCCAGCACCGTGAAGCTCACGCAGGTACAGGCGATCGAACCGGCGATCCGGCTTGGCGGCAGTCGCGTCCAGGCCGCCTTGATGTCATGCCACGACATCGATGCCAGGTAATGCCGGAGGAACCAGGCCGCCGCGCCAAGGATGACGAGGGTGCCCAGCCACGGCAGGAAACGCAGCAGCGAACGGCTCGCGGACGGGGTCGTCGGCGCGTCAGCCGGCATGCGTAGGGAAGTCATAGCAGCCCAACATAAGCCATCCGGCGGTTTTTTCGAAGCCCTGCAACCGGGAAAGGCCCGGCCCCAAGGGACTCGCGAACAGGGTTCGCTCCCACAAGGGGCTAGTGGTGACCCTGTGGGAGATCCTATGTTGAAGCGCAAGCGGTAGCGAAAATTTTAGCGTCGAAAAAGGTGTTCTTGGTAATGAGGGCATGGGCCAGACGAAGGATCTTTCTGGCGAGGATGACGTAGGTGGCGGTGGCACTGAAGCTGCGCTCGCGATAGTGGTCGTACAGCGGCCGGCCGACCTCCTGACGGGCGAAGGTCTTGGCCGCCATATAACCCAGCCGTCGGATTTCCGGGTCGCCGCGCTTGGATAGCTTGCGCTGGCCGCGGTACTTGCCCGATTCCCGGGGTCGCGGATCGAAACCGACGAAGGCGAT
>DASYLE010000227.1:0-6150 GCA_036009745.1 Luteibacter sp. | reverse complement strand
TGGCAGTCGATGATGAAACCGGCGAGGCGGCTGCGGTGGCTCATGGCGGATATCTCCCGTTTCCAAGTTTTCGGTACATGGCGCGGTGCTTCGCTTTGTAGAACGGGGCTTGCTCCGTTGCCTTGACGAACCACGCCGGTGATTCCACTGGGGGTCCGGTTCCCCGCGTGAAGCGGAGCAAGCTCCGCTCTACAAAACCGCGTCGGTCGGACAGGTCAGGTCGGCAGCGCCAGATCGTCCAGCATCGCCTTCAGGAACCGCGCGGCTTCGCCGCCGGTGCAGGCGCGATGGTCGAAGGTCACCGACAACGGAACCACCTTGTGCGATTCGAAGCCGCCGATCACCGGCGTGATCTGGTGGCGGCCGCGTCCGGCGGCGACGATCGCCACCGTCGGCGGCACCACGATCGGCGTCGCGTAACGGCCGGCGAACATGCCGAAGTTGGACAACGAGATCGTGTAGCCGCTCAACTCCGACGCGGGAATACTGCGGTCCTCGACCTGTTTGCGCAGGCGGTTGATGGCCTCGCGCACGCCGCGCGCGTCGAGCATGTCGGCATTGCGCAACGCCGGCACGAACAGGCCGTCGTCGGTGTCGACCGCGATGCCGATGTCGACGTGCGGGTGCAGGGTGCGGGTCAGGTTCTTGCCGTCGAACCACGCATTCAATGCCGGCACCGTCTGGCAGGCCTTGACGATGGCGCGGATCAGGCGGGCGGTGATGTCCTGCTTGCCGGACCAGGCGTGCAGGTCGGCATCGTCGACGATGCTGGTCGGCACGACGTTGGCATGTGCATCGGCCATGACGCGGGCCATATTGCGCCGGACACCCTTCAGCTGCTCAGGCTGGCCCATGGCCTGCGTACCGGGAGGCGAGGTGCGTACCGGCTTGCCGGCGAGCGACACCGAGCTGCGCTGCGGCGCCGCGGACGGCTCCGGCAGCTGCGGGGCGAGGTGGTTTGCCGAAGCCGGGCGTGCCGGGGCGGCGCCGAGCGCGGCCGAACCATTCGCGGCGGCGTCCTTGACGTCCTTCAGGGTGACCACGCCACCGGCGCCGCTGGGCGACACGCGGGCGAGGTCGATCTTGAGCTTCTTGGCGAGCGCACGCACCGCGGGCACGGCCTTGACGCCGCCGACGTTGCTGAGCTGCTCGGTATGCACGTGGGTGCCGCTGATCATCGCGCCGACCACGGTGCCTTCGTCTTCGCGTTCCGGCTTGCCGTTCGCATCGATCTCGCCGCCTTCGTCGGAAGCGACGACCTTGTGCGAATCGTCCGGGGCGGCGCTGCCGACGCTCTTCTTCGGGCCATGGTGGTGGCCGGTGGCTTCGGCATCGGCACGTTGCTTGGCGTTCGGGTCGAGCTCGACATCGGCCAGGGCCGCGCCGGTGTCGATGATGTCGCCCTCGGCACCGTGCAGTTTCTTCACGGTGCCGGAGAACGGGGAGGGTACGTCGACGACGGCCTTGGCGGTTTCCATGGAAACCAGCGGAGCGTCGAGCTTGACGGTGTCGCCTTCCTTGACGTGCCACTCGACGATGGTCGCGTCGGGCAGGCCTTCGCCGAGGTCGGGCAGGTAAAAAGTCTTGATATCGGCCATGGGGTCGGTCTCGTTGGGTTCGTTAGCTGACGGCAAGCGTGCGCTGGGCGGCTTCGACGATGCGTTCGACGCTGGGCAGGTACTTCATTTCCAGGCGGAACAGCGGGATGTGCGTGTCGAAGCCGGTCACGCGCTCGACCGGCGCGAGCAGGCTGTACAGGCATTCCTCGGACAGGCGCGCGGCGATCTCGGCACCGTAACCGGCGGTCTTCGGCGCTTCGTGGACGATGACGCAGCGACCGGTCTTGGTCACCGACTCGGCGATGGTGTCGAAGTCCAGCGGGGTCAGCGTGGCGACGTCGATGACTTCGGCACTGATGCCCTTTTCGGCGAGCTCATCGGCGGCTTCGAGGCATTCCTTCACCTGTGCGCCCCAGGTCACCAGGGTCACGTCGGTGCCGTCGCGCAGGACGAAGCAGACGTCGAGCGGCAGTGCTTCGCCGTCGTCGGGCACTTCTTCCTTGTACTGGCGATAGATGCGCTTCGGCTCGAAGAACATCACCGGATCCGGATCGCGGATCGCGGCGAGCAGCAGGCCGTAGGCACGTGCCGGCGACGACGGCATGACCACGCGCAGGCCGGGGATATTGGTGAACAGGTGCTCGTTCGCCTCGGAATGATGCTCCGGTGCGCGGATGCCGCCGCCCCAGGGGGCGCGGAACACCGCCGGAACCGTCATGCGGCCGCGGGTGCGGTTGCGCAGGCGGGCGGCGTGGCAGGAGATCTGTTCCATCATCGGGTAGATGAAGCCTTCGAACTGGGCTTCGGCGACCGGCTTCATGCCTTGCACGGCCAGGCCGACGGTGACGCCGGCGATGGTGGTTTCGTCCAGCGGCGTGTCGAGCACGCGCCATTCGCCGAACTTTTCCTGCAGGCCCTGGGTGGCGCGGAATACGCCGCCGTTGACGCCAACGTCTTCGCCGAGGACGACGACGCTTTCGTCGTGTGCCATTTCGTAGGCGAGCGCCTGGGTCACGGCTTCGATAAGAGTGATTTGTGCCATGGTGGGGAGTCCTTCAGCGCTTACGACTGGCGGTCGAGGTTGGCGACCAGCTCACGCTGGGCTACGAGGTCGGCGGGCAGTTCGGCGTACAGATAGTCGAACATGGCCGTGGCCGGCTGGGTCTTGGTCTCGAGATAGGCATCGACCTCTTTGTCCATCCAGTCGTCGCACTCGGCGATCCACGCCGCTTCCTTCGCGTCGTCCCACACTTTCTTGCCTTCCAGCCAGGCGCGCAGGCGCTTGACCGGGTCGCGCAGCCAGGCGTCCTTCACTTCCTGGTCGTCGCGGTAGCGGCGCGCATCGTCGGCGGTGGTGTGGTCGCCGAGGCGGTAAGTCACCGCTTCGATCACCGAGCCACCCTGGCCGCTGCGGGCACGCTCGAGCGCGTCTTCCATCGCCTTGCGCACGGCAATGATGTCGTTGCCATCGACCTGGATGCAGAACAGGCCGGCGGCGATGCCCTTCTGGGCCAGGGTCGTCGAACCGCTCTGGATGCGGCGCGGCACCGAGATGGCCCACTGGTTGTTGACGATCACGGCGACCAGCGGCAGCTGCTGCGCGCCGGCGATATTGATCGCACCGTAGAAGTCGCCCTTGGACGAGCCGCCATCGCCGATCGTGCACACGGCGACGCGTGGTTCCTTGCGGATCTTGAAGGCGAGTGCGGAACCGGCGGCATGCAGGCACTGCGTGGCGATCGGCACGCACCAGGCGAAGTCGTGCGCCGGCGCATCGGCGAAATCGTTACCGCGCTCGTCGCCGCCCCAGTACATGTAGACCTCGCGTGGCTTCACGCCGCGGTACAGCTGGGCGCCGTATTCGCGGTAGCTGACAGCCAGCGAATCTTCACGGCGCATGGCGCTGCCGATGCCGACGTGGGCGGCTTCATGGCCGAGGCACGAGGCATAAGTACCGAGCTTGCCGGTGCGTTGCAGGGCGATGGACTTGGCATCGAACACGCGGGTCGACACCATCAATTTGTAGAGCTCGACCATGTGGTCGAGGTCCTTGGCGAATGCCGGAAGGTCCTTCCTGACCTCTTTACCATCCTGGTCCATGTACTGCAGATATTCGATTTCAAACTTGGCGGCGACGGACACGACTCGCTCCCGATGTGGGTGAAAACAGAACTTTTGCGGGGAGGCAGCCGGCCCTTCCAGTGGGGCCTTGAGCACTCTGGGCCCCCGTGGGGACCGCCCTTGATATCAGGGCAATTATGACCGTTCAAGGGACGGCGCAACATAAACTGTGCGTATGCGGCTAGGGGTTAAGATGCGTAACCCCCGTAGGAGCCGCTTGCCGACTCATGTCAGACAACCAGCGCGAACTCGAAGCAGGCATCGAATTGGACCTCAAGGGACGGCTCACCTATGGCGGCTACCTGCGCCTGGATGTGCTCCTTTGTGCACAGCAACCCTTGAGCCAGCCTCCTCACCACGACGAAATGCTCTTCATTATCCAGCATCAGACCTCCGAGCTGTGGATGAAGTTGATGATCCATGAGCTCAGGGCCGCGGCCGCACATCTCAGGAACGATGAGATCGACGGTTGCCTCAAGGTCCTGGCGCGGGTCAAGCAGATCCAACGGCAGCTGTATGAGCAGTGGGCGGTGCTGGCGACCTTGACGCCGACGGAGTACCTGCAGTTCCGCGACATCCTCGGGCCTTCGTCCGGATTCCAGTCGCTGCAGTACCGGGTGATCGAGTTCATGTTCGGCAACAAGCACGCGGATATGCTCAAAGTGTTCGCCCATGAACCGGCGGCATACGCGGAACTCGAAGCGGTTTTCGTGGCGCCCAGCCTCTACGACGAATTCCTGCGCTATCTCGCCCGGCGCGGCCACGATGTGCCGGCGGCGCTGGTCGAACGGGACTGGACCCTGCCATACACGCGTAACGCGGCGTTGCTGCCGGTGCTCAAGCGCGTCTACGAAGACACGGCGCACTGGTGGCCCGAGTACCACATGTGCGAGCAGTTGATCGACGTCGAGGAAAACTTCCAGCTCTGGCGCTTCCGCCACATGAAGACGGTGGAGCGGATCATCGGCAATAAACCCGGCACCGGCGGCTCGTCCGGCGTGTCCTTCCTGCGCAAGGCATTGGATATCAGTTTCTTCCCGGAACTGCTGGAGGTCCGGACCGAACTGGGCACCTGATGCTGCATGCGCAATTGACTCGGCCGCGGGCGCCGGGTTAAAGGTGCGTGCACATAAACTTCACGTCCATCGGCGCGACGCCGACGGATCAGGACCAGGCAACAGGATTTTAACGCCAAGGGGATCGTATGACCGAAGCCACCGCCACCGCGTCCGCGCAGGTGCCCGACTTTCCGCAGACCCTGGGCCATCCGCGTCCCTTGTGGATGCTGTTCATGACCGAGTTCTGGGAGCGCTTCGCGTTCTACGGGATTCGCTGGGCATTGACGCTGTACATCGTCGCCCAGTTCCATGCGGGCTCGCCCACCGGGCAGACGCCGGCGAACCTGATCTACGGTTCCTATCTCGCGCTGGTGTATGCCGGCGCGATCTTCGGTGGCTATATCGCCGACCGGGTGATTGGCTATCAGCGTTCGATCCTGCTTGGCGCGGCCTTCATGGCCGTCGGCCTGTTCGCGATCGCCTGGCCGGACCCGGATGTGTTCAAGCTCGGCCTGGCGACGGTTATCGTCGGCAATGGCATGTTCAAGCCGAATATCTCGACCATGGTCGGCAAGCTCTACGGCCTGGCGGATGAGCGCCGCGACAGCGGTTTCACGATTTTCTACATGGGCATCAATGCGGGTGCACTGATCGCACCGGTGCTGACCCAGCTGGCAGCCGAGCATCTGTTCGGTAGCCCGGGCATGCCCGACTACAAGGTTGTCTTCATTGCCTCGGGCATCGGCATGCTGTTCAGCCTGATCTGGTTCTGGGTCGGCCGGCGTGGCCTGAAGGGCATCGGCGAGCCGCCGGCTGACGCGCGTAGCCCCAAACGCGCCATCTATGTCGCGATCGGTTCGCTCATCGTGATTCCCGGTGTCTATCTGCTGCTGTCGATCGGTGCCGCGGCCCTGCAATGGGTGCTCAGCGCGATGTTCGTCGTGCTGGCGGTGATGCTGATGATCGAAGGTATCCGCGAAGGCAAGGTCGCCCGCGACAAGACCATCGCGATGTTGCTGATCTTTGCCTTCAACGTGCTGTTCTGGATGTTCTTCGAGCAGGCGGGAAGCTCGTTCAACTTCCTCGCGCAGAACATCGTCGATCGCAACCTGTTCGGATGGGAATTCCCGACCGGCTGGTTCCAGTCGGTCAATCCGCTCGCGATCGTGCTGATTGCGCCGCTGGTCGCGCTCGCCTGGGGCTGGATGAACCGGCGCAACGTCGAGCCGTCGATTCCGCGCAAGTTCGGGCTTGGCCTGATCGGCAACGCGCTCGCGTTTCTCGTGCTGATGTATGCGCTGAAAAACCTGGTCGGCGCGGACAACCACATTCCGTTCTGGCCGCTCGTGATGGTCTACGTGCTACAGACCGTCGGCGAACTTTGCCTGTCCCCGATCGGGCTTTCGATGGTG
>DASYLE010000226.1:0-13646 GCA_036009745.1 Luteibacter sp. | reverse complement strand
CAACGCGCTGAAGAAGGCCGGCTTCACCCTGAAGCAGGTGCCGCCGCGCTACCGCTCGAGTTATTTCCAGCACATCTGGGGTAACGGTTACGCCGCCGGTTACTACGCCTATCTGTGGACCCAGATGCTCGCCGACGACGGCTTCCAGTGGTTCGTCGAGCACGGCGGCCTGACCCGCGAGAACGGCCAGATTTTCCGCGACAAGATCCTCTCGCAGGGCAACACGGAAGAACTCGGCAAGCTGTACCACGACTTCCGCGGCAAGGACCCGGAAATCGAGCCGATGCTGAAGAATCGCGGATTGAAATAAGCCAGTTCGTTGAGTAGGAAAGGCCGGCATTGCCGGCCTTTTTTTATGCGTCTGGCAAAAAATCGCGAAGCTTCGCAACCCAATCGCGAGCCCCGCTGCGCGGATGCGGCCGGCGGGACCGGTGTATGCGCACGAACATCCCGCCGACCTCGCTGCTCAACGGGGCCCTGGGATCCAGAGCCGGCTGTCGCCGTGTATCGATGGTCGCCAGCGTGAAAGGTCTGGCTCCAAAGGATTCGCGAACAGGGTTCGCTCCCACAGGAGCAGGTTGCCGCGACCTTGTGGGAGCGAACCCTGTTCGCGAATCCTTTGGGGCGATGCGCTCATGTTCGAGGAAGTCAGTGCGACAGCTTGATCGATGCCTCGAGCACGACGCAGATATGCTCAAACGTTTCGTCGTCCAGCCATGGGCTGTTCGAGATGGTCAGGGTGCGCGCGGCGAAGTCGCGGGCATTCGGGACGTCCTTGCCGCCATGCATGTCGCCGAGATAGGCGTAGTCGGGCAGGGCATGGATGAACAGGCGGCTGACGCCGACGCCGGTATGCCACAGGCGCGCAAGCGCGGCATCGCGGCTCAAGCCGTCCGGCATGTTCACCAGCAGGTATGGCCATGTGCCTTTGTCGCCGGCGTCGTCGGCGAAGACGCGCACGCCCTCGATGCCGTTCAGTCGCGGCAGTCGCCGATGTGCCAGGGCGGCGGTCACCTGGAGGAAAGCGGGTAGCCGTTCGAGCGCACGCGTGCCGACGGCATCGCGCCAGCGACCGACGCGGTGCAGGGGAATGGTCGGGGGGAAATCGTCGCCCACCGCCGCGACAGGATCGCCGCGCCGAAGCGCGCGCCGCAAGGGCATGCCATAGGCGAGACCGAGCGTGCGCGGCCGGTACATCGCGGCATAGGCAAGCAATTCGGCGCTGCGACGGTATTCCCATGCGGGTTTATGGTGAATCAGGACCCGTGCGGTTTCCGTCAATTCGGCGCCGAGTGCCGGATCGCGGGTGACCAGCAGGCCGCCTTCGTAGATCGACAAGCCCTTGCCGGCGGCCAGACTGAAGAAACCGATGTCACCCAAGGTGCCGACGCTTCGTTCGTCGCGCTGCGCCCCGAGTGCCTGCGCGGCGTCCTCGACGACAAAAGCGCCCACCCGTGCGGCAATCGCCATCGCGTATGCCACGTTCGCCACGCGGCCACCCAGGTGGGTCGGCACGACGGCCAGGGTATCTTCGTCGCAGGCTTCGCCCAATCTCGCCGGATCGAAGTCGAAATGGTCCGCCCCGAGATCGCACAGACGCGGAACGAGCCCGGCCTGGCGAATCACGATCGGCACAAGCGGACAGGTGAAGGCGGGAATGACCACGCTGTGCCGCTTCGGCTGGCGGGCGGCCAGCGTCCGCAAAGCGACGTAGAAGGCCGCGCTGCCGGAGCAGTGCAAGCTGGTATCGGGAAGGGAGAAGTGGCGGGAAGCCCGTTCGGCGAGTTGCGCGGGCCCGGGCATCAGGTCGCTCGCCCGCAACGGCAGGCCGGCGGTCGGCGGGATTTCCCGCTCAGGTCGCAACGGCATGGGCGTCGGCCACATCGTCGGCCACATCGTTTTCGGAGAACGCCAGGCAGACGATGCCGCCGATGATCAGCAGCGCGCCGACCACGCGCGGCCAGGTCAGCGGCTCGTCGAACAGCCACATCGACAACAGCATCACGCTGACCAGTTCCAGGTGCGAGGCGGCGAAGGCGGGACCGATCGGCGCATGCTTGAGCAGGCTCATCCAGGTGAAGAACGCGCCGATGTAACCGATCACCGCGCCATAGATCCACGGGTGCGAGAACACGCTGACGATCCAGGCCACGCTCATCGCCACCGGCAGCGCATGGTTGCCGGCCGCCTTGAAACAGAGCTGGGTGGCTGTGTCGAAGGACATCAAGAGCAGGAAGCCGATGAAGTAGAAGCGCCTCATCAGAACAAGCCCACGACGGCGACGCCAAGCGTGATCAGCGCGATGCCGGTGACCCGGAGCGGCGTGAGTTTTTCGCGGAACAGCCAGCGCCCCGCGAGCATGATCACGACGATATTGATCGAGCCGAGCAATACGCCTTCGGAAAGCGGGACCAGCGAGAGGAAGGCGATCCAGACCAGGAATTCGACGACGTAGGCGGCGACGCCCAGCCATATCCACGGGCGCGCTGCCATATGTCGCCAGCGCGCGATACCGTCACCCGCGTGCGGATCGCCGGCGGCGGCCTTGAAGGACAACTGGCCGACCGTGTCGAGCGCGACATTGAGCAGCCAGAGCCCGACGACGAGGCCGCTCATGTCACGCAGCCGCGCGCAGTGGATCGGCGATGCGCCCGAAGAAATCCGCGGTGCGCTCGATCAGCGTCCGGCGTTCGCGGTCGATCGTGATCATGTGGTAACTGTTGTCGAGCAGGAGCATCTCGACCGGTCCGGTCACGTTCCGCTGCACCAGGCGTGCATTGCCGAGGCTGGCCACATCGTCCTCGGTGGCGTGGGCCACCAGGCAGGGCGCGGTCACCCGCGGCAGCGAACGGCGCACGTCGCGGGCCAGTTCGTATAGCTCGGCCAGTGAATGCCAGGGATTGCCGGGCAGGCCCGCCGCCGCGCTGTCGCCATCGAACATCGCCGCGCTGACCTGCGCGCGCAGGCGCTCGTCACGGATGCCATAGGGCGGCTGTTCGATGAAACTACGCTGCTTGCCGATCCCGAGCAGCTTGAACATCGGCAGGAGGAAGGACAGCTTGCCGGTCCAGGGGATGCTCCAGCCGTCGTAGCGGAAAGTCGCGCCGTAGACACCGACGCCAGCGATCCATTCGGGACGCTCGGCGGCGAGTTTCAAGGCCAGCAATGCGCCCATCGAGAGGCCGGCGACGAAGACCTGGTCGACATGTTCACGCATCTTCCGCGCGGCCTCCTCGACGCTGGCATACCAGTCCTGCCACGTCGTGGCGAGCAGGTCGTCCTGGTTGCCGCAATGCCCGGCCAGCTGCATCCCGTGCACGGTAAAGCCAGCGCGATTCAGTCCCTTGCCGACCAGGCGCATTTCGGTGGGCGTGCCGGTCAGACCATGGATCAGCAGGACACCGCTGCGACCGCCTTCGAAATGAAACTCAGCCTGTGCGGCCACTCGCTACTCCAGAACGCGTCGATACTGCCGGGAAGACTTCCAGAAAGCGGTTTCACGAACCTTTCGGGTCGGTGACAGTGCTGCGCGGGAAGCGCAACTCGACGCGCAAGCCGCCGCCAGGGCCGTGACCGAACACGACTTTGGCATCGTGCTGGTCGGCGATGCTCTCGACGATGGCGAGGCCGAGACCGGTGCCGCCCTCGCCGACGCCGGGCACGCGGAAGAAGCGTTCGCCGAGACGGTCGATAAAGGCTTCCGGCACGCCGGGGCCGTCGTCCTCGACACAGAGCAGGACGGTGTCGTCGCGGCCTTCGCGCACCGCGACCGTCACGGTGCAACCGTCGCCGCCGTAGCGAAAGGCGTTGTCGATCAGGTTGTCGAGCATTTCCTGCAGAAGAAGCGGATCGCCGCGCACGAACAACGCATGCGCATCGCCCTCGTAGCCCAGGTCGATACCGGAGGCCAGGGCTTGCGGTACCCGTTGCGACACCGCTTCGGGTATCAGTTGTGCCAGGTCGACGGCCGGCAGCGGCAGGACTTCGTGCGTGGGCGACTGTGCGCGGGTCAGCGCGAGCAGTTGCTTGGAGGTGCGCGCGGCGCGTTCGGCGAGTCGGCGGATGTGCGCGATCGCCTCGTCTCGGGCCTGCCGGTCATCGTCCGCTTGCAGCCGCTCGACCTGCATCAACATGCCAGCCAGCGGCGTGCGCAGCTGGTGCGCGGCATCGGCGATGAAGCGCTCCTGCAGGCCGATGACGCCACGCATGCGCGCGAACAAGGCATCGATGGTGCGGGTCAGCGGCAGGATCTCAGTCGGCACATCGGTTTCGCCGATCGGGCCGAGGTCGTGTTCGCGACGCGCCAGGCGCGCGGTCAGCGGGTCGAGTACACGCAAGCCGATCTTCACGCCGAACCAGACCAGGGCGAGCACGACCACGATCAGCAGGGTCTGCAAGGGCACGCTGATCAGCAGGATCTCACGTGCCCGCTGGTGCCGGTCGCGCAAGGTTTCGGCGACGGTTACCGTGAGGATATCGGTGGGGTCGTTGGCGCTGGGTATCACCAGGGATGCCGCGCGCAGCGGGCGTCGCCCCCGCTCGGTGTCGTAGAGCACCGGCGCATGGCCGATCACCAGCGGGGCCGTGGTCGGTTGCAGATCGGCGTTGCCGATCAGGTGGCCATGCAGCTTGCTGTCGACCGTATAGTAATTGCGTCCTTCCGGATCGTATTCGAGCAGGAAGCTGGCCTGCGCCGACAAGGTGCCACCCAGCGAGTCGTTGCTCATCATCTCGGCGAGTGTGAGCGCGGTGTCGGACAGGTCGCGGTCGTGGACGCGGTTCGAGTATTCGGTGGCCAGGCCGTACTCGAGCAAGGCATCGAGCAGGAGCACCACCAGTACCGGGACCAGCAGGATGATCAGCAGCCGGCGCCTGAGGCTGAGCTGGCGCGGGCGCGATACGGCGGATGTCATCGGCGCGAAGCGCCCGCGATGGTTTCTTCTTCCAGCAGGTAACCGAGGCCGCGGATCGTGCGCACGCTGGTACCCGAGCCCTGGAGTTTCTTGCGCAGGCGGTGCAGGGCGATATCCAGGCCGTTGTCGGTGAGTTCCTCGTCCCAGTTGCACAGGGCCTCGACCAGCTGCGCCCGGCTGGTCACGCGATCGGGGCGCATCGCCAGTGCCTCGAGCAGGCCGAATTCCCGCGCGGTGAGGTCCAGCGGCGCATCGCCAATCCATGCGCGATGGCCGGGCAGGTCCAGGCGCAGGTGGCCGATCTGCAGTTCGGGCGAGCCGTGGCTGGTCCGGCGGCGGAGCAGGGCGCGCACGCGCGCCTCCAGCTCGGCCAGGGCGAAGGGCTTGACCAGGTAATCGTCGGCACCGAGGTCGAGCACGCGTACGCGTTCACGCAGGCCTTCGCGCGCGGTCACCACCAGCACCGGCAGGGGCGTGCCGCGGCGGCGCAAGCGGTTCAGTACGTCGGCACCATCGAGCAGGGGCATGCCGAGGTCGAGGATCAGGAGGTCGTAGGGATGGTCGCGCAGGGCGACGTCGGCGCGGGCACCGTCGGCCACATGGTCGACGGCATGCCCGCTCTGCCGCAGCGCCGCGCAGACGCCGGTGGCAATGGCCGAGTCGTCCTCGGCTACGAGAATGCGCATGGCACGGTCCCGGTATTGATAGTGATTCTCATTATGATGTAATATCCTGCGACCTGCGGGCCCGTATTGCCAAGAACTTGCGGCTGCCCGAACGTCTGGATCGATCGAAGGGACCCTGGCGCGGATGCGCGAAACCACCGACCGCCATCACCGGGCATTCTGGCTCAAACACCTGCATCAGTGGCACTGGATCAGCTCGGCGCTGTGCCTGCTTGGTTTGCTCGCGTTCGCCTTTACCGGCTTCACCCTGAACCATGCCGCGCAGATCGAGGCCTCGCCAAAGATCGAGCATCGAAGCGAGCGGCTTCCGGCCGGCTTGCTTGCCGAACTGACGACGCCCGCCACCAGGGGCGAACCGGTCCCGGCGACGGTGACCCACTGGATCGCGAAACACCTGGACCTCGACGTTGCAGGCGCAGCCACCGAGTGGAGCGAGGACGAGGTCTACCTGGCCATGCCGCGACCGGGCGGCGATGCCTGGCTGAGCATCGCGCGCGACAGCGGCGAGGTCGAGTACGAAAGCACCGACCGTGGCTGGATTTCCTACCTCAACGACCTGCACAAGGGCCGTAATGCCGGCGCGGTGTGGCGCTGGTTCATCGACGTCTTCGCGCTCGCCTGCCTGGTGTTTTCGGTCACCGGCCTGTTCCTGCTGAAGATGCACGCCGCCCGGCGCGGGGCGACCTGGCCGATGGTCGCCCTGGGCCTGGTGATACCGCTCGTGCTGGCGCTCATCTTCATTCACTGACGGAGCTTATATGCGGTGCAGATTAGCTTTTGCTTTTGTCCTGGCGGTTCCCCCGGCGTTTGCCGCCGAAATGAACCTCACCGTTCAGATTCCGACCCTCAAGGTCGCCGAATACCACCGTCCTTACGTCGCCGTGTGGATCGAGCGCGAGGACCACAGCGTCGCCGCCAACCTGGCGGTCTGGTACGACGTGAAGAAGGCCGATGGTGAAGGCACGAAGTGGCTCAAGGACGTGCGCCAGTGGTGGCGCCGCAGCGGCCGTGAGCAGGCCATGCCGATCGACGGCGTGTCCGGCGCGACGCGGCCGGCGGGTCAGCACCAGTTGTCCTTCACCGCCGGCAAACCGCCGCTCGGCGACCTGGCGGCCGGCAAGTACGAGCTGGTCGTCGAGGCGGCGCGCGAAGTCGGTGGCCGTGAAATGCAGCGCATCCCCTTCACCTGGCCAGCGACATCGCCAACCCATCTCAGTGCCCAGGGCAGCGACGAGCTCGGCCTGATCTCGCTCGACCTCAATCCGTGACCGGAGACATTCGCATGACATCGAAACTGACGCCCTGGGTCGCCGCCGCGCTCACCCTCGTCCTCCCGTTCGCCGCGCAGGCGCACAAGATGTGGCTCTTGCCATCGGCGACGGTGCTGTCCAACGACGACGCATGGATCACCGTCGATGCGGCGATCTCGAACGACCTCTATTTCCCGGACCACTTCCCGGCCCAGCTCGAGACCCTGGTGATCACCGCACCGGATGGCTCGCGCGCGACGCCGGCGAACGCGGCCACCGGCAAGTACCGCAGCACCTTCGATCTTGCCGTGCCGATGAAGGGCACCTACAAGCTCGCCCTGGTCAACCAGGGGTTGTCGGCCAGTTACGAGCTCGGTGGCGAGAAGAAACGCTGGCGCGGCAAGGCGGCCGACCTGAAGACCGGCATTCCCGCCGCGGCCACCGCGGTGCAGGTATCGGAGATGGATGCGCGCGTGGAAACCTATGTGACCCAGGGCGCGCCGAACGACACCGCGCTCAAGCCGTCCAACGTCGGTCTCGAACTGGTGCCGGTCACCCATCCGAATGACCTGATCGTCGGCGAGAAGGCGAGCTTCCGCCTGCTGCTCGACGGCAAGCCCGCGGCCGACCTCAAGGTCGTCGTCATTCGCGGCGCGACACGCTATCGCAACACCCCGGACGAGATCGACCTGACCACCGGCAGGGACGGTGCGTTCAGCGTCACCTGGCCGGAAGCGGGCATGTACTGGATCAATGCCTCCACGCAGGATGACAAGACCAGCGTCAAGCAGGCGAAACAGCGTCGTCTGGCCTATACGGCGACGATGGAAGTGTTGCCGGAGTAAATCGTGCGTCGTGCACTGCTCGTCCTGATCCTTGTCTTGCCGCTGGTCGTGCATGCCGCGCCGACGACGCGGCGCTTTGCCGGCGAGACCATGGGTACGACCTGGTCCGTATCGGTCGTCGCGCCGTCGACGGTCGACGCGGAGGTATTGCAACGGGGCATCCAGGCCAAGGTAGATACGGTCGACCGACAGATGAGTACCTGGAAGCGGGACTCCGACCTGAGCCGTTTCAACCGCGCGCCTGCCGATACATGGCAGACCCTGCCGCCGGAGTTCTTCACCGTGCTGAGTTACGCGCTGGAACTGGCACGCGATACCGGGGGTGCTTATGACCCCACGGTGGGGCCGCTGGTCAATCTCTGGGGCTTCGGTCCCGAACGCCATCCGCATGAGGCCCCGTCCGCGGATGCGATCGCCGCGGCGCGCGTGCGGGTCGGTTGGCAGCGTATCCGCCTGGATCCCGCGACGCGTCGCGCCTGGCAACCGGGCGGGGCCTATGTCGACCTGTCGTCGGTGGCCAAGGGTTTCAGCGTCGACGAAGTCGCGCGTTACCTCGATCGCAAGGGCGCGACCGCTTACCTGGTCGAGGTCGGCGGCGAATTGCGTGCGCGAGGTACGCGACCGGACGGCGCGCCATGGCATGTCGGCATCGAGCGTCCGGGTGCGGCAGCAGGGGCGGTCGACGATGCAGCGCAGCTCGAGCAGGTCATCGCGCTTCGCGACCGCGCGATCGCGACCTCCGGGGACTACCGTCACTTCTTCGAAAGCGGTGTAAACCGTTACTCGCACCATATCGATCCCCGCAGCGGAAAGCCGGTGACGCATGCGGTCGCCTCGGTCAGCGTGATTGCCGTCGACTGCATGCATGCCGATTCGCTGGGCACCACGATGACCGTGCTCGGTCCGGACGAAGGCATGGCGTACGCGCGTCGTCACGGGCTGGCGGTGTTGTTCATCCTGCGTACGCCCGATGGCTTCGAGGAACGCATGTCGCCCGCGTTCGCGGCAGTGCTCGATTCATGACCGCGCGGAGCGGGCAAGTGTCGCTCGGCCTGTGCCTCGCTGCGATCGTGTTGGCGTTGTGGCGATGGCACGTGCCGTCGCTGTCCTGGGACGCCATCGAAGTTTCACGCGTTCCGCTGGCCGCGGGCGTCGCTGGGTCCTGGATCGCGTTGTGCGTGGCAACCTGGCTGCGTCGCCGGCACGTGTCCACTCCTGTCGCCGCCAGGGTCGGACCCCTGGTCTGCTTCGCCAGCCAGACGGGGTTCGCCGAACGACTGGCACGGCAGACCGTCGATGCCTTGCGTGAAAGCGGCCATCCCGCCCGCCTGTCGTCCCTGGCTGGCATGGACGCTTCGGCGCTTGCCGGGGAAACCTCGCTGCTCTTCGTCGTCAGCACCACCGGCGAAGGTGACGCGCCGGATGCGGTGGCCGGCTTCATCCGGCAGATGCGCTCGCCAGCGGAGCTGCGAGGCTTGCGTTATGGCGTGCTCGCCCTGGGCGATCGCGGCTACGACGACTTCTGTGGTTTCGGCCATGCACTCGATCGGTGGCTGCGTGCGTCGAACGCAACGCCGTGGTTCGACCTGGTCGAGGTCGACAACGGCGACGACGGTGCGCTTCGTCACTGGCAGCGCCAACTCGGGCGCCTGACCGGCAACCGCGGCATGCCCGGCTGGCGCACGCCTGGCTACGACATGTGGACACTGGCGACGCGGACCCTGCTCAACCCCGGTAGCGAAGGAGGGTCGTGTTTCCATCTCGGCTTCTTGCCGCCGGTGCATGCCCCGGCGTGGCGTGCCGGCGATATCGCCGAGATCGGGTTGCCGTCGCTCGTACCCCTACAGCATCGCGTGTATTCGATCGCCTCCTTGCCGGCAGACGGCGCGCTGGAACTGCTCGTTCGCCAGGTGCGCCACGACGACGGTACCCTCGGCCAGGGGTCGGGGTGGCTTACCGAATTGGCCCGTCCGGGCGACGGCATCGCCTTGCGTGTGCGTGCGAATGCGAATTTTCATGCGCCCGATGATGATCGCCCGATGCTCCTGGTCGGCAACGGTACCGGGCTTGCCGGCCTGCGTGCCTTGTTGAAGGAGCGTATCGCAAGGGGTCTGCGCCGCCACTGGCTGGTCTTCGGCGAACGTCATTCGGCGCATGATGGCCTTTTGCGCGACGAGCTCCTCGACTGGCACGTGGGCGGGCATATCGAATGCCTCGACCTGGTGTATTCGCGCGACCAGGCCGAACGGCATTACGTGCAGCACCGTCTGCTGGAACGTGCCGACGAAGTGCGCCGCTGGATCGACCAGGGCGCGGTGGTTTACGTCTGCGGAAGTGTCGAGGGCATGGCGCCGGGTGTCGATGCGGCCTTGCGCACGATCGTCGGCGGCGAGCTTGTCGACACGCTGCTGGAGACAGGCAGATATCGCCGTGACGTCTATTGAACCATGACCTCTGGCCTATACCGGGAGCGGCGCGCTTGGGCACTCTGACGGGATCGTCAACCCGGGGAGGGGTCCATGCAGCGCATGGTGGGGAAAATGGCTTGCCTGTTATTTACGGGCTTCAGCATGATTTGGGGCGGCGCGGCGGTTGCGCAGGCGACGGCACCGGCACCGGCGGACAGTACGGCGGCTCCGGCCGCCGCGGTCGAATCGATTCCCTTTGCCTCCGCACACGCCGCGGCAGTAAAGGAACCGAGTGCCGCAGAGGCATGGGGCGGTCCGCGTAGCGGCAACGAGGCAACGCTTTCCGACCGCGTGGTCCGCTACCAGATCGATGCGACCCTCGACGCGGCAAAGCACGCGATCGATGGCAAGCAGCAGCTCACCTGGCGCAATCGCAGCGACCGTCCGGTCGCCACGCTGTACTTCCACATGTACCTCAACGCCTTCGAAGGCGAGAACAGCACGTTCTTCAGCGAACGCCGCGTCCTCGCCGGCCTGGGTTCACGCGGCGTGGCCGAGGTGAAGAAAGGCGAGTGGGGTTATATCGACCTGCATCGGGTTGCCCAGGGCGACCGGGAACTGAAGTGGAGCTATGTCCATCCGGATGGCGGTCCGCAGGAAGACCATACGGTGATCCGGGTCGACCTTGCCGAGCCGGTGCCGGCCGGCGGCAGCGTGACGCTTGCGATGGATTTCCACAGCCAGCTGCCGCGCGTGATCGAGCGCACGGGCTACTTCGGTGACTTCAACCTCGTCGGCCAGTGGTTCCCCAAGATCGGCGTGCTGGAACTGGCCGGTGAGCGCGGCGCTACCGCGCCGCGCTGGAACGTTCACGAGTTCCACTTCCAGAGTGAGTTCTACGCCGACTTCGGCAGCTACGATGTGCGCCTGACCGTGCCGCAGGACTATACAGTCGGCGCCGTCGGCGAACAGCAGGGCGAACCGGTCAGCGGCGACGGCAAACGCACGTATCACTTTGTCCAGGACGACGTGCACGATTTCGCCTGGGTCGCCGCGCGCGGTTACCAGACGCTCGACGGCGTATACGAAGGCCCTGGTAGCCCGAAAGTCGCCGTGCGCGTGATCTATCCGCCTGAATACAAGGCCAGCGCGCAGCCCGTGCTGAAGGCGAGCATCGATTCGCTGGGCTTTTTCTCGCGCACGCTGGGCGCCTATCCCTATCGCACGGTGACCGCGGTGGTGCCGCCGTATAACGCCACCGAAGCGGGCGGCATGGAGTACCCGACCTTCTTCACCGCCGAGGGCTACAACACCGTCGAGCCGGGTACGCGGGCCGAGTTCGAACTGGACTTCGTCACCATCCACGAATTCGGCCATGGTTACTTCTATGGCCTGCTCGCCTCGAACGAATTCGAGGAGCCCATGCTCGACGAGGGATTGAACGAGTACTGGGACCAGCGCATGTTGCGCGAGCGCAAACAGGATATCCACCTGACCTCGCCGTTCCTGAAGTGGCTGGGTTTCCAGCCGGTGCTGTCGGTGTTCGGCCTGGAACGGCTTACCGCCGGGCTCGGCCAGCCTGCCGATCCGCTGGGGCAGAACGCCTGGGATCGTCTTTCCGGTGCCAGTTACGGTTCGGTGTATTCACGTACGGCCACGGCGATGCACGACCTCGAGGAGCGCCTCGGCAAGGAGGTCACCGAGAAGGCCTTCCGGCAGTACTACGCCAGCTGGCATTTCCGGCACCCGTCGGTAGCCGATCTTCGCGCGACGCTGGCGGAAGTATCGGGCGACCCGAAGACGGTCAATGAGGTCTTCGATCAGTACGTCTACGGCACCGATCGCATCGACGACCGCGTGAAGGACATCGTTTCCGAGGAAGTGCTGCCGCAACCAGGTACGTTGGTGCATGACGGCAAGCGTACGGAACTGAGTGGCGACGACAACGACAAGCAGATCGACGCGAAGCGCGAGGCCTGGAAAAAGGCGCATCCGGACGCGAAGGAGGGCACGGGTCCTTTCCCGTTCCGTACGACGGTCACGGTATGGCGCGACGGTGCACAGGTACCACAAACGCTGCGGGTGAAGTTCGCCGACGATTCGGTCGAGACCGTGACCTGGAACGACGATCGCCGCTGGGCGCGCTTCAGCTTCGTCAAGCCGGTGAAGGGCGTATCGGCCGAGCTCGACCCGGAGCAGAAGATCCTGCTGGATACGAACAAGCTCAACGACAGCCGCACGGTCGAAGCGAACAGCCATGCCACACGCCGCTGGACCAGCGATATCGCAGCCCTCGTCCAGGGCATCTATGCCTTCCTGGTGACGCTATGAATACTTTTTCGAGGAAAGCCGGGCCCGCGGTCTTTGTCGGCGCCGCCTTCGCCGCGCTGCAATGGCGGTTGCTCGTGCTCTGGGTGCTTGGCCTGCTTTTGCCGACGATGGTGGTTGCGATACCGACGTGGCATGGCTTCGCCGAACTGTTCGGCCATTCCGTGCATGCCGACGCGATCGCCCAGCGTTTCGACGCGATCTTCGTCGGCGATGCCATATTGTCGCTGAACCGGGATCATGCGTGGCTCGGCGGCCCCGCCCTGGCTGGCTTGCTGATGACGCTGCTGTTGTCGCCGTTGCTCACCGGCATGTCCATCGCGGCCGGCCGCGCCGGTCGGCCCTTGTCGTTCGGTTACCTGTTGCAGGGCGGCATCGTCGAATATGGGCGGATGTTCCGGCTGCTGCTTTGGTCGTTGCCGCCGTATATCGCGCTGGGTGCCATCGCCAGGGCGGTCTCCGGTCTTGCCGACGATCATGCCGATGCAGCCGTACTGGAATCGCAGGCCGATCTTGCCGCGCATCTCGCCCTGCTGGTGGTGGGGATCGTCTTCGTGCTGGCCCAGGCCGTGGTCGAGTCGGCGCGCGCGCATTTCATTGCGGACCTGGGGCTGCGTTCGGCGACGAGGGCGCTCGGTCGTGGCGTGCGGCAGGTGCTGAGTCGCCCGTTTTCGACGCTGCTCGGTTATCTGCTTGTCACGGTGGTCGGCTATGCGATCGTGCTTGGGATCGGGATGGTGAGGATGCGTACGACGCCTGCCGATACGGGCTCGTTCGTGCTCGCGTTTCTGCTCGTGCAGTTGGGTGTGGCCGCGATTGGCTGGATGCGCACGGCGCGGTTGTTCGTGCTGGCTGAGGTTGCGCGGACGATGGTGGGGCCGCGGCGGCGGCGTAGTGATTTCGCGCCGGCTTTGTGAGCGTTTAGTCGCTTCGATTGTTGTGTTTCGTAGATGTGTCGGCGCCTAGGGCGCCGTGGTTTCGCCCTCCTGCCAGAGGCCGAGTCACTTTTCTGGAATGGCCCAGAAAAGTAACCCAAAGAGGCCACCCCGATCGCGTGCCCGCTGCGCGGGGCGGCCGGCGGGGCCGGGGTTTGCGAACGTACATCCCTGTACGTTCGCAAACGGTCGGCATCCATGCCTCCCCCGCTGCGCGGCCTTGTCGTCCCCGCCGACCTCACTGCTCAACGGGGCCCCGGATCACGAGCCGGCTGATCGCC
>DASYLE010000225.1:0-5635 GCA_036009745.1 Luteibacter sp. | reverse complement strand
CGTGGCCGGTTATTTCGAACACAGCATCCCGCAGCCTTCGGCGCGGCTCCTGGTCGGGTACGGGTTGTGCTTCATCCTGGTGCTGGTGGTCGGTGCGATCGTACGCTTCGTGGTCGCGCGACTGGTCTGGAGTACGGGACTGGGCGGCAGCGATCGCCTGCTCGGCATGATTTTCGGGCTGGCGCGTGGCGTGCTGGTAGTTGGCCTGCTGGTGTTCCTGTGTGGTTTTACCCCGCTTCCCCGCGATGCCTGGTGGCGCGAATCGCAGTTGCTGCCGCAGTTCGCGGGCGTCGCCAGCTGGCTTGGCGACAAGCTTCCCAGTGACATGGGCAAGTACCTGCATCCGTCGGATGTGCTCGACCATTTACCCACGTTACCGGCTGGCTTGCCGCTGCCCGGTCACGACAAGAAAGATCAAATCCATCCCGCCGCCGCGTCTTCGGCGACGTCTACCTAAAATAGGCAACACCCATGTGCGGAATCATCGGCATCGTCGGTACCACCGAAGTGGCATCGGCCCTCTATGACGGGCTGACCGTGCTCCAGCATCGCGGCCAGGACGCCGCGGGTATCGCTACCGTGGATGGCGCGCGCCTGCGCCTGCACAAGGGCGCGGGGCTGGTCCGCGACGTGTTCAACCAGCCGGCGATGAGCCGCCTGCGCGGACGCATCGGCATCGGTCATTGCCGCTACCCGACCGCCGGCTCCGAAGGCACCGACGAGGCGCAGCCGTTCTATGTGAACTCGCCCTACGGCATCGCCTTCGTCCACAACGGCAACCTGGTCAATACCGAGAGCCTGCGCCGCGAGATGTTCGAGGACGATCGCCGGCACATCAACACCGATTCGGATTCCGAAGTGCTGCTCAATGTCCTCGCCCATGAGCTGGCCGAGAACGACCGCATGGCGCTGACCCCGGAGCACATGTTCAAGGCCGTCGCCGGCGTGCATGCGCGCGCACGCGGCGGCTATGCCTGCATCGCCCTGGTCCTTGGCTATGGCCTGCTCGCCTTCCGCGACCCGCATGGCATCCGTCCGCTGGTGCTCGGCGAACGCGTCACTGCGGAAGGCCGCGAATACGCGGTGGCGTCCGAGTCGGTCGCGCTCGATATCCTCGGCTTCAAGCGCCTGCGCGATATCGAGCCGGGTGAAGCGGTATTCATCACCGACGGCGGCGAGCTGTACTCGCGGCGCTGCGCCGAAGGCGCGGTGCACACCCCGTGCATCTTCGAATACGTCTACCTCGCGCGTCCTGACTCGATGATGGAGGACGTCTCGGTGTACAAGGCGCGCCTGCGCATGGGCGAGAAACTCGCCGAGAAGATCCTGCGCGAGCGTCCCGACCATGGCATCGACGCGGTCATCCCGATTCCCGACACCTCGCGTACCGCGGCCAGTTCGCTGGCCCAGGCGCTCGGCGTGCCGATGCGCGAAGGCCTGGTCAAGAACCGCTACATCGGCCGCACCTTCATCATGCCGGGGCAGGGCGAGCGGGTGAAATCCGTGCGCCGCAAACTCAATGCGATCGACCTGGAATTCCGCAAGAAGAACGTGCTCCTGGTCGACGACTCGATCGTCCGCGGCACCACCTCCAAGCAAATCATCCAGATGGCCCGCGAGGCCGGTGCGAAGAACGTGTATTTCGCCTCCGCCGCGCCGCCGGTGCGCTACCCGAACGTCTACGGCATCGACATGCCGGCGACCTCGGAACTGGTCGCCGCCGGCCGCACGGTGAAGGAAGTCGAGCAGTTGCTCGGTGCCGACTGGCTGATCTACCAGGATCTGGAAGACCTGATCTGGGCCGTCGCCGATGGCAACGAGGACCTGCGCCAGTTCGATACCTCGTGCTTCTCCGGCGAATACGTCACCGGCGTCGAGGCGGGTTTCCTCGAGCAGCAGCAGTCGCTGCGTTCGGATGACGCCAAGAGCAAGCGCCGCAGCGCCTGATGGACCTGCACGCGGCAGCGAAGCGCTGCCTCGATTGCGCCGATCCCGTGGCGAAGGTCGCCCTGACCTTCGCTACCTGGCGACAACTGCGGGCTGGCGAGCTCGCGCCGGTCGACGATGGCGTGGTCGAGCCCATCGGCCCGCCCGGTCGACCGGAACGCCCGAACCTGGTCCCCGCACGGCAACTTGCCCAGCGTGGCCTCGGCAGCGACGAAGGTCGCGCAGCGCTGGTGCATGCCATCGCGCATATCGAATTCAACGCGATCAACCTGGCCTGGGATGCGGTGTACCGGTTCCGTGGCAAGCCTCTCGCGTATTACCTCGACTGGGCATCCTGTGCCAATGACGAAGCGCGTCATTATTCGATGCTGGTCGAACGGCTGGCTGAACTCGGCTTCGCCTACGGCGATTTCGACGCACACAACGGCCTGTGGGAAATGGCCGGGAAGACAGCGCATAGCGATACGGCGCGCATGGCCCTGGTACCGCGCGTGCTCGAGGCGCGAGGACTGGATGTCACGCCGGGCATGATTCGCCGGCTGACCCTGAATGGCGACGCGCGCACGGTGGAAATCCTCGAGGTGATCCTGCGCGAGGAAGTCGCCCACGTCGCCGCCGGCACGCGCTGGTTCCACTGGTGCTGCGAGCGCGATGGCATCGACCCGGAGGCGACGTTCACCGGCCTGCTCGACGAATACATGCACGGCTCGCTGCGCGGCCCGTTCAACGAGCAGGCACGGCGCGAAGCCGGCTTCAGCGACAGCGAACTGGCCTGGCTGTCGTCGCTTGGCTGAATTTGTGGGAGCGAACCCACATATCCCGGTTAGCTATCGGTCTCGTACGACGCCAGCCGGTCGCCGCAATGCTTGCAGAAGTCCGCATCGGCATCGTGGCCTTCGGTCAGGCAGTGCTCGCAGGTGCGCGTGGTCGGTTCCTTCCCGCGCAACATGGTCACCGCCAGTTCGGCGCCGACGATGCCGGTGGGCAGGGCGATGATGCCGTAGCCGAGCAGGATGGTGAACGAGGTCAGCATCTGGCCGAGCGCCGTCTGTGGGGTGAGGTCGCCATACCCCGTCGTGGTCAGGGTGACGACCGCCCAGTACATGCTGACCGGGATGCTGGTGAAGCCATGCGTCGGCCCCTCGATGACGTACATGATCGTGCCGAGGATGACCACCAGGATGCCGACCGTCCCGATGAAGACCAGGATCTTGCGTCGCGCATGCGCCAGCGCGGTCAGCAACATCTGCGCCTCGTCGAAATACATCGGGATTTTCAGCACCCGGAAGACGCGCAGCAGACGCAGCAGGCGGATATCGATCAGGTAGTGCACGCCTGGCAGGAAGAAGGCGAGGTAGGTCGGCAGGATGGCGACCAGGTCGATCAGGCCGAACAGGCTGAACATGTAACGCAGCGGCCGGCGCACGCAGACCAGGCGCAGGATGTACTCGACCGTGAAGCAGAGCGTGAAGACCAGTTCCAGCAGCAGGAAGGTATCGCCAACCCGTGCATGGATCGACGGCACGCTGTCGAGGATCGCGACCAGCACGCTGGCCACGATGGCCAGCAGCAAGGCGATGTCGAAGCGCTTTCCGGCGACGGTGTCGGCTTCGAAAATGACCGTGTACAGGCGTCGACGCCAGCCGGCCATGGGCTTGCCGAAACGGCGTGCGGGTGTCTCGTGCAGCGTGGGTTTCATATCCGTCGCCATCCGCCCGGGGCGGGGCGATTATGCGTCCTTCGGCCGCTCAACGCATGCCGGCCGTGACACTTCCCAAACCAGCGGCAAGGTGGCGGCTGGCGGCATGAATGTCGCCGCGCGCCAGTTCGATCCGTCCGCGCAGCAGTTCGACCTCTCGCGGTGTGCCGTGCGGACCGGCGCAGCGCGCCAGCCGCTCGGTCCAGTACGAGGCGATATCGAGGTCGCCGAGGTCATTGAGGGAGATATTGGCCAGCTCCGCGGCGATCGCCGAAGCCGGCGGCTGCGCCTCGCGTGGCTCGGGCAGCACGGCCCAGGCGGCGACGAACATGTCCACGGCATCGTGGATGTCGCCCTGGCGATACAGGCCGTGGGCTTGCGAACGCATGACAGTGGCTTGGTGCGACATGGGCGATCCGCCGGCGGATGAGAGAGCCGGCAGATTGCCGGACGCGCCGGCTGTCGGGTATGGGACGGGTCCTAAAACGCTCAGCCGGTGGGCAGGGTATAGGCCAGATCGTAGAAATGCCTGCCATCGAGGATATCGATGCCGAGGGTGCCGGCAATGCCTTGCAGCGCGCCCGTGCCGGAGTCGGGCACGATGGTGACCGTCAGGCTGGGCGTGCCGCGGGTCATGACACCCTGGTGATACAGCGAGAAACCGCCCTGGCGTCCGCCGAGCGTGCCGGCCACTTTTTCCACCGCGACATAGACCGCCGAGCCCTGCACGTCGGTGCCGACGGTGAGCATCTGGCCCTTGCCCTTCGCTTCCAGCTCGCCATGGAAGGTTTTCTCGAGCGTGAAACGGCCGAGGCTGGCATCGGCTCCTTCGTCTTTCTGCGGCGTCATGGTGACGTCGAACGGACCTTTCGCATGCATGCTCATCGTTGCTCTCCCAGCCGTCGAGAAGCGCATCGTCTGCCTCGCATGGCGTAGCGTCAACTGCGCAGGACAGCTTGACTTTTAGCTGGCATGGCATTGCTGGCAAGTGTGCTCAATTTTGCGCCAAAACGTTTGCAGTCCTTGTGCCGCAACGGCTGCAGCATTCTATCCACAGGCTATCCCGCAAGGTTGTCCACAGTGTGTGTGGACAATTTTCCCATCGCGATCGGGTGGCCTGTGGGCACACCTTGTGAGCGAGTTTTTCTGCTGCGAGGATGCGAGGTCGTCGCGATCGTGTCGGCGCCTATCGCGCCGGTGTGTTCGACCCCCTGCCGGGTGCCGAGTCACTTTTCTGGAAGGGTGGCCCAGAAAAGTAACCCAAAGAGGCCACCCCGATCGCGTGCCCGCTGCGCGGGGCGGCCGGCGGGGCCGGGGTTTGCGAACGTACATCCCTGTACGTTCGCAAACGGTCGGCATCCATGCCTCCCCCGCTACGCGGCCTGATCGTCCCCACCGGCCTCACTGCTCAACGGGGCCCCGGGATCACGAGCCGGCTGATCGCCGTGTATCTATGGTGGCCAGATTGAAAGGTCTGGCCCCAAAGGACTCGCGAACAGGGTTCGCTCCCACAGGAGCAGGTTGCGGCGACCTTGTGGGAGATCCTATGTTGAAGCGCAAGCGGTAGCGAAAATTTTGGCGTCGAAAAAGGTGTTCTTGGTAACGAGGGCATGGGCCAGGTGGAGGATTTTTCTGGCGAGGATGACGTAGGTGGCGGTGGCGCTGAAGCCGCGCTGGCGATAGCGCTCGTACAACGGCTGGCCAATTTCCAGGCGAGCGAAGGTTTTGGCCGCCATATAACCCAGCCGTCGGATTTCCGGGTCGCCCCGCTTGGATAGCTTGCGCTTGCCGCGGTACTTGCCCGATTCCCGGGGTCGCGGATCGAAGCCGACGAAGGCGATCAGGGCGTCGGCGGTGATGCCCGGAAGCCGCCAGAAGAGGCTCAGCAGGGCCGCGCTGTTGAGCGGCCCCACACCGGGGATGCTGCGTAGCTGCTCGCGCTGGCGCGCGCGCTGGTCGTCCTGGGCGATCAGTTCGTCCATCCGGCGG
>DASYLE010000224.1:0-4192 GCA_036009745.1 Luteibacter sp. | reverse complement strand
ACCGCCGGCGACAGCGCGCGCGGCATCTTTGCACAGAGTGTCGGCGGCGGCGGCGGCTTGGGCGCAGCCGGCAACGGCGATACGCGTTTTGTGGGACAGGACAAGAACGACACCGCATCGCTGACGATGGCGCTTGGCGGCGACGGTGGTAGCGGCGCGGCGGGTGGTAACGTGACGGCAACCAACGAAGGCAACATCCTTACCATAAGCGACAACGCCAACGGCATCTTTGCGCAGAGCGTGGGCGGTGGCGGCGGCGTGGCGGGCGCCGCGACGGCCAAGGGCACCGGCAGCTCGCATTCGGAAACCATGACCCTCACCGGTGCCAGTGGCGCTGGCGGCAATGGTGGCGTGGTCACTGCCAACAACTTAGGCAACGTTCTCACCATCGGCGGTGATGCTGCCGCCATCTATGCCCAGTCGATCGGCGGCGGCGGTGGCAAAGCCGGCTCGGCCACGACAGCGGGCCTGCCGGCGACGACGGCGACGCTGGCCGCATGGCTAGCCAATTCCACATCACTGAATACCTCACTGCAGAGCTATGCCGGCGTGCAGGCGCTGGCTTCGGGTGCATGGACGCCGTTCGACATGAGCTCGCTGCGAAACATTTCATCGGACTACCTCGCCTATGCCGCCACCCTGGCCAGCGACGTGCCCGATGCAACGCAGGGCAACGCGGCGGTCACCATGAACACCGGTGGGGGCAGCGGCGGCGGCAAGGGCACCGCCGGCAACGGCCAAGCCGTGAACGTGACGAATCTGGGTGGCATGCTCGAAACGCATGGCCCGCTGTCGGCCGGTATCTTTGCGCAAAGCGTGGGTGGAGGCGGCGGCGACGCCGGCTCGACCCAGGTGCAAACGCTCAAGGCGGGCGCCGAAGGCATGAACGCTACGATGACGCTTGGCGGCCGCGCGCTGAACACGGGTGATGGCGGCGTCGTTAGCGTCCGCAATGTCGACGCGTCGATCTCCACCCAGGGCGATGCCAGCTACGGCATTTTCGCGCAGAGTCTTGGCGGTGGCGGTGGCCACAGCACGTTGACCTCCAGTGGGTTTGCCTCGGTCGATGGCACGCCGACGGCACTGACCCTCGGCGGCGACTACGGCACCTACGGCAACGGTGGCAACGTCTACATTGTCCACGCGATCGACGCGAGCTCCAAGAGCGCCTTCATCAACACCACCGGCAACGACGCGGTGGCCATTGTGGCGCAGAGCATCGGTGGCGGCGGCGGCGATATCGTCGTCATGCATACCAAAGCCAATGCGGGCGGCTATTCGGTGGGTGACACGGACCAGACCCAGGATCAGATGACGATCGCCGTTGGCGGCACCCATTTGCCCAATATTGCTTCGCCACCACTGTGCCCGGGCATGGGCGACGGTCATGCGTTCAGCGGCTGCGGTAACGGCGGCAGCGTGAATGTCACCACGACGACGGCAAGCATCAACACCGGCACCGGGCGCAATGCGCACGGCATCCTGGCGCAGAGCATCGGCGGCGGTGGCGGCTGGATCGTCGGTGTCACGTACGCCGGCACGGATCCGTTCGCCAGCAATACCGCCAATGGCTTGACCAACTACGCGAAGATGGCGGGCGATGGCGGCAGCGTGAACGTGAACGTGACGGGCGAGGTGATCACCGGCGGGGACGGTGCTTACGGCATCCTGGCACAGAGTGTTGGTGGCGGCGGCGTGCTGGGCGGCGACCTGGCCAACGGCGGCCCTGTCATCGCGTTTCCGCTCGACATCAATACCCTCGTCGGTCCTGCGACGAACCGCTGGGGCGACGGCGGCGCCGTGAACGTGACCGTGAACGGGTATCTGGTACAGACGAAGGGCGCCAACGCACCCGCGATCTTCGCCCAGAGTGTAGGCGGCGGTGGCGGCCTCATGGCGAGCACCTCAGGCATGATGATGGGGACAGCTCAGGGGACCGGTTACGCCGGACCCATCAACATCAACAACAACGACGGCGTGATCCAGGCGCTAGGCAACGGTTCCAGTGCCATCGTCGTGAACTCCGAAGGGCATCCCGATAGCGGCGACAACAGCCACGTCTCCATAGCGAACAGCGGCAGCATCCTGGGCAACGCCACCGCGCCCGTGATCGTGCTCAGCGGAAAGGGAAACCGCAACGGCAGCGGCCAGATCGCCAACAATGGACTGATTGCAGCAACCGATGCCAACAATAACCCTGTGGCGGGGATGGCCATCAGCGTGACCGATAATTCCTTTGCCGTCGTCAATAACAACGTTGGCGCCAAAATTTACGGCGGCATCGATGTCGGAGCCAAAGGCAAAATTAACAGCTCCGGCTATTGGGACCCCAGCCCGAGCAATGTAGGCGACGTAGTCAACGCAGGCATCATCGACCTGGACGGCGGCACCGGCAATACGGCAACGCAGACCGTCATCAATGGTTCCCTGAACACTACCGGCACGATCAAACAGGGAGTCGACTTCCAGACTCATTCGGCAACGAGCCTCACCGCGACCAAGGGCATCACGCTCGGCGAGGGTGGGACGATTTTGATCGTTCCATACACTCTGGCGTCCACACCGCAGATCCTGCTCAGCAACGTGACCTCCGCGGCCGCGCATGGCGCAAATGTACAAGATGCATCGAGCTACCTGTTTGCGTACAACGCGACAATCGATTCGCACAACAATCTCGTTGTCAGCCCGGTATCGAAAATGAATCTTCGCGCCCAAGAGACGGGTGCGGGATCGAATATCGCCGGCCTTTCCCAGGCCCTCGACAAGGAGTTCAACGATCCCAACATCACACATGCGCAAGCGGCGGCGCTCGCCGCTGTCAATGACGCTGTGACCGATGCGACGAGCTATAGAGGCGTATTAAGCAACCTGCAAAGCGAAGGTGCGCAGGCAGCCAGCGTGGCGCATGTAGTGGCCAGTGATGCGTTCGTTGAACGCATGAATAGTTGTCCGCTTTTCGAGGACAGTGCGCAGCTCCAACGCGAACACGATTGCCTCTGGGGACGTGTGATCGCAAGCAATGGCGACCAGGACGCAGCGAACAACACCGTGGGTTACCACCAGAACGGCCAGGTACTGCAGATCGGCGGCCAGAAGGAAGTGGCCAGCGACTGGTTCGTCGGAGGCTCGGTGTCGGCAGACAATAGCAACCTCAACACACGTGCCTCGTGGGACTCGGTCGACGGCAAAGGCTGGACGGCCGGCATGATGGCCAAGCATCAGATGGGCAATTGGCTGGTGTCGGCAGCATTCGAAGGCGGCGAGATGTCCTATGACTCCCGGCGCGAAGCGCAGCTCGGGGGCCTGGGGGGTATCGCACACGCGTCGTTTGACGTCAGTCACTTCGGTCTGCATTCGCGCATCAGTGACCAGATCGCATTCCAGAACTGGTACCTGAAGCCATATATCGACCTGCATGCCACGCATATCGACTCAGACGGATATACAGAGCGAGGTGCCGGGACGTTCGATCTGCAAGTCGCGTCATCGCACACGAACGTGCTGGGTGCATCTCCCATGATCGAAGCCGGCAGAAAGTTTACCTTTGACAACGGCATGGCCCTGCAGGTCTATGGCGGTATCGGCGCGACGTTCTACAACGACGGGCGACTGGGTGCCGACATGCAGTATGTCGATAGTTCGCCTGGCGTTGGCGGGTTCCACGTCACCAGCGACCTGCCGCAGAACCGCTTCAAGAGCACCGCAGGCCTGGATTGGAAAACCAGCGTTCACTGGGATATGCGCCTGGAATACGCCGGCGAACACGCCAACCACTTCGAGTCCAACACCGGTTCGCTCAAAGCGACGTACAAGTTCGGATAGCCCCGCCCCGTCGTCGGTCGCGTGTATACCGGCCGACGACATGGCTTCGACGCCTGGATTCGATCACGGGCGCGAGGGGTCCGAAATCGATACACAGCCAGCTTTTTGATGAACCTGGCCCCCGGGTTGCCGAGTCCTCGGATTGAGGGCGCGTTATAAACAACCACCGCCCCATTGATCCAGATTCCCGACGATGACCTTGCCATCGCCCAAATCCTTGCTCACGGCCTTGGTGACGGCGTCGAGAATCGAAAGGGGTACAAATCTCGCCCCGTCTGTTTTGCGAAGCCCCCCGTGCTCCACGAAGCCCGGGTCGTACCATTTCCAATCCAGGTCGGGATAGGTGTCCGCACGCGCAAGCCGGATGTAC
>DASYLE010000223.1:0-12962 GCA_036009745.1 Luteibacter sp. | reverse complement strand
AGGCGCCGCTCGCGGCCATCGGCGACACTACTGAGCACGGCACCACGATTCGATTCAGGCCGAGTTCGCAAATCTTCACTCACATCTCGTTCAACTACGACACGCTGGCCAAGCGGCTGCGCGAGTTGTCGTTTCTGAATTCCGGCGTGCGCATCGAGCTCGTCGATGAGCGCGACGAGAAGTCCGAAGTGTTTCAACACGAGGGCGGTCTAAAAGCCTTCGTCACACATTTGAATCGCAGCAAGACCCCGGTCCATGATTCGGTGTTGTGGTTTCAGACTCGCGACGGCAATACCCAAGTGGAAGTCGCGATGCAATGGAATGATTCGTACCAGGAGAGCATGTATTGCTATACGAACAACATTCCGCAGAAAGACGGCGGCACGCATCTCGCGGGATATCGTGCGGCGCTGACGCGCACGCTCAATAATTACATCGAAAAAGAATTGGCGTCGAAGAAGGAAAAGATTCAGACCACCGGTGACGATTCGCGCGAAGGATTGACTGCGATCCTTTCCGTAAAATTGCCCGATCCCAAATTCTCTTCGCAGACAAAGGACAAGTTGGTCTCGTCAGAAGTTAAGGGCGTGGTGGAATCCGCCGTTGCCGGGCGCCTCGAGGAGTTCTTGCTGGAACATCCCCAAGAAGCGAAGGCCATCGTCAACAAGATTCTCGAAGCGGCCTATGCGCGCGAAGCCGCGCGCAAGGCGCGCGAGATGACGCGGCGCAAGGGCGCCCTCGACATCGCGGGGCTGCCGGGAAAATTGGCCGACTGCCAGGAAAAAGATCCCGCGCTCTCGGAAATGTTTCTGGTCGAGGGCGACTCCGCCGGCGGCTCGGCCAAGCAAGGCCGCGATCGGCGCACCCAGGCGATTCTGCCGCTGAAGGGAAAAATTCTAAACGTCGAGAAGGCGCGCTTCGACAAGATGCTGGCTTCGGCCGAAGTCGGCACGCTGATCACGGCGCTTGGCACCGGTATCGGCAAGGACGATTACAACCCCGACAAGCTGCGCTACCACCGCATCATCATCATGACCGACGCGGACGTCGACGGTTCGCATATCCGCACCTTGTTGCTGACCTTCTTCTACCGGCAGATGCCCGAGCTGATCGAGCGCGGCCACATCTACATCGGCTTGCCGCCGCTGTACAAGGTGAAGCAGGGCAAGCAGGAGATGTACATCAAGGACGATGCGGCGCTGAATGCGTACCTGATCGCCAGTGCGGTGGACAACGCCGCCCTGGAATACGCGGCCGAAGCGCCGCCGATCACCGGCGAGGCCCTGGAGAAGCTGCTCCGCGACTACCAGACCGCGCTCGACCAGATCGCACGCCTCAGCCATCGCTTCGATACCGCGATGCTGACGGCCCTGCTTGAGCATTCCCCGCTGGAAGCGACGATGTGGGACAGCGAAGCGACCATGCAGGCCTGGCTCGACGGGGTGGCAGCCCGCCTTGCCACCAGCGGCCTGGGCAAGCCCAGCTACAAACTGCGTTACCGTCCGCCGGCAGGCGAGCAGACCGCCGCGATCGAACTCGAGCGCAACCAGCACGGCCTCAGCCATACCTGGATCCTGCAGCAGGCGTTCTTCAGTGGCCTGGACTACCGCGCGATCCAGGCGATCGCGCAGCAGGTCGCCGGCATGATCCAGCCCGGTGCCGTGGTCCGTCGTGGCAATGCTTCGCGCGGGGTAACGAACTTCGTCGAAGCGCGCAACTGGCTGCTCGACGAAGCCAAGAAGGGCCGCACCATCCAGCGCTTCAAGGGCCTGGGCGAAATGAATCCGGAGCAGCTGTGGGAAACCACGGTCAATCCGGAAACGCGCCGCATGCTCCAGGTCGGCATCGAGGACGCCGTTGCCGCCGACCAGATGTTCTCGATGTTGATGGGCGAAGCGGTCGAGCCACGTCGCGATTTCATCGAAGCAAATGCGCTGAAAGTGGCCAATCTGGACGTCTGACGACAGCGCCGCGGCGTAAAAATTCACTCCGCCGCGGCACTGTGTCAACGAATATCTAACAAGTCATTGTTTTGACTCCAATTTCATGTCGCGCTGCAACTTGTCCTACGATATGAAATCGGGTTAACCTCTTGGGTCCCCCAACGTGCAGCACTTGTGCACGATGTGTCTCCTAACCAGAGGTCTGGCAATGAAACAGGGTTCCCTTCTGAAACTGCTTGCATCCGCCGCACTGGCGCTCGTGCTTGTCAGTGGCGCAGCAGTCGCGCGCGATACCGCCCCCAAGGACAAGGACAAGAAAGAAGTCCTGTATCCGAACACCACGCGGCAGGAGCCCAAGCTCGACCTCACCAGCGACAAGGATTCGAAGGCCCTCAACGAAGGCCTCGATGCGGTCAACAACGGCGACAAGGACAAGGCCAACCAGATCCTCCAGCCGATCGTCGACAGCAGCAAGAGCAAGTACGCGCAGGCTCTCGCCCTGCAGGGTCTTGCCAACCTCAAGTACAACGACGGCGACATCAAGGGCGCGATCGTGCTCCTGACCAAGGCGCTGGATAACGGCACGTTGCCGAACGACACCTACTTCCAGCTGCAGTACATGCTCGCCCAGTTCTACGTGGCCGATGAGCAGTACGCGCCAGCCCTGGCCACGCTGCAGAAGTGGCGCACCGAGGGCAAGAAGGAAACCGCCGATTCCTACGGCCTTGAAGGCAATATCGATTACCGCCTCGAGAAGTACCCGGAGGCGATCGCCGCGATCAAGAAGGCGCAGTCGATGACCGACAAGCCCCAGGATTCGTGGAACCAGATCCTGATGGCCAGCTACGCCGAGTCGGGCAAGACCGATGACGCCACGGCGATGGCCCAGGAACAGCTGAAGAAGAACCCGAACGACGTGACCACCCTGCGCAACACTGTTGCGCTGCTGGTGCAGGCCCAGAAGTATCCGGACGCGCTCAAGCTGATGGAGCAGGGCCGTGCACAGGGTGTCTACACGGACGAGAAGGACTACATCAACATGGCCAAGATCTACCTGATCATCGGCCAGGGTGGCGACGACGCCAAGGGTAACGCCACCAAGGCCGTCCAGGTGCTCGACGAAGGCATGACCAAGGGCATCATCAAGCCCGGCTACGACGCCTACAAGCTCCAGGGCGACGCGGCGTACGTCGCCGACAACCATGCCCAGGCGATCGCTGCCTATCAGAAGGCCGAGCCGTTCGCGAAGGATGGCGAGGCTGCCATCCGCGTCGGCCAGCTGCAGCTCGAAGACAACAAATATACCGCCGCCAAGGCGTCCATTCAGGACGCCATCAGCAAAGGCGTGCAGCACAAGGGCACCGCCTACATGCTGCTGGCCGAGGCGGAGCGTGGCCTGAAGAACAAGCCGGGTGCTATTGCCGCGATGAAGCAGGCCGCGCAGGACCCGGAAACCTCGGCCAAGGCGAACGCCTGGCTGAAAACGGCTGGCACCAAGTAATCAAGTTTCAAGTACCAGAAGCGGTGGCTATGGACGGCCATCTATCTGCCCTTCAGGTGCTATACAAACGCCATATGCTGGTGTACCGTGTTTCTCTTTCCGCTTGCGTAAATCGACGCAACACGCCCACACAAGGCGTAGGCGCCGGCCCGCAGTGCGGCTACCACTTTTCGCTTGACTAGCTCTTGATAGTGACTGATGGCCTCACGTAACGATTCAACCGACCAAGTGTCGTTCAGCTGGGGGCGCACCAGTGCGTTGGCTGTTGCCATCGCATTGCACTCGTTCGCATTCCTGATCCTGATATCGCCCATGGCGCCTGAGAAATCGCAGGAGAAGGAGAAGGAGCGCATCGTGCAGGTGGACTTTATTGAGCCGCCGCCGCCGCCCCCCCCACCGCCGCCGCCGCCACCGGAGCCCCCGAAGCAGCCGCCGCCGAAAATCATTCAGCAGGTGAAACCGCCACCGACCCCACCGCCGCCGGCCCCACCGCCGCCAGCCGTGGACGAAGTGTCGTCCAATGCGACCCCGGCCCCGCCGCCGGCGCCTCCCGCGCCGCCTGCACCGCCGGCGGATATCGCGCCTAGCGAGAACCTGTCGTATCGTCAGCGCAATCCGCCAAAGTATCCGCCGCAGGCTGTCCGCCAGCGTCATGAAGGTACCGTGGTACTGTTGGTGCTTGTCGGTGTCGACGGTTCGCCGAAGGACATTAAAGTGGATCAATCAAGCGGTTTCCGCGAACTTGATCGCGCTGCAGAAGATGCCGCAAGGAATTGGCGATTCAATCCGGGCAAGCGTGGCGGCCAGGCCGTCGAGGGCTATGCTCGAGTCCCCGTTACATTCAATCTAAACCAGCTGTAATTCATCACAGTTAAAGTTCACGCTTGACTTCCCAAGGGTAGCGTTATGTTGCAAGACACCTCCGCTCAACCGGCCACCCCGACGGGTGGCAACGCCGAAGCCATGAAAGCGATGGGTTTCGGTGACCTCATCCACAATTTCGACGCACTCGGCTGGATCGTGTTCGTCGTGCTTGTCGTGATGTCCGTGATGTCGTGGTACTTCATTGTTGCCAACTTCATCCGTAACAGCATGGTTCGTGCCCGTGCCGACCGCGTGATCCAGGGCTTCTGGAACAACGGTTCGACCCAGGACGCGATCCGTGATCTCGAAGCGGAGCCGAAAGGCGAACCGTTCTCGAAGATCGCACTCGACGCGGCCTCGGCCGTGGCGCATCACCAGCAGGCTGCTGGCGGTCGTCTTGCCGAGTCGCTGTCGCGTTCGGAGTTCATCGACCGCGCCCTCCGCCAGGCCGTCGCTCGCGAAAGCCTGCGTCTGGAAGGTGGCCTGACCCTGCTGGCAACCGTCGGCTCGTCGGCACCCTTCGTCGGTCTGCTTGGTACGGTGTGGGGTATTTACCACGCGCTGATCAAGATCTCCGCGTCGGGCAATGCCTCGATGGACGCCGTCGCCGGCCCTGTCGGTGAAGCGCTGATCATGACCGCCTTCGGTCTGTTCGTCGCCATCCCGGCCGTGCTTGCGTACAACTTCTTCATGCGCTCGAACCGTCTGACTTACGCCAAGTTCGACGAATTCGCGCACGACCTGCACGACTACTTTGCTACCGGCGCTCGCGTCGAAGGCACGGTTGCCCCGGTCGCTCACGCCAAGAAGTGAGGTATTGACCCATGGCTATGAGCAGCGGGGGTAGCGGCGGGCCGATGTCGGAAATCAACGTCACGCCGCTGGTCGACGTGATGCTGGTTCTGCTGATCATCTTCATGATCACGGCGCCGCTGATGTCCCACAGGATCACGGTCGACCTGCCGAAAGCGAATCCGAACGTCAAGGATACGGGTCCGGTGGAGCCGATGGATCTGGCGGTCAAGCCTGACGGTACGTATTTCTTGAACGACCAGCCAGTTACCGAAGCCGAGATCAAAGGCCAGTTTGCGGTTGCAGCGGCGAAGTCGCCGCAGCCGGAACTGCAGATCCGTGCCGATCGCACCACCGAGTACAAGGTGGTGCGGAAGATCCTCGGCGACGCCAAGGATGCAGGCATGGTGCATGTCGGTTTCATGACGACCGGCAAGGAGTAACGAACCATGGCTTTCAGTTCTGGTAATACCGGTGGTGCGATCTCCGATATCAACGTCACGCCGCTCGTCGACGTGCTGTTGGTGCTGCTGATCATCTTCATGATCACGGCGCCGGTTGTCGCGCACAAGATCAAGATCGACCTGCCGCAGCCGAATCCGAACATCGTCAATCCACCCGATCCGGTCGATCCGATCCGCTTGCAGATCCATGAGGATGGCTCGCTGTATTGGAACGACACGCCGGTGGACGAAGTCGGGCTCAAGGCGCAGATCGCCATCGTCGCGCAGCAGGCCAACCAGCCTGAGCTGCAGGTCGATGCGGCCGATGCGGCAAAGTACGAAGTGGTTGCTCGCGTGCTCTCCGACGCGAAGAGCCAGGGCCTGACCAAGATCGGTTTCGTCAACTCGAACTGATCGCGGCGCCTGGTGTAACAAAGCAAAACCCCGCCTTGCGCGGGGTTTTGTTGTTTGTTGGAACTTAGCGCAGGATCTGCAGGTACTTCTGCACTGTCGGTGCCAGGCCCTGGTACAAGGCCTCGCTGATCAGCGCATGGCCGATCGAAACTTCGGCAAGCCCCGGAATCGCCGACTTGAAGGTACCGAGGTTCGCCTGGCTGAGATCGTGCCCGGCATTCACCGCGAGTCCGGCCTGTTGCGCGCGGCGCGCGGTCTCGGCGAACGAGGCGAGTTCCTTGCGTGCATCGCCTTGCGCGAAGGCTTCCGCGTAAGGCCCGGTATAGAGTTCGATACGCTCGATGCCGATCGCCGCGGCCTCGGCGAAACCCTGCCCACCGGCGTCGACGAAGACGCTCACGCGACAGCCGATCGCGCGCAGTTGCTCGACCAGCGGCGCCAGTTTTGGAATGTCGACAGTGAGATCGAAGCCATGGTCCGAGGTGATCTGGCCATCCCCATCCGGCACCAGGGTGACCTGGGTCGGCTTCACTTCACGGGCCAGTTCGATCAACCCGGGATAGTCGCCGCGTGCGCCGGCGAATGGGTTGCCCTCGATGTTGTACTCGACGCGACCACGCAGCAATTGCGCGAGGGTGCGCACATCGTCCGGCCGGACATGGCGCTGGTCCGGACGCGGATGCACGGTGAGTCCGCCGCAGCCCGCATCGATACACGTATTGGCCGCCGTGGCGATATCCGGCTCGTCGCCTCCGCGCGAATTGCGCAGCACGGCGATCTTGTTGAGATTGACGCTTAGCAGGGTCATGGCAAATCCGGCGCAAAAGAAAGGCGCATGTCCTTCGACATGCGCCAACGACTGTCACTCAGCATAACGCGCCACTTCCATGTGGCGCGCGTTCCACGGACCTGCAGGGGCTTGCAATGAATCAGACTGCGGTTTCACGCGAAAGGTTCCGATGGAGATGTGAAGGGCGGCGGCGCCGTGAACAAGCGGACTTCACGCGGCTCACCGCGCCATGCGACCGCGGCGTGCCAACCCTCCCCCTGCGCGATGTCGTGCAGCTGCCAGTCACTGACTGGCGCAATCTCGCCATCGAACGCGACAGCGCGGACCGGGTTGGCCAGGGCGAACCGGGCGCGGTGCAGCCCGTACGACAATCCCCCGCCGTGCGCCTTGAGTACCGCCTCCTTGGCGGTCCATAGCGCGAGGAAAGCGGCCAGGTGCCCGCTCGCAGGCAAAGCCTCGAGTGCGTCCGCCTCCTCGGGCGCATAGAAGCGCCGGGCCAGCTCGAGAAGCCGCGGTCGTGTCCGGGAACGCTCGATATCGACGCCAAGCTGTCCCAGGTCGCGGGCCACGGCGAGCAAGGCGCGATCGCCGCTATGCGACCAGCTGAAGGCGATGTCGTCGTGGGGCGCGCCAAGGTATGGTTTGCCATGGACGCCACGAAGTACCGTGAGCTCGCCAACCGGCACGCCGGCGTAGGCCGCCAGCCAGCGGGTGGGTGGCTGGTCACCGAGGTCACGTGTCCATGGCCATTGCCAGACATGGACCTCGTTACGGGTCAGCGGGGGCAGCGAAGCGGGGTCGACGGGAACAGGCATCGAAACATGGTGCCGGTGCGAAGCGCGCGCGGCAAGCACTGGACGGCGCGGTTCCCCTAGAATGAATCGTCACTCCCGGGGGGAGATAGCATGATCGCAGGCTGGTTGCTGCTGCTGGTTTCGCTGGTCTACGTCGGCCTGCTGTTCGCCGTTGCCTATGCCGGCGATCGCCGGCCGCTCTATCCACGGCAGCCGATGCTGCGCCCGATCGTCTATAGCCTCGCGCTGGCGGTCTACTGCTCGTCGTGGACCTTTTACGGCGCGGTCGGCACGGCGGCGCGCGCGGGACTTGCCTACCTGCCCATCTATCTTGGCCCTCTGCTGCTGTTCGTCCTCGGCTTCGGACTGCTCGAGCGTCTCATCCTGGTGGCCCGGCAACGCAATATCACCTCGATCGCAGACTTCATCGCCGCGCGCTTCGGCAAGTCGCACGGTCTTGCCGCCCTGGTCGCGATCATCGCCGTGCTCGCGGTGATTCCCTACATCGCCTTGCAGTTCAAGGCGGTGGCGATGTCGTTCCACGTGCTCGGCACGACGGACCTCGGTGCATCGACCAATGCCCTGGCCAGCGACAGCGCCCTGTGGTGCGCGATCCTGCTCGCGGTATTCGCCATCCTGTTCGGCACGCGCACCATCGATGCCACCGAACACCACCACGGCATGATGCTGGCCGTGGCGTTGGAGTCATTGATCAAACTGGTTGCCTTCGTCGCCATTGGCGTCTACGCGTACATAAAAGGCCCGGGGCTCGCCCAAACCCTGAGCCAGCCCTTGCAACAACTTGGCAGCGTCGGACTGCCCTCGGGATTCTTCGCGCAGACCTTGCTCGCTTTCTGCGCGATGTTCTGCCTGCCTCGACAGTTCCAGATCGGCGTCGTCGAATGCGAGGACCCACGAGACCTGAAGGTTGCGCGCTGGCTGTTCCCGGCGTACATGGTCATCGTGATGCTTGCGGTATTGCCGATTGTCAGCGCGGGCATGGATATCACGGCGGTACGCATCGGTGCGGCCGACGCCTGGGTACTCAACCTGCCGTTGGCCTTCGGCGATAACGGCATGGCGATGGTTGCCTTTGTCGGCGGCTTCTCCGCGGCGACCGGCATGGTCATCGTCGCCTCCGTTGCCTTGTCGACGATGATCAGCAACGACCTGGTGATGCCCGCCCTGCTGCGCATCCATGTGTTGAAACTCGAACAGCGCAGCGACCTGTTGCATATCGTGCTGCGGGTCAGGCGCGTAGCGATCATCGTGCTGGCGGCGCTCGCGTATACGTACTACAGGGTGATCGCCGACACGGAGAACCTGGCGGCGACCGGCCTCCTCGCCTTCGCCGCCGTCGCCCAGTTCGCGCCGGCGATCGTGTCGGCGCTGTACTGGCGCGGTGCCAGCCGGGTAGGCGTCTACGTCGGCCTCCTCGCGGGTTTCACCTGTTGGGTCTACACCTTGCTGCTACCGGCAATGACACGCTCGGGCTGGTTGCCGAACTCGTGGATGGACGATGGTCCCTTCGGCATCGACTGGCTGCGACCGCACGAACTGTTTCACATGAGCGGCTGGGACCCGGTCATGCACGGCACTTTCTGGTCCTTGCTGGCCAACGTCGGTTGCCTCGTATTCCTCTCGCTGCGCTTCAAGCCCAGCGTGGCGGACCGCTTGCAAGCCGCGCTCTTCCTCGATCCGTACGCGACCAGCGCGTCGGGCGTCGGCGACTGGCGTGGGCGGGTCACCGTGCGCGACCTCGGCACGATCGCCGGCCGCATCGTCGGCGAGCGCAGTACACAGCGCGCCTTCGCCGACTATGGCGACCGGCTCGGCCGCGAACTGCAGCCGACGGAATCGGCGGATCGCCCCCTGATCCAGTTCACCGAGCGCCTGCTCGCCAGCGCCGTGGGCGCGGCCAGTGCACGACGTATCCTGATGGGCGCATTGTCCGGCACCGGCCTGGATATCGCCGAGGCGATGGCGCTGATGGACGAGGCCTCGCAAGAGTTGCGCTTCAACCGCGAGCTCCTGTCCACCACACTGGAGAACGTTTCCCAGGGCATCAGCGTGGTCGACGCGCATATGTGCCTGGTTGCCTGGAACCGCCGCTACCTGGAAATGTTCGACTATCCCGACGGCATGGTCTATGTCGGGCTTCCCGTCGCGGACCTTATCCGCTGGAACGCGGAACATGGCGAATGCGGGCCCGGCGAGGTCGACCAGCATGTCGCCAAGCGGATCGGCTACATGCGCGCCGGTTCGCCCCATCTGTTCCAGCGCATCCGGCCCGACGGTACCGTGATCGAGATGCGCGGACGGGCATTGCCGGGCGGCGGCTTCGTCACCACGTTCACCGACGTGACCGCGTACAAGCACGCGGAACTCGCGCTGATCGAAGCCAACGAGACCCTGGAGGAGCGCGTCGAGGTGCGCACCGCCGAGCTTTCCGAAGCGCTCGTGGCAACGGCCTTGGCGCGCCGCGAAGCGGAAGCGGCGAACCTGTCCAAGACGCGTTTTCTTGCCGCTGCCAGCCACGACCTCCTGCAACCGCTGAATGCGGCCCGCCTGTTCACCGCGGCGCTACGCCAGCACCCCAACCTTGACGACGAAAGCGCCAAGCTCGCCGAGCGTATCGACGATTCGTTCCGCGCCGCGGAGGATCTGCTGGATGCCTTGCTGGACACATCACGACTCGACGCCGGCACGTACAGGCCCGAGGTAGGCGCCTTCGCCCTGAGCGACCTGTTCGATTCGCTGAAGATCCAGTTCGCCGTCGTCGCCGAACAACGTAAGCTCGGTCTTCGCGTCGTCGACACGCGCCTGTCGGTGCGCAGCGATCCCCAGCTGTTGCGTCGCATCGTGCAGAACTTCCTGTCCAATGCGTTGCGTTACACGCGTAGTGGTGGTGTCCTGCTCGGCGTGCGTCGCGTCGGCGAGGACGTGCGCATCGAGGTCTGGGACAGCGGACCTGGCATCGCCGCGGATCAGCAGGCGCGCATCTTCGACGAATTCCAGCGGCTGGAAGGTCCATCGCCCTGGGGCGAGAAAGGCCTGGGCCTGGGTCTGTCGATCTGCGACCGCATCGCCACCATCCTCGGTCACGGCATGAACGTACGCTCGTGGCAGAGACATGGCAGCTGCTTCTCGATCACCGTACCGCGCTCGGCAAGCGTCGCGCGGAAAACCGTGCGGCCGCTGCTGCGTACCGGCAACGAGCAGCTGCCACTCACCGTGCTGTGCATCGACAACGACGAAGCCATCCTGGATGCCATGCGCGCCCTGCTCGGCCGCTGGGGTGTCGATTGCCGGACGGCCATCGGACTCAGCGAGGCCATGCTCGTCCTGGACGAAGTCCAGGTCGACCTGATCCTCGCCGACTACCATCTCGGCGAAGACGTCGACGGCCTCGATGTCCTGCAGCGCCTGCGCGAACTCATCGTGCCGATGCCGCCGGCAGCGATGATCACCGCCGACGGCAGCACGGAACTGAAACAGCGCGCCCGCGCGCTCGGCTATCCCCTGCTGCACAAACCCGTGCGCCCGGCAGCGCTGCGCGCCTTACTGGTCGCACTCGCACGGCGACAGTCGAATACCGCCGCGTGATGCGCATGTCCGCTGGTCTTGCGGAAACGATGTAGTCTTTGGCCTAGGTCAACGTCAGGGTTCTCTCTTGCTCGGTCATGGCCAGCGTGTTTAAATAAACACAACAACTGACCCGGCCTGACTATCTCGACAAGAACGAGGGGCGACCGGGAGCAAAAGCCGCCGAAAGGCGGTTTTTGCATATCTGGGCGAAGGAAAGCCATGAACAATACGCAAGCGCTCAGAACGCGCATCTACGTGGATGGATACAACCTGTATTACGGTTGCTTGAAAGGCAGCCGCTACAAGTGGTTGGATCTATGGCAGGTATTCGACCATGTTCTCCGGTCGATATTCTTAGAGGAAAGCGGCAGCCCGGTGAAGTTTGAACTTCAACCTCTGGCGATAAAGTATTTTACCGCCCCGATTCTCAGGAACTTTGCCAGGGCAGAGGATTCAGTATCCAGCCAGGTGCAGTATCACCGCGCCCTTGCCAATCACCGAAAAGCAACGATCGAAATTATTGAGGGCTATTACGACGCAAAGCCGGCACGTGCTCATGTTTTTATAAAGGGAAAACCTGCCGTCGCGTGCGAGAAGATGGAAATCTGGAAGCTCGAGGAGAAAGAATCGGACGTATCGCTTGCACTACACGCGTATAGCGACGCGGTAAGAGATGAGGTGGATCATGTCGTGATCGTCACCAACGACACGGACATTGTGCCTGCCATGCGCATGATTCGCCTGCACTCTACAGCGACGATAGGCCTGATCGTGCCGGCGCGGGAGCAGCTTCGGAGAGTCAACGCGGATCTGAAGAGGCTGGCTCACTGGACTCGTGACCATATCCTGGAATCGGAGCTAGATGCGGCCCAGCTACCGAATACCGTCCGCCTGGGAAACCAGACTGTGCACAAGCCGGCCTCTTGGTATTCACGTCCCGACCTTCTGTTACCCATCCTGTCGGAAGCCAGGCGCGTCAAGAAGAGTGAAGGCGCTGCTTGGAAATGGCTGAACCAGCCCTGCGCCCACCTCGACGACAGAGTGCCTATAGACATGGTGGGTAACGATGACGACGCGGCAGTTTTGCGTACTTATATGGACCGCTATGCACGAGACTTCGGCGTGTGAGCGAGGCGCTTAGACGTCGTCCTCGGGGAGGATCGGTAATGCCACAGGCTCGACCGAAAGATGGCTCGCGGCGAGCGCTACCTGGGTGCGGTTCGAGACGCCGAGCTTGCGCATGATCGCGGTCATGTGCGCCTTCACCGTGGCTTCGGACACGCCCAGGTCGTAGGCAATCTGCTTGTTGAGCAGGCCTTCGGCGATCATGTTCAGCACGCGGAATTGCTGCGGTGTCAGCGAAGCGATGCGCGCGGCGACTTCGGCTTCGTCCTGGCGCAGTTCGATCGCAGTGCTGAGCATCTGGTGCGGTAGCCAGACGTCGCCTTCGAGTACCGCGTGGATGGCTTGCACGATCTGTGCGGCCGGCGCCGATTTCGGGATATAGCCCGAGGCGCCGTGCGCGAGTGCGCGACGCGCGACGTGCGCTTCTTCGTGCCCCGAAACGACGATCGTCGGCAGGCCCGGGTACTGGCCGCGGATGTGCGCGAGCGCGGAATACCCGCGTGCGCCTGGCATGTGCAGGTCCATCAGCAGCAGGTCGGCATCCGGTTGCGCCTCGATCAGGGCGAGCAGCGCATGCGCGCTGTCCGCCGTGTACACGTTCGCACCCGGCAGCGCGGTGAGCACCGCGCGCTGCAGGGCATCGCGGAACAACGGATGGTCGTCGGCGATCAGGACGTCGGGCATGCGGGCTCCGGCATCATTTGATCA
>DASYLE010000222.1:0-11950 GCA_036009745.1 Luteibacter sp. | reverse complement strand
CTGTTCGCGAGTCCTTTGGGGCTGTGACCATCCAGAGCTCGCAATCGGGAGAATCAAGGCCCCAAAGGACTCGCGAACAGGGTTCGCTCCCACAACTGCGCGCTCCCTAACGCAAGGCCTGCTCCCGCACCCGATGAATCTCGTCGCGAACGCGACCGGCTTCCTCGAACTCCAGGTTCTGGGCATGCTTGTACATCTTCGCCTCCAGCTTCTTGATCGTGGAGGACACCTGCTCGGGGCTGAGCGTGCTGTAGTCGGCGCCCTGCTCGGCGATTTTCCGCTCGTTGGCCTTGAAGGCCTTGGTGCCGCGGCCGCTGCGCGAGCCATAGTCGCTGCGCGCGCCTTCCATGATGTCGGCGATGCGGCGCACGATGGTGGTCGGCGTGATGCCGTTCGCCTCGTTGTGGGCGACCTGCTTCTCACGGCGGCGCGCGGTCTCGTCGATCGCCGCCCTCATCGAGCGGGTGATCTGGTCGCCATACAGGATCGCCTTGCCGCGCACATTGCGCGCGGCGCGGCCGATGGTCTGGATCAGCGAACCTGTCGAGCGCAGGAAGCCTTCCTTGTCCGCGTCGAGGATCGCCACCAGCGATACCTCCGGCATGTCCAGGCCCTCGCGCAACAAATTGATGCCGACCAGCACGTCGAACTCGCCGCGGCGTAGGTCACGGATGATCTCGGTACGCTCCACCGTCTCGATATCCGAGTGCAGGTAACGCACCTTGACCTCGTGCTCGGACAGGTAATCGGTGAGGTTCTCGGCCATGCGCTTGGTCAGCGTCGTCACCAGCACGCGATCGCCGATCGCCACGCGTTTCTTGATCTCGCCCAGCAGATCGTCGACCTGGGTGCGCACCGGACGGACTTCGACTTCCGGATCGATCAGGCCGGTCGGACGCACCAGCAGCTCCACCACGGCATCGCCGGCCTTGTCCATTTCATACGGACGCGGTGTCGCCGAGACGTAGATCGCGCGCGGCGCGCGACGCTCCCACTCCTCGAATTTCAGTGGCCGGTTGTCCATCGCCGACGGCAGGCGGAACCCGAACTCGACCAGGGTTTCCTTGCGCGAACGGTCGCCCTTGTACATCGCGCCGAGCTGCGGCACGGTGACATGCGATTCGTCGACCACCATCAGCGCATCGTCCGGCAGGTAATCGAACAACGTCGGCGGCGGCTCGCCCGGGCCACGCCGGGTCATATGCCGCGAGTAGTTCTCGATGCCCTGGCAATAACCGACTTCCAGCATCATCTCCAGGTCGAACCGGGTGCGCTGCTCCAGCCGCTGCGCCTCGACCAGGCGGTTGTCCTTGTAGAGCTGCTCGAGCCGCTGCGAGAGCTCGACCTTGATCGTCTCCATCGCGTTCAGCACGCTCTGACGCGTGCTCGCGTAATGCGTCTTCGGATACACCGTATAGCGCGGCACCTTGCGCAGCACTTCGCCGGTCAACGGATCGAACAGGGCCAGGCCTTCGACTTCGCCATCGAACAGCTCGATGCGCAACGCCTCCACTTCCGATTCGGCCGGGAAGACGTCGATGATCTCACCGCGTACACGATAGGTGCCGCGGCGCAGTTCCATCTCGTTGCGCGTGTACTGCAGCTCGGTCAGCTGGCGGATCAGGGCGCGCTGTTCGATACGTTCGCCGCGGGCCAGGATCAGACGCAGGCTCAGGTAATCCTCCGGATCGCCCAGACCATAAATCGCCGATACCGTGGCGACGATCAGCGAGTCCCTCCGCGATAACAAGGCCTTGGTCGCGGACAGGCGCATCTGCTCGATATGGTCGTTGATGCTCGCATCCTTCTCGATGAAGGTGTCCGAGGCGACCACATAGGCTTCCGGCTGGTAATAGTCGTAATAGCTGACGAAGTACTCCACCGCGTTGTGCGGGAAGAACTCCTTGAACTCGCCATAGAGCTGGGCGGCCAGGGTCTTGTTCGGCGCCAGCACCAGGGTCGGCTTCTGGATCCTCTCGACCACGTTGGCGATGGTGAAGGTCTTGCCCGAGCCGGTGACGCCAAGCAGGGTCTGCGCGGCGAGGCCGGCATCGAAGCCTTCGGTGAGGCGGCGAATGGCCTCGGGCTGGTCGCCGGCGGGCTTATACGGGGAGACGAGCTGGAAGCGATCGGTCATGGGCAAGGACATGGGGCTTGGACGGGGCAGTTTAAATCGCAGGCGCCTACAGGACGTCAAGACCCGCGCCGCTGGCGCCGCCGCCGTCCCATCCCCACGCTTTGTCGCCTGGCAAACCGCGGAATACACGATGCCCAAGGGCCGGCAGAAAGGCGTGACCTGGATCGAGCAGTCCGTTGCCATTGTGCTGCTCGCGATCCTTGCCGCGGCGGCGCAACCGACGTTTCGCGAGGCTTACCAACGGCACCGCCTGACCACCGCCAGTGACGCGATCACCGCCATGCTGGCCCAGACAAGAGGCCTGGCGCTGAGCAGTCAGGCACCCGCGATCGCCTGCCCCACCCTGGCCGGCCAAGGCTGCGAGACGATCCATTGGCACCGTGGGTGGCTCATCGGCAGCGACCGCGATCGCGACGGCCAGCCGGAAGCGCCCCTCGCGGCCCTTGAGGCCGCCAGGGCCCGGCCGCTGAACATCGTCACCTGGCGTGACGGCCACCCCAAGGCCATCTTCGGGCCCGACGGCACGGCAAAAGGCACGAATCTCACCGTCCTTGCCTGCATCGCCGGCAAGCCGGCGGACGCGCGCGCCATCGTCGTCAACATCCAGGGCCGCATCCTCCAGCGGAAGGGCAGCAAGGCCGAGGCTACCTACTGCGCGAAGGCCGATCTGCAAAAATAAGCAGCCCACTCTTGACACCCAAGGCCTCGCCCAACAAAATACGCGACTCGCCGCCCGAATAGCTCAGCTGGTTAGAGCACTTGACTGTTAATCAGGGGGTCGTTGGTTCGAGTCCAACTTCGGGCGCCAAGGTTTGCAAGGGTTCGCAGCGATGCGGACCCTTTCTTTTTGGGACGGGCCACAAGCCGCGCTGATTCATCAAGCGCCAGCCCAGTGACCGTCACGCAAGGAGTCTCGCGATGATGAAGCGGATCGCAGGAATGGCCTGGTTCGATGCCGACGATTACGAGGCCTTCCGGCTACTGCTGCCCGATCGCCTCTGGCACGACACTTACGACGAGTGGCTCGCCAACGCCCACGAGACGATGAAGCATCTTGCCAAACGACGCGTCAGCGTTGCCAAGGCGCCTGTCCGCACCACCTCGTTCATAGCGTGGTGCGAAAAAACGGGACGCGAGCCGGCAAGTGAACTGCTCGCGGAATTTGCCCTCGACTTCGTCAAGAACCGCGACAAGCACCGACGCCGCTAATCTCACCGCTTGAAGTTTTTGAAAGGCGTGCAGCGATTCATGGCCTTTCTTTTGCATGTTGGCGCTCAGGTATCGTGCCCGAGCTGGCCCTGGTCGAAATCGCGCGTTTTGCGTATTGCCAGCTGGTAGCCGCTGCCGAGCACTTCGTAATAACCCGCCAGCGTCGCCAGCATGCCGTCGACACCGAGCCTCGGTGTTTCCACGGCAAGCGCGGGCAAGGCCCGCTCCTGCATCGCGCGCTCCCTGGCCGCATGCTCCTTGCGCCAGCTCCTGCCGCGCCACTTCACCCATTTTCGTCGCAGCTTGCCGGGCGCCGGCAAAGTCGGCAGCGCTTTCCAGCCGGGTGGCGCCCAGGCGTAGTCGTCGAAAATCATCACCCCACCGACCTTCAGCAACGGCCAGGACATGACGCCATCGGCGAGCGCGCCGAAAGCGCTGTGCCAGCCGTCGATATAGGCGATGTCGTAGGGCCCGTCGAGCTTCCGCAATGAATCGAAACTGCGTCCCGCATGTTCGGTGATGCGCTCGCGCCACGGCGCCGTATTGGCGCGAAAACGCGCGAGGTAATCGCCGTATACCGGATCGTCCCGGAACAGATCCAGGCAATCGATCCTGCTGCCGCTACCGGTAAGGATGTTCTCGCACAGCCAGATCGCCGAACGCCCCTCGAAGCTACCGACCTCCATCGCGCGAACGCCCGACTTGCCGCGCATCGATCCAAGCCACGCCTCCCATTGGGGAATGTTGTGGCCGAACCAGTCGGTCGAAAATTGACCCTGCATGCCGTTGTTGCCTCAAAGAAGATACGAAAGCTTACGCATATCCGTTCGCCAATAATGTGCGACGCTCATGCACGGCGAGCGGCCCGGAAGTCATAGGCGGCGTCGCGATCTTCCCGCCGCTCGACTCTCGGGTTCCACGATTTGGTGGCAGGATTCGCAGATATGTCCGCGACTAGCCGCTAGGCTGCAGGCGGCTTGATCAAACTTTCTGCGGGGATGCCGAAGAGGCTGTGCAGCTTCCAGACCATCGCCAGTGTCAGCGATCGTTTGCCGTTCAGTATCTCGTAGACCCTGTTGGACTTGCCGATGGCTGGCTCGAGGTCCTTGACCGGCGGTAGTCCTGCTGATTGCGGATAGGGCGAATGTCCATGTTTCTACTCCATCTCGACAGTGTCGGCATCTATCTTGTCGTACTGCCTGTGCGTTCCGACAAACTTGACGTGCAGGGAATCCGTTACTCAGGCACCGCGAATCCGGTAGCACGGCTCGTAGGCCGAACCACCGGGAAGCTTCATGCGGTGCTGCACGACGAAGGCCTTCAACAGGTCGTCGAGGGCGCGCATGATGTCGGCCTCGCCGTCGATGATGAAGGGGCCGTGGGCTTCGATCGCGCGGACGCCCTCCTCCTTGACGTTGCCGGCGACGATGCCGGAGAAGGCGCGGCGCAGGTCGGCGGCAAGTTCGTGGCGCGGGCGATTGCGCTGGATGGCCAGTGCGGCCATGGCTTCGTGGGTGGGGCGGAACGGCTGCTGGAAGGCGTGCGGGATGCTCAGTGCCCAGTTGAAGAAGAACGCGTCCTTGTTGTCCAGGCGATGGTTGCGCACCTTGTCGATGCCACTAACCATCGCATGGGCGACGGCGGTCGGGTCGTCGACGATGATCTGGTAATGCTTCGCCACGTCGTCGCCCAGCGCGAGGCGCAGGAAGGTGTCGATCTGCTCGAAGTACGCCGCCGACTGGCGGGGCCCGGTGAAGATCAACGGGAACGGATTGCCCTTGTTGTCCGGGTGCAGCAGGATCCCGAGCATGTAGAGGATTTCTTCCGCCGTGCCGACACCGCCGGGGAACACGATGATGCCGTGGCCGAGACGCACGAAGGCCTCGAGGCGTTTCTCGATATCCGGCATGATCACCAGGTTGTTGACGATCGGGTTCGGCGATTCGGCGGCGATGATGCCCGGCTCGGTGATGCCGATATACCGGTTGCCCTTTCGACGCTGCTTGGCATGGGCAATCGTCGCGCCCTTCATCGGGCCCTTCATCGCGCCCGGACCGCAGCCGGTGCAGATATCCATGCTGCGCAGGCCGAGCTGGTAGCCGACCCGCTTGGTGTATTCGTATTCGTCGCGCGAGATCGAATGACCGCCCCAGCAGACCACCAGGTTCGGGTCGACCTGCGAGCGCAGGATGCGCGCGTTGCGCAGGATCTCGAACACCGCGTGGGTGATGCCGACCGAATCGTCCAGGTCGAACGCGCCGGTTTCCAGCTGCGCTGACACATAGACGATGTCGCGGACCACGGCGACCAGCAATTCATTGATACCGCGGATGATGCGGCCATCGACGAAGGCCTGGTCGGGCGCGTTCTTCAGCTCGATCTTGATGCCGCGGTCTTCCTGCAGGACCTGGATGTCGAAATCCGGGTACTGATCGAAGATGGTGCGCGGGTCGTCGCTCATATTGCCCGAGGTCAGCACCGCCAGCGCACAACGGCGCAGCAAGGCGTGCAGGCCTGAACCGCTGGCATCGCGCAGGCGCGCGACCTCGTTGCGGGAAAGGATATCCAGGCCGCCCGCGGGCGAAATGCGGGCACTGACCGTGCGCGCGACCTGACCGGATTTGAAATCATTCATTGAAACCGTCTCCTGGCCGCCCCTTGGCGGCATTCCAGCCCTGGAACGCAGGGCCGACCGCGTAGCATCCCGCGCGGACGAGGCCGGGTCAAGGCGGCCCCGGGCAAAAAAAGGCCGGCGCCCTCGCGGGCGCCGGCCTGGTCGTACGTTCTGGCGGTGACCCGCTTAGAACGTGTACTTCACCGTCAACTGGACCGACCAGCGCTGCTGCAGGTCGTCGTTGTTGTTGATATAGGTCGGCACGTCGCGCGGACCGTAGCTGCCGTTCTGCACATAGTTCGTGCACGAACTCGCCTTGCCGGTGCAATCGATGTTGTAGATGTACTTGCCGTTGGCCGGATCGATACCGTAGTAATCGGCCAGCGAGCGGCCACCCGGCGAGAACGGCACACGCTTTTCGATACCCCAATGCTTGTTCAGCATATTGGTGAAATTGTAGATATCGAAGCGGACGACGCCCTTGTTGCCCTTGAAGATGCCCGGGATTTCCTGGCTGAAGCTCAGGTCGATCTGGTTGATCCAGCCGGCGCGGTCGGCGTTGCGCTTGGCCACTTCGCCCTGATGATCCTTCAGGTAATCGTTGTCCTGGATGTACTTGTAGAACTGGTCGATCAGCACCTGTGAGGTACCCGGGCGGAACTCGACTTCACCCGGACGCGGGATGTAGACCAGGTCATTGGTCGCGATGCCGTCGCCGTTGGCGTCGTTGCCGAAGTTCCAGCTATACGGCGAAGCCGAATGGCCGTCGTAGAAGATGCTCGCCGAGGTGTAGTACTCGCCCCAGAAGGCATGCTGCCAGTTCAGCGAGGCGATCACGCGACGCGGGATCGAGTAGTTCGACGTGCTGGCGACGTTCTCGTTCGCGTTGTAGACGAAGTTGTTGTTGTAGTTCGAGCTGGCGACGCTGGACGTGCCCGGGTTCACCTCGGTCGAATGGCTCCAGGTGAAGCCGACCATGCCGGACCAGTCGTTGGAGAAGGCCTTCTTCAACGACAGCGCGATACTGTCCGATTCACCCTTGCTGGTGTTGGCCAGATTGATGTTGCTGCCCGAGAACGCGGGGTTGGCATTGTTGCGAACCTTCTGGCCCTTGGCATTCGGATCGGCGACCGTTGCGTAGAACGAATCACGTCCATCCGGCGTCTGACGCACGGGCGCACCGAGGTTCACGTTCTGGAACCAGATCGCGTCACGCGCATCGATACGCAGGTAGTCGGCGCTGGCGACCAGGCCCCACCACGGCAGCTCCTTGTCGAAACCGAGGCTGATCTTCCACGCGGTCGGGATCTTCCAACCCGGCGAAATCGTATTGACCGTCATCTGGCCCGCGCCGGCGGCACCGTTCGGCTGGTTATGCGCATCGGGGCTGAACGGCGGGATATTGGTGCCGGTGCAGGGTGCCGCCTGGGTCGGGCCGCAGGTGTACTGCGTCTGGGTCACGCCGGAGTTGGAGAAGATGTTACCCAGCCACACGCCCGGCTGGTTGGTCACGAACAGGCCCGCGCCGCCACGCAGCTGGGTCGCATGCTCGGTGTCGAAGGTGTAGTTGAACGACAGGCGCGGCTGGACGACGCGGTTGCCGTTGATCGTGGTCTGGTTGGTACGGCCGAAGGTGCTGTCGAACTTGGCGTTGTACAGCGGCTGGTCGCTCATCAACGGGATGTCGACGCGGAAGCCGTACTGCACCGACAGGTTGTTGTTGACCTGCCAGGTATCCTGCAGGAACACGCCCCACTGGTTCAAGCTGTATTGCGCGGCGACGTCGTCGAGCGACAGACCGTTGGCCGGACGGTTATAGCTGTACTTCCAGTAGTCGCCGTTGGCAAAGTTGCCAAGGCCGGTCGGGGCGGCGCCCGGCAGTTCCTCGAAGGTATAGCTGCCGAAGGCACCCTGCAGGAACAGGTTGTAGTACTTGTCCTTCTCGAAGTCGAAACCACCCTTGACGGTGTGATCGCCAAGGAACAGCGTGCCGGCCCAGGCGGCGTTGAAGGTCTTGACCTTCAGCACGTTGGCCTGGCTGGAGAACTCGGTACCGAACTCGACGGCCGGGCCGCCGAACACGGTCGGGTATACGGTCACGTCCGGCATGTCGACGCCGTTGTACGGGCCGCGGTTCTGCACGAAGTCCGCGTAAGACACCGTGGTGTCGGTCGAGAACACGTCCGACCAGTCGTCGTAGAAATGAAGCGCGTAGCTCTTGTTGTCGACCTTGGTGTTGTACCAGCCGCTCGAGAGCACCAGCTTGGTCGTGCTGCCGGTGATGATCGGCTTGCTTTCCTTGGTCTCGCTATAGGTCAGGCTGGCGCGATGGTTGTCGGTGATGTTCCAGTCGATCTTGCCGAGGTAACGCTTGTCTTCCAGGTTGGAATTGCCGCCGCCGACCGAACCCAGGTCCTGGGTGATGCCGATCTGCTTGGCGATGTCACGGACCTGCTGGACCTGCGCATTGGTCAGGCCCTTGATCGGAGTGCCGGCGCCGGAGTCCTGGGGACCGAACGGGCTGCCCGCACCAATCTGGGTGCTCTTCTCGACCAGGCCGAAGAAGAACAGTTTGTCCTTGATGATCGGGCCGCCGAAGGTCGCGCCGCCGGTCCAGGCGCGGTCGAAGCCCTGGTACTTAACGTCGTTTTCGTTCTTGCCGATCATGTTCTGGTTCTGGAACACGTAGTACACGGAACCGTGGAAGTCGTTGGTACCGCTCTTGGTAACGGCGTTGATGTTGGCGCCGACGCCGCGACGCGTGGTCACTTCGTAGTTCGCCGGCGAGATGTTGTATTCCTCGATGGCGTCCTGCGAGATCGGCGTGCCGAGGGTCGGCAGGCCGTTGGCGTTCAGGCCGAACGGGTCGTTGGCGCTGACCGAGTCGACGGTGATGTTGTTGTAGCGGCTGTTCTGGCCGGCCAGCGAGATTTCGCCACGGGCACGGTCGGTAATGGTGATGCGCGGGTCGAGACGAACGACGTTCTGGATCGAGCGACCCGGCGTCGGCGTGGCCTGCAGTTCGCGCTGCGACACATTGGTCGCCAGGCCCTTGGTGTCCGGCGAGAAGGTCTGCGCCAGCGCGCTGGCCGACACGGTGACGCCTTCCAGCGACTGCGCGTTCTGCGCGCTGGCCGCCTGGGCCGAGCTCAGGTTGATCGCGGTGTTCTGCGCCAGCTGCAGGTAAACGTCTTTCTGCTCGGCGACCGCCTGGCCATCCTTGCCGGTGGCGACCACGTCGAACGGGCCGCCGACGCGCAGGCCCTGCGCGGAGTAGCGGCCGTCGGCATCGGTGGTGACGACCTTGGTCGTGCCCGAGGGCTCGTGGATCACCTTGACGGTCGCATCGGCCACCGGCTTGCCGGCGGCGTCGACGACGCGACCGCTGATGGCGGACGAGGTGTCCTGGGCGATGACGGGAGCCGCTGCCAGCAACGAGGCTATGGCAAGCGGAAGCAGTTTGGCGCGGATTCGGCTATTCATCTAATGGTCGACCCTTTGGCTCGCAACGAAAACAGAAGTCGCGCCGGCCCTACCCCGGCGGAGGGCCGGACGGGTATGGCGGGCGGACTTGATCCCCAAAACTATTTCTTGCGCCGCAAAAACGTGACGAAACTCGCAGGTTAACGTCCGTCGGGCGTTTGTTAATGCGACTTTAACGGGATTGTATGACAGTTTTGTCACCGTTTCACGCCATTTTTACTAAATCCTGCGAGGGTTTCGCAGGTATCGGCGAAAGATGAACAGATGGCAAGTTCTTGTTGTGGCAAGATTTTCCGGAGGCATGCGGCGCCGACGCGCACGTGTGGGAGCGCCCCCCCCTGTTCGCTCCCACAACAGCGGGACGCGTTCTCGCAGGAGGCCCGGCTCAACTCGGCTTCTCCGGGCACAAAAAAAGCCGGCGCCCTTGCGGGCGCCGGCTTGGTTCACCTTGTTGCCGGTGGTGCTTAGAAGAACGAAGCGCCGACCGTGACCATGAAGGTGCGCGGCTCGAGGATCGAGTAGGTCGGCACCGTGGTGAACAGCTTCACGCCGTTGACGTCGGTGAGCGAGCCCTTGGCGAACGTCGCCGCGTTGTTGGCATTCGTGAACGCCTGGTGGTCGGTGATGTTGGCGATGTTGAACTTGATATAGGGCTTCTTGAACCACTCGGCGAAGTCGGCGAAGTGGTAGCCGGCGTTGAAACCGAAGGTCGTATAGCCACCGACACGCTCGGTGTTCATGAAGTCGCCATAGATCGAGCTCTTGTAGCTGCCCGTCAAGGTCGCCCACAGCGGGCCATTGTCGTAGCTCAGCGCGATGTTGCCCATGTTGCGCGGCGCGTTGATCATGGTCTTGCCCACGGTCGGGTAGATGCCATCGTCGCCGGCGACAAAGTCGCTTTCGATCTTCGACTGGGTGTAGGTGTAGGAGCTGTAGACCTTCCAGTTCTCGGCGAAGTTGAAGCTCGCCTCGGCATTGAAGCCCTGCTGCTTCACCTTGCCGATCTGGGTCGAGAAGGTCTCGTCCAGGGTGTCGTCGAAGCCGCTGACCGTGCGGTTGGTGAAGTTGCTGCGATACAGCGACGCGCTGACCGAGACGTTTTCACCATAGAAGCGCCAGCCAAGGTCGTTGTTCCAGGCTTTCTCGGGCTTGTTGGCCGGGGCTTCGGTGACCTGGTTGAGCGACACCGCGGTATTCGGCGGTGCGCGGAAGGTCTCGCCGATACCGTAGTAGAACTGGTTGCGGTCATCCGGCGAGTACTTCACGCCGAACGCCGGGGTGACCTTGTGGAAAGTGGCTTCGAACGGGCCACCGAACTGCTTCGGATCGAAGCCGCCCTCGTTACCCGGGTATTCGAGCGCGGTGCCTTCGCGGTCGACGTGCAAGTACGCGGCACCGAGGGTGAACGTCAGCTGGTCGGTCGGCGTCCAAGTATCGGTCACGAAGACTTTCTTGGTCTCGGTCGACGTGTATTCGTCGAACAGCTTCTGTACCTTGCCATCCGGATAACGTACGTAGTTCGAGTTGCCCCACAGGTCGGTCGGCATGCCAGTCTCGAAATCGGCCGTTCCTACGGTTTCCGACTGCGCCTGACGGGGCTTCTCGTACCAGAAGCCATATTCGAGGCTGTTGTCCGCGCCCAGATCCTGGTTGAACTTGACCAGCACGCCCGGCCGATACGTCGTGGTGTGGCTGAACTCGTACACGATGGCTTTCTTGCCATTCGGACCGGTGACGATCTGACCGTCCTGGTTCAGATCCTGGTTCGCGTTCTCGAACTCGTTGGTCGTGGTGTTCGTGGTTTCGGTGAAGAAGTTGTTGCCCGAACCAGAGCCGCCATCGCCGTACTGGAAGTACGGAATCACCGAGAGGTGCACGCTGTCGGACAGCTTGAACTCGCCGTCCAGGCTGAACATGTAGTTGCTGAACGGGTTGGTGTGCAGCCGGTAGTAGTTGGCGTCGTCCGAACCGGGCTTGTAGGTCGTGTCCCAATCCGTGTGGTAACCCGTCTTGGCCACCTGGGCCTTGCTCACCGATGCATACGCATCACGGTTCTCACGGTTGTACTGCAGCGAGGCGCTGATCGAGTTGTTGTCGTCGATCGTCCAGATCGACTTGCCGTCGACCTTGTTGACCTTGAGGTCGCCGGCGCCGCGCCACTTGTCGACCGAGTTGTCCGAATAGGAAATCCACGAACGGACCGGACCCAGGTCGCCGGTCTGCAGGCGGACGAAGGTGCGGCGGTAATCATGCGAACCCACCGACTGGGTGAAGTCCACGCCGGCCGTGTGCGAGGGATCGATCGTCGCCCAGGCGATGTGGCCGCCGGACGCGCCGGAATCGGGCATATCCAGGTCGGGAATGCCCTGCAGCACAGTGATGTCGCCGACGTTTTCCGAATCGCCGTATTCGCTGGCGAAGACCGCGTAGCTGCCCGAGTCGTTGATCGGGGCGCCGTTGACGCTCACGCCGATTTCGTTCGAAGCGAAGCCGCGGATCGAGTAGTT
>DASYLE010000221.1:0-112273 GCA_036009745.1 Luteibacter sp. | reverse complement strand
ACCGGGCAGGTCCGGATCGGCAAGGCTGTAATGGGCACGCAGGCGCGGCACGTCGACTTCCCGGTCGTACATCATGCGCCTGCCGTCTTTCCAGGCGATGTTTCCATACAGGAAGGCAAACCACGCCTCCGCCGTCGCCGCGGAGATCGCGTCGGGCGTGTAGACGATGCGCCCGCTCGCATCGTCGAGCAGGACTTCCGGGCCGGCAGTGAAAAGCGAAGGTTGCGACATGACTCATTCGTAAAGTTTCTGACAGATCTCGCAGTAGAAGCTGCGGCGGTCCCGGCGACCGAGATTGGCGCGATGGAACTTGACGTGGTCGCGCGGACAGAGGGACTTGTTATGCGCGAGCCAGTGTTTTCGCAGCACGAAGGCTTTCTTCCAGGCGAGGAAATCGAAGCTGTATTGCCTTGCCTGGGTCACCATCTCGCCCAGCTTCCTGGGCGACAGGGCACCGACCGTGGATAGCGGGTGCAGGCGTATGCGGAACAGCACCTCGTTCTTGATGATGTTGCCCACCCCGGCGAAGATGTCCTGATCCAGCAAGGCATCGCAGACCCATTCGTCGGGTTTGTCGCGAAGTCTCTTCCTGGCCAGTTTCGGATCCCAGGCATCGGACATTACATCGCCACGCCAGTCGTATACCTCGTCCGGGCTACCCTCCTCGTAGCGTACCGAACAGGAGTAGAAATTGAGCTCCCCATGGGAAAAAACAAGGCTCAGCCGCGGCGCGGCGTCCTTCCGTTCGTTGATCCGGTAGCTGCCGAACATCAGCAGGTGAATCCTCACGAAGCCATCGGCGAACTCGATAAGCGTCTGCTTGCCGAAGCTGCGGATGGAAAGCACCTTTTTACCGACGAGGACGCTCTTGTCGAACTTGGCATTGCCCTCGGCGGCGCGCACGATCTTGCCGGCGAAGATGGCGGCCTGCTCGCGGAGGATGACGATGGAGGGGCCTTCGGGCATGACCTGGATGATCGGTACCTTCGGGTGAGAAGAGCGTCGATGGGGTGCGAAAACCCATTGCATCGCCACTGGATACCAGCCTGCGCTGGTATGACGAGCAAAAACGAGAGCAGAGCAAGGCGCGGCACCCATTCCCCTCATCGTCACCCCGGCGCAGCTGTACAGGCCGGGGCCCAGTGCCGCCCACCGCCACTGACGCCACTGGATGATTCGTGCCATCCATGGCACTCACCCCTTCGGGACCGGCTTCGCCGTTCGCCCCTGCTCCTGCAGGTGCGAGCCAGCCTGCGCTGGCATGACGAGCAAAAACGAGAGCAGAGCAAGGCGCGGCATTCATTCCCCTCCTCGTCACCCCGGCGCAGGCCGGGGTCCAGTGGCGAAAGGCTGGATTATCGTGACGACGATCGGTTCACCGCATGGCGTTTAGGCTGAGCCAGCCCATCCGGGAGTACGGCATGCGTATCGCCAGTTGGAATATCAATTCATTGCGCGCGCGGCTTGGCCATGTCCAACGCTGGGTCGGGGAAAACGAGCCGGACATCCTCGTCTTGCAGGAAACCAAGCTGGCCGATGCGCAGTTTCCGCTCGAGGCCTTGACCGATCTCGGGTATCAATGCGTGTTCGCCGGGCAGCCGTCCTATAACGGCGTCGCCATCATGGCGAAGGGTATGTCGATCGAGGATGTCCACGTCGGGATTCCCCGACTGGGCGATACGCAGCAGCGGGCGATCGCCGTGACGGTGGGCGACCTGCGCATCGTCAACCTGTACGTCGTCAATGGCGAAGCGGTGGATAGCGAGAAGTTCGAGTACAAGCTGCGCTGGCTGGCCGCGGCGAAGACCTGGCTGCGAAGCGAGCTGAAGAAACATCCGAAACTCATCGTGCTTGGCGATTTCAATATCGCGCCCGAGGACCGCGACGTGTACAAGCCGGAGCGCTGGCGCGAGAAGATCATGTGCTCGACGCCCGAGCGCAAGGCCCTGGCGGGACTATTCGGACTGGGGCTGCACGATAGCCTGCGCCTGTTCCATGAGGAGCCCGGGCTGCATACATGGTGGGATTATCGCTTGCTGGCATTCCAACGCGGTTGGGGCCTGCGCATCGACCTCATCCTGGTCAGCGAAGCGGTACGCGCGTTGTGTACGGATGCCGGCATCGATCGCGATCCACGCTCGTGGGAGCGGCCGAGCGATCATGTGCCGGTCTGGCTGGACCTCGGTCCGAAGAAGCGTTCCCGAACTAAGAACCGCCGCGGCGGACCAGGGTGATCTTGCCATTGGGCTCGAGCCTTGCCAGTTCGACGTCGGTTTCCGTTTCCAGTCCGGCCGCGTGCAGGGCGCGATCGAAGGCGGCTTCCGGTACATCGTGCGCCGTCAGGGCCTTGCGGTCGCGCTGCCCATGTCGGGCCAGGATCGCCGGGATACCCTCGACCAGCCGGTTGAAGCGGGGGAGCCGCGCGCTGGCCCACCCGAGCGCCTTGTCCGTGGCGAGGATCGCCGCGACACCGATGAATGCGCCGGCGAAAGAGGTGTCGTCGCCGATGATCGATGTGCGCAGCGTGCCGCCGACCAGGGTCAATACGATGACATCGAACGCGGACATCTCGCCGAAGGTCCGCTTGCCGGTCAGGCGGAGCATGACCAGCAGGCCGAGATAGACGAGGGCGCCGCGCAGGGCAAAATGCCACCAGGGCATGGAGAGATCGAAAGCGTGGTTCATAGGGTCCTCCCGGACGAAGGCATCGTGTCAGGCGTGCAAGCGTTCCATCACGTCGTCCAGGCTCTGTCGCACCTCGTCGATGCCGGCCCAGGGATCCTTGCGCAGCCGCGCCAGCCGCTTCGGCGTGTTGTGGATATCGAAATCGTGGCCGCTCTTCAGTTTGCCGAGTTCCTCCCAGCGCAACGGTACGGCGACCGGCGCGCCGGCGCGCGCACGTAGCGAATACGAAGCGACGCTGGTGGCGCCGCGGCCATTGCGCAGGTAGTCGAGGTAGATCCGGCCGTTGCGCAGGCGCTTGGTCGAGGTCGCCACGAAGTCCATCGGATGCATGGCGGCCATGCTGCTGGCGAAGGCGTGCGCGAAGTCCTTGACCATTGGCCAGGGACAACCGGGGTTGAGCGGCACCACGACATGCAGGCCCTTGCCGCCGGTGGTGCGCACGAAGGACACCAGGCCGGCCTCGCCCAGCAGCTTGCGGACCAGCCTTGCCGCGGCTACCACGCGCGGCCATGCGACGCCGTCGCCCGGATCCAGGTCGAAGACGACGCGATTCGCCCGGTCCGGGGCGGCGATGGTCGAGCCCCAGGGATGGAATTCCAGCGTGCCGTTCTGGACCAGTTCGACGATGCTGTCCGATCCGGTCGGGTAGATATAAACCGCCTGCGCGCCGGTTTCCTCCTTGAGCTTTTTCGTGCCGACATGGGACAGGCCGGCCATTTCATGCTTCTGGAAAAAGCAGGGTTTGGCCGTGCCGGCGGGGCAGCGGATCACCGAGGTCGGGCGGTCCTTCACGCCGGGCAGGAACCAGGTCATGACAGCCTTGTAGTAATCGACGACGTCCTGCTTGGTGATCTTGTCCTCGGCGAAGACCACCCGGTCCGGATGGGTGATGACGATGTCGTCGGCCGGCTTCGCCCTCCGCGCGGCGGCTTTCTTCTTCGTCGCCGGCGCGCGATCGGAGTCGCGCAGGTCCTTCGGGTCCTTGTCGACGCGCAAGGTCTTCAGGCTCGGCTGGCGCAACAGGTTCTGGTTGCCTATGCCCCGAAAATAGACTTCGGCGACCGCGGTAGGCGGGACCCACAAGGCGCCGCGCAGCAGGGGATCGACCGCATCGATTTCCACGCTGGGTTTGGCGCTGCCACGCGTGGCCAGGGTCTTGCTGAGTTTCTTCAGCATGTCGTCGGTAAATCCGGTGCCGACCCGGCCGGCATACACCCAGCTTCCCCGTGGGCCGGGTCGGGCCAGCAGGAGCGAGCCGAATCCCGTCCGGCTGCCCTTGGCCGGCGTATAGCCGACCACGGCGAATTCGTCGCTTTCCAGGCGTTTGATTTTCAGCCAGTCATCGCCGCGGCCGGCACGGTAGCCGGCGTTGACCCGCTTGGAAATGATCCCCTCGAGTTTCTGCTCCATCGCCATGGCGAAGACCGCATCGCCGTCGTCGAGAAAATGCGTGCTGAAGGCGAGGTGCCTCGTCGCGCCGGCAAGCAGGGTTTCCAGCAGCTCCTTGCGCTCGCGCAGCGGTGCGCGCGACAGGTCGTAGCCCTCGAGGTAGGGCAGGTCGAACAACATGTAAACCAGCGGTGCCTGCGACTCGCCGGACAGGGTTTTCTGCAGCGCGTTGAAGTCGCTGCGGTGATTGCCGTCAAGTGCGATCAGTTCGCCGTCGAGTCGCGCCGAATCCAGTCCGAGGGCTTCGATCGCCTGCACGATCTCGGGAAGCTTGCCGTTCCATGGCAGGGCATTGCGCGACCATAGATTGACCTCGCCGCCGGCGATCGCGGTGAGGATGCGGTAGCCATCCCACTTCACTTCATGGAGCCACTCCGGGCCATTCGGTGGGGTGTCCTTCAGCCGCGCCAGTTCCGGCTTGAAGAATTCGACGCTGGCCCTGGCCTTGCGTGCACCATCCAGCGCGGCGGCCTGTTTCGCCAGCTTCGTCCGCGACACGGGTTTCGCCTTGGGCGGCGCGCGCTTGCGCGCGGTGGATTTCCTGGCGGCGGCCTTGGTCGCCGCGCTTCGCGCGGCGCGGCGGGTGCTGGTGGCCATCTTCGCGTCGAGCAGGTCGTCGGCTTCCACGTCGCCGGCATATGCGTCGTCTTCCTTGATCAGGAACCAGGCCGGCTGGCGTTCCTTCTTGCCGCTGCGGACCAGGTGCCAACCACCCTTCAGGCGCTCACCGAACAGCTCGAAGTGTAGATGCCCCTTGCGGATCTGCGCTTCGGCATCGCCTTCGGTGGACCAGACGCCATGGTCGAACTGGTCGACGTGGCCCTTGCCGTAACCCTCGTCGATATCGCCTTCGAAATCGGCATACGAGACCGGGTGGTCCTCGACTTCCACGGCGAGCCGTTTGACTTTCGGATTGTAGCTGGGCCCTTTAGGTACCGCCCAGCTCTTCAGCGCGTCGCCGACCTGCAGGCGGAAATCGAAATGCCGGCGCGACGCATGGTGCAACTGGACCACGAAAATCGCCCGCCCGGCATCGCCGGCCGAATTCTCGAGCGCCGGCTCACGGGTCTTCGCGAAATTTCGCTTGCGGCGATATTCCTGCAGGCTCATGCCCGCACCTTGCGCCACCGGTCATGAAGCGCGCGTCTAAGCACGCCTCACGGGGGTGACGATCAGAGGCCTTTGGCCAGCCGTCGTGCATCCACGGGTGCGTCGACTTTCATATCGTTGTCGAAATAGCAGTACACGTCGCGCGACGCGCGCTCTGGCGGTGGCTTGCCGACGCGATGGCTGCTTCGTGGTTCGATGCCCTGTCGCCACGCATCGATCCGGCGTCGCCAGTCGGCGAGGGCGCGCGAAGGGTAGCTGCCGGAGTAAAGCTGCTTGTCGCCGTGCAGTCGCAGGTAGAGAAAATCGGCGGTGACGTCTTCGAGTCGTGGCCATTTGCCCGCGGTATCGGCAACGACCAGAGCCACCTTGTGCTTCCTGAGCAAGGCGATGAAGTCCTCATTGACGAAGCTTTCGTGGCGGATTTCCACCGCATGGCGCAAGCGACGGTTGCGGTCCGTGCGCATATGGGCACGTCCGGGAAGATGACTGTCGTGGCGCCGGGCGAGGGTGGCGGCCTGTTCGGTGTTTCGTGGTAATTGCCGCAGGAAATCATCGAACAATGCTGGGTCGAAGCGGAAATTCGGCGGGAACTGCCAGAGCAAGGGCCCGAGTTTCTCGCGCAGCGCGAGCGGACCCGATGCGAAGAAATTCGCCAGCGGCCTTCCGACATCCCGCAGGCGCTTGATGTGAGTGATGAAACGCGGCCCCTTCACCGCGAAGACGAAGCCACGCGGGGTTGCCTCGTACCAGTCGGCGTAGCGTTCCGGTCGTTGCAGTGCGTAGAAACTGCCGTTCAACTCGATGCTCGGGAATTGCCGCGAGGCGTAAGCGAGCTCGTCGGCCTGCTTCAGGTCCTCCGGATAGAAGACGCCGCGCCACGGCGCGTAGCGCCAGCCCGAGATACCGATCCGGACCTTGCCCATGGCGCGGGGTCATTCCCTCATGGAGTCATGCCACCGAAGCCTGCAGTGCCGATGCGAGCGCCGCATCGCCACCGACGACGTCCTTCCAGGCGAGCGAGGTGCCATTGCGATGGCCCTTCTCGGTGAGCTTGAGGCCATCCGCATCGATGGTCAGCGTGTAAGCCTTGCCGCCGATGTCCACTTCGCGTCGCAGCGGTTTGTCCAGCTTGGTCATGAGATTCTCCAGGGTCGGGGTACCCGGGAACGATAAGGGTTGCGCGTGAAGGAAAAGTCAGCCGCGTCCGCCCGTAGAGCGTCACGACGTCCCGCAGACCCCGGTTTCACGCGGTCTGGCGCCAGATGAACGCCCCGCTCGGACAGGTGACGACGATGGCCACGCATGACCGGAAAGACGTTCCCCACGACCATAACAAGCCTGCCGGACAGGAAACCGAAGAGCAGCGCAAGTCTCGCAAACGCCAGGAAAGCGATAACCATGATGAGGCGCTGGAAGAGACTTTCCCCGCCAGCGATCCGGTATCGCCCTTCGTCCCGGCCAAGGCCCCCGACTGAGCAGCCGCGAAACGACTATTTGCGCATTGCCCCCCGGCAACCGCTAGACTAGCGCCGCCTGAGGTGACCCCCGGCCGGTAATCCGGTCGTGGGTTGAAACGGGAATCCGGTGCGCCGCGTGTCGAGACACGCGTGGCAATTCCGGAGCTGCCCCCGCAACGGTAGGCGAGCAGACGTCCAGCACGAAGCCACTGTGCAATTGCATGGGAAGGCGCTGGTCGGGAAGGCTTCATTGCTTTCGCTCGCAAGCCCGGAGACCGGCCCCACGGCAAGACCCGACATGCGGTGGGCTATGTCATGGGGCCGCCGTGTCTTCACTGCCGGTACCTCAACGCTTCCTGCCGCCTGTCCCGATGTCATCGACACCGCGCGGGTAGGCGCGGCCAGGAGCTTTGCAGTGTCATTCAGTCACCCGTTTTTCCGCCAGTCCGTGCTGGCGGCAGCGTTGCTTGCCGTCATCGCCCCCGCTTTCGCGGACGATGCGAGCACCGACCTCGACCAGTTGGTCGTCACCGCCACCCGTACCGCGCAGACCCAGGACCAGACGCTGACCGCGCTGACCGTGATCGACCGTGCGGATATCGAGCGCCTGCAGCCGTCCTCGGTCGCCGATCTGCTGCGGCGTACGCCCGGCATGTCGATCGCCAACAATGGCGGCCCGGGCAAGTCCACGTCATTGTTCCTGCGCGGTACCGAATCGGACCATGTGCTGGTCCTGGTCGATGGCATAAAGCTCGGCTCGGCAACCAGCGGCACCGCCGCGATCCAGGATATCCCGGTCGACCAGATCGAGCGCATCGAGATCGTGCGTGGCCCTTTCTCCAGCCTGTATGGCTCCGAAGCCATCGGTGGCGTGATCCAGATTTTCACCCGCCGTCCCGAGGGTGCGTTCACCCCGAATGCCAGCATCGGCTTCGGCAGCTACAACACATGGAAGACCTCGGCCGGCTTTGCCGGTCGCAGCGGTAACGGTTGGTACTCGCTCGAGGCGACCCACGACGAGACCGATGGCATCAATGCCTGCCGTGGCCAGGCCTCGCCGGGCGCCGGCTGCTTCGTCGACGAGCCGGACCGCGACGGCTATCGCAACACCGCGTTGTCCCTGCAGGGTGGTTATCGTTTCAACAGCGAGTGGGATGCCGACGCGCGCTTCTTCCGCGCCGAGGGCAGCAACCAATATGACGGCTCGACCAGCAACGAGGCGGAAAGCGCGTCGCAGGTTGCCGGTGCGCGCGTGCACTACAAGCCGGCCGACAATGTCACGATTACCGCGAGTGCCGGGCAGAGTGCCGACCTCAGCGACAATTATCTCAACGGCGTTTACTCCAGCACCTTCAATACCCATCGCGAACTTGGTTCCCTGCAGGCCGATATCGGTGCCGGCGGCGGCTTGTACAGCCTGGGCTACGACTGGCAGCGCGATCGGGTCGACAGCAATACCGAATACGATCGCACCATGCGGATCAATCGCGGCGTTTTCGGCCAGTGGCAGCAGAGCTTCGGCGCGCAGTCGCTGCAGGCCAGCGTCCGCCACGACGACGACAAGCAGTACGGCGGCAAGACCACCGGCAGCGCGCTATGGGGCTGGGACTTCACCTCGACCATGCGCCTGACCGCAAGCTACGGCACCGCGTTCAAGGCGCCGACCTTCAACGACCTGTACTACCCGGGTTACGGCAATCCCAACCTCAAGCCGGAGACCTCGCGCAACGTCGAGCTCGGCCTGCGCGGCACGCAGGGCTGGGGTCACTGGTCGCTGAACGCGTTCCAGGACAAGGTCGACAACCTGATCGCCTACGATTCGACGCTGGGCCTGCCCGGCAATGTCGACCGCGCGAAGATCCGCGGTGCCGAAGCCTCGCTGGATACCCAGGTGCTCGACTGGGCGGTGCGCGGCAGCGCGACCTGGCTCGACCCGCGCAATGACGGGGACACCTCGAGCCACGGCAATATCCTGCCAAGGCGCGCGCGGCAGATGGCGAACATCGATATCGATCGCAGCTTCGGCAAGGTCAGCGTCGGCGGTACCTGGTATGTGGCCGGCCGTCGCTATGACGACCTCGCCAATACCGATCCGCTCGGCGGCTACAGCACCACCGACCTGCGCCTGGCCTATGCCTTCGATCCCGCCTGGAAAGTACAACTGGCCTTGAACAACGTGTTCGACAAGCGTTACGAGACCGCGCAGTTCTACAACCAGCCGGGCCGCAACTACATGCTCACCCTGCGTTATCGTCCGGCTTCCTGAGCCGGCGTTCCCTTCCACCCTTGTTACAGGCCGCCCCGATGAAGCCACTGTCCCGCCGGTTCTCCGGCATCTTGTTTGCCGTCTTCGTGCTGCTGATGGTCGGCACACGCTTCGGCCACTTCGGCACGGCGATCCATTTGCCGGATGCGTCGATGGCGGTGTTCTTCCTCGGTGGATTGTACCTGGGGCTGGATGGCTGGCGCCGTCACGCGGGTTTTGCGTTCTTCGTCCTGCTCGCCGTGGCACTGGACTGGGCGTCGATCTCGTATGCCGGCGTCAGCGATTTCTGCGTCACGGCGGCCTATGCGTTCCTGCCGCTGGCCTACGCGGTGCTCTGGTATGCCGGTAGCTGGTACGCGAAGCGTATCGAGGGCAGGTTGCCATTCCTGCTCGGCGCCCTCGCCGTCGCGGTGGTGGCGGCGTCGCTGTCCTTCGCGATTTCCAACGGTTCGTTCTACTGGCTGGGTGGCCGCTACGCCAACCCGCATGTGGCGGAATATCTCAGCCGTCTGGCACAGTGGGGGCCACTGTTCGTCCGCACCACGACCTTCTATGTGGCGACCGCGCTGGCGATCCATGGTCTGCTGGCCTGGGCGGCGAATGCGCGCGCCGGCCATCGCGCGGATGTCTGATCCCTTGAACGAGGAGTTCACCATGTCGAAACGGACCCTGCCGCTGGCCTCGCCACGGGCACAGCTCATTGCCGCCGCAGCGCTGGTCATCCTGATGGTATGCACGCGCGGCCAGCATGTCGTGTCGATCCACGCCCTGCCGAGCGCATCGTGGTCGGTGTTCTTCCTCGCCGGCGTCCTGGTCCGTACGCGCTGGCTATACGTACTTCTCTTTGCGCTGGCGTCGGCACTGGACTTCGGCAGCTTCGCCATGGGTACGATCAGCGACTGGTGCCTGAGTCCCGCCTATTGGGCTTTGTTGCCAGCCTATGGCGCCTTGTGGCTGGGCGGCCGCTTTTATGCGGAGATCCACCAGGAGCGTTGGACGACGGTGCCGCGCCTGGCTATCGTGCTCGCCGTCACCGCCTTCGTGACCTATGCGATTTCCGGTGGCTGTTACTACGCTTTCTCCGGGCACTACGCGCCGACCTTCATGGGTTTCATGCCGCGCATCGTCCAGTACTACCCCCGCTCGTTGGGTACGCTTGCTGGCTACGTGGGTGTTGCCTTCGTCATCCTCGCGCTGGTCCGCCGGTTCGTCCCGCGCAGCATGGCGCGCGCACCGGCGCGGGTGGGCGCATGAGCGGCGACCGGCCATGGGACGCGATGACGCCGGAAGAGCGGTATCGCAATCGTGCGCAGCGCAAGAAGGAGCTGATCGATCGCAAAATCGCGCGGGCGACCATCGAGCGTGGCGTGCTGGTGGTCACGACCGGCAATGGCAAGGGCAAGAGCTCGTCCGGCTTCGGCATGCTGGCCCGTTCGCTGGGGCACGGTTTCCACTGCGGCGTCGTGCAGTTCATCAAGGGCAGTTTCTCCACCGGCGAGGAAGCGTTTTTTCGCCGCTTCCCCGACGAGCTGGATTACCACGTGATGGGCGAGGGCTTTACCTGGGAAACCCAGGACCAGGCACGCGACATCGCCGCGGCGCAGGCCGCCTGGGGCATCGCGCGCGACATGCTGGCCGATCCCTCCTACGACTTCGTGCTGCTGGACGAACTCAATATCGCCTTGCGCAAGGAGTATGTCGCGCTCGATGACGTGCTCGCCGCGCTGGCCATGCGACCGCCGGACCAGCATGTGGTGATCACCGGCCGCGCCGCACCCGATGGCCTGGTCGAGGTCGCCGACACGGTGACCGAGATGCGTCTGGTCAAGCATGCGTTCCAGGCCGGTATCAAGGCACAGAAGGGCATCGAACTATGAGGACCTGTCCGGCCCTGCTGGTTTCCGCGCCCGCCTCCGGGCAGGGCAAGACCAGCGTGACCGCGGCACTGGCGCGCTGGCATACCCGACAAGGCCGCCGCGTGCGCGTGTTCAAGACCGGGCCGGACTTCCTCGACCCGATGATCCTCGAGCGCGCCAGTGGCGCGCCGGTCTACCAGCTCGACATGTGGATGTGTGGCGAGGACGACGTACGCGCGCGGCTGTACGCGGCAGCGGGCGAGGCCGACCTGATCCTGATCGAGGGGGTGATGGGCCTGTTCGACGGCGCGCCGTCCAGTGCGGACCTCGCCATGCGTCTGGGTGTGCCGGTACTCGCGGTCATCGACGGCTCGGCGATGGCGCAGACTTTCGGTGCACTGGCGCTGGGACTGGCCAGCTATCGCGACGGACTCACGGTCCATGGGGTCGCCGCCAACCGTATCGGCAGCGCGCATCACGCGAAGCTCTTGCAGGAAAGCCTGCCCCAGGGACTTGCCTGGCTCGGTGCCTTGCCGCGACGTACGGAGATGAGCCTGCCCGAACGGCATCTGGGCCTGGTCGCGGCTGAAGAACTCGGCGATCTCGATGCGCGGCTGGACGCGCTGGCCGATGCCTGGGCCGAGCATGCGAGTACGGCCTTGCCGCCGCCCGTCGCTTTTGAAGCCGTTGGGATCGAGCCGATGCCAACGCGCCTGCGGGGGCTGCGCATCGCCGTGGCGCGCGATGCGGCGTTCTGCTTCCTCTATCGCGCGAATATCGACCTGCTGCGGGCGGTCGGTGCCGACCTGCATTTCTTCTCGCCGCTGGCCGGCGATACGCTTCCCGACTGCGATGCCGCGTGGCTGCCGGGCGGTTATCCCGAACTGCATCTGCCAGCCCTGTCCGCGCACACGGAATTGCATGCCGCGTTGCGAACGCACCTCGAGGCCGGCAAGCCGCTGCTGGCCGAATGCGGCGGCTTGCTGTTCGCACTCGACGCATTGGCCGACCGCGACGGCAACGTGGCGAACATGGCCGGCCTGTTGCCGGGGAGTGCGGCTATGCAGCCGCGCCTTGCCGCGCTGGGATTGCAACAGGTTGCCTTGCCCGAAGGTGTGCTGCGCGGGCATACCTTTCATTACGCGCGGGCCGAGGTCGCGGCGACGCCGCTGGCGCAGGCAAGCAATCCCAATGGCGGTCCCAGCGCGGAAATGGTGTATCGCGACCGCCGCATGACCGCCAGCTTCGTCCACTTCTATTTCCCGTCGAATCCCATGGCGGCAATGGCCTTGTTCCTGCCGTGAGCATCGCGCTGGGCATGCTCCTCGCGATACTGCTCGACGCGGTGCTTGGTGAGCCGCGCCGGGCCCATCCGCTGGTGGCATTTGGCGGGTATGCGCGCTGGATCGAGTCGCGCTGGCATGCCGATCGCCGTGCCATGGGCTTGCTCGCATGGATAGGCGCCGTCGTGCCGGCGGTCGTCGCCACGGTTTTGCTCGTACATCTGGCAGATATGGTCGCCGGTTGGCTTGGCACCGCCCTACGCATCGGTGTGCTCTATCTCGCGATCGGCCATGAAAGTCTCGGGGCACACGCGCGACCCGTGGCGACCGCCCTGGCGGCGGGCGATCTCGCTGCCGCTCGTGCCGCGGTCGGTCGCATGGTCAGCCGCGATACCGGCGTGCTGGACGATACGCAGGTCGCCGCTGCGGCGACTGAGTCTGTGCTGGAGAATGGCAACGATGCGGTATTCGGTGCCTTGTTCTGGTTCGCGCTGTTCGGTGCGCCCGGTGCCGTGCTCTACCGGTTGGCCAATACGCTGGATGCGATGTGGGGTTATCGCACGGCGCGTTACGAACGTTTCGGTTGGGCCGCTGCGCGCATCGACGATCTACTGAATGTCGTGCCGGCGCGACTGACCGCGCTTACTTACGCCCTGCTTGGCGATTTTGCCGGCGCGATGCGTTGCTGGCACGAACAGGCGCCGGCCTGGGACAGTCCGAACGCGGGGCCGGTGATGGCCGCCGGCGCCGGCGCGCTCGGTGTGCGACTGGGCGGTGCGGCGCCGTACCATGGCGTTTGGGAGGCGCGGCCACCGCTTGGTGATGGCGCGTTGCCGGATGCCGGCTCGATCGAGCGAGCCCTGCTTCTGGTGCGCAACGGCGTCGTGCTCTGGCTTGGCATGGCCCTGCTGGTCGCCTTGATCGCGCGGGGCGTCTTGCATGCTTGAGCACGGCGGCAGGCTGCATCGCGCGGCGCGGGAATACGGCATTCCATTCGATCGCTGGCTCGACCTGTCGACCGGGATCAGTCCTTATCCGTGGCCAGTACCGCCGATTCCCGGCCATGTCTGGCAGCGGCTGCCCGACGAAGACGATGGCCTGTGGGAGTGTGCCCTTGCCTATTACAACGCGCCGGATCTGCTCCCGGTCGCCGGGTCGCAGGCGGCGATCCAGGCGTTGCCCTTGTTGCGCGAACGCAGCCGCGTTGGCGTGATCGCGCCGGGGTATGCCGAGCACGCGCACGCGTGGCGACGCGCGGGGCACGAGGTACACCTGCGCCCGGCGGTCGACCTGCTCGCCGACACCGCCGGCGACGATGTCGTCGTGCTGATCCACCCAAACAATCCAGGCGGCGACCATGTCGATCCGCAGGCCTTGCTGGATCTGCATGCGGCGCTGGCCGCACGTGGTGGCTGGCTGATCGTCGATGAAGCCTTCATCGATGCCACGCCGGAAGACAGCCTGTGCCGTCATGCCGATCGCGAAGGACTGGTGGTGCTTCGTTCGGTGGGGAAATTCTTTGGCATGGCCGGTGCCCGTGCGGGCTTTGTCTGTGCACGCAGAGACACACTGGACGCGTTAGCCGAGCACCTTGGCCCGTGGACCTTGAGCGGGCCCACCCGTTTCGTGCTGGCGCAGGCATTGGCTGATCGTCCGTGGCAGGCGTGGGCGCGCGAGCGACTGCGCGCGTCGGCGGAACGTTTGGCGGCGATGCTGGTGCGGCACGGGCTTGCACCCATGGGAGGCACGGCATTCTTCCAGTGGTGCATGACCGGGCGCGCGTCCGCACTTCGCGATGCGCTAGCCACGCACGGTATCCTCGTACGCTTGTTCGACGAGCCGGCAAGCCTGCGCTTTGGCCTGCCCGGCGACGATGCGGCATTTGCCCGGCTGGATGCCGCGCTGTCGGAGGTCATCTCCCATGCGTAACCGACCCCTACAACCGGGTGGCTCCACCGAGGTGGTGCGATGACGGCGCGGGTATTGATGGTGCAGGGCTGCACCTCGGATGCGGGAAAGAGCGCGATGGTCACGGCCTTGTGCCGGTGGCTGCTGCGTCGTGGGCGGCGAGTGGCGCCGTTCAAGCCACAGAACATGGCCCTGAATTCCGCGGTGACGGTAGACGGCGGCGAGATCGGCCGTGCGCAGGCAGTGCAGGCGCAGGCGTGCGGCATCGCGGCGCATACGGATTTCAACCCGGTATTGCTGAAACCGAACAGCGATACCGGTGCGCAGGTGATCATCCATGGTCATGCGGTGACGCAGATGGATGCGCGTGCGTACCATGACTACAAGCGCGTCGCTTTCGCTGCGGTGCTGGCTTCGCATGAGCGCCTGACGAGCGCTTACGACGCGATCGTCGTGGAAGGCGCCGGTAGCCCGGCCGAGATCAACCTGCGCGACAACGACATCGCCAATATGGGGTATGCCGAAGCAGTCGACTGCCCGGTGCTGCTGATCGCCGATATCGATCGTGGCGGTGTGTTCGCTCACCTTGTCGGTACCCTGGAATTGCTCTCGGAAAGCGAGCGCGCGCGTGTCGCGGGGTTCGTGATCAATCGCTTTCGTGGCGATATCGCACTGCTGCAATCGGGCCTGGACTGGCTTGAGGCTCGTACCGGCAAGCCGGTGTTCGGTGTGCTGCCCTATCTGCATGGCCTGCATCTGGAGGCCGAGGACGCCCTGCCGCGCGGGACCGAAGCCAAGCCAGGGGCTCGGTTGCGCGTCGCCGTGCCGGCCTTGCCGCGCATCAGCAACCATACCGATCTGGACGCCTTGCGCGCGCACCCGGAAGTCGACCTGCGTTTCGTCGGCCCGGGCGAGGCGCCACCGGCGTGTGACCTGATCGTGTTGCCGGGCTCGAAATCCACTCGCGCCGACCTGGCATGGTTGCGTGCGCACGGCTGGGAAGAGGCGATCGCGCGGCATCTTCGTTACGGCGGCAAGCTCGTCGGCATTTGCGGCGGTATGCAGATGCTCGGCCGTCAGGTCAGCGATCCGCTGGGCATCGAAGGCGAGGCCGGCACGAGTACCGGCCTCGGCTGGCTGGAGTTCGACACCGTGCTCGAGCCGGGCAAGCAGTTGCGTAACGTGACCGGCCGGCTGGCGCTGGACGATGCCGAAGTGCGTGGCTACGAAATTCATTGCGGTCGCAGCAGTGGTCCCGCATTGGGATCGCCGGCCGTGAGGATCGATGGCCGCGTCGACGGTGCCTTGTCGGCGGACGGACTGGTCCTCGGCACGTACCTGCACGGCCTGTTCGATGCGCCGCCGGCGCTTGCCGCGCTGCTGCGCTGGGCGGGACTGAAGGACGCCGAAGCGCTCGATATGCATGCGCTGCGCGAAGCGAGCATCGATCGGCTTGCCGACGCGGTGGAAAACCATCTGGACACTGCTGCACTCTGGCGCCTTCTGGGGGACGACCCATGCACACCCTGATTCTTGGCGGTGCACGTTCGGGCAAGAGCGCGCTTGCCGAACGGCTGGCTCGTGATTCGCGCCTCGAGGTCATTTATGTCGCGACAGCCCAGGCACGCGACGGTGAAATGAGCGAGCGCATCGCGCATCACCGCTCGCGTCGTCCGGAAGCGTGGTCCCTGGTCGAAGAGCCTTTCGCGCTTGCGGATGTGTTGCGTGCCCAAGCGCGCGTCGACCGCTGCATCCTGGTCGATTGCCTGACGCTGTGGCTGAGCAACCTGCTTGGCGATGACGATCCTATCCGTTTCGAGCGCGAGCGCGATGCCCTGCTCGACACACTTTCGTCGTTGCCCGGCGAACTATTGATGGTCAGCAACGAGGTCGGCCTCGGCATCGTGCCGATGGGCGAGCTGACCCGGCGTTTCGTCGACGAGGCGGGACGTCTGCACCAGGCCCTCGCCGCGCGATGCGGGCGGGTGCTGTTCGTGGCCGCTGGCCTGCCTCTTGCCCTGAAAGGAACCGTACCGTGAGTCATGCGTGGTTGTTCGAAAACTGTCCCCTCCCTGATGCCGCCATCGAGACAGCGGCACGCGAGCGGCAAGCCTGTTTGACCAAGCCAGCCGGTTCGCTCGGCGAGCTCGAGCGGGTCGCCATTTGCCTGGCAGCACTGCAGGGCAATGAGCGGCCATCCGCCGAACGTGTGTGGATCAGTATCTTCGCCGGCGACCATGGCGTCGCGGCGGAGGGAGTTTCCGCATTCCCCCAGGCCGTGACTGGCGAGATGCTGCGTAATTTCGCCGCGGGCGGTGCGGCAATCAGCGTGCTGGCGCGTGAGCTGGGAGCGACGCTGGACGTGGTGGACCTCGGTACGGTGAACGATCCGGGCGAACTGGCTGGCGTTCGCCGCGCGCGGATCGCCCCGTCGACGGCGAACTTTTGCGAACAGGCGGCGATGACGGTGGCCGAATGCGATGCCGCGCTCGACGCTGGTGCCGCCAGCGTGCAAGCCGCGCGCAAAGCCGGGGCGCAGGTATTCATCGGCGGCGAGATGGGCATCGCGAACACCACGGCGGCGACGACGCTGGCCTGTGCCCTGCTCGATGAAAGTCCGGAGGCGTTGAGCGGGGCAGGTACGGGTCTGGATGCAGTCGGCGTCGCGCACAAGCGATCCGTGGTCGCTCGCGCGCTGGCTCTTCATGCTGGCGTGGACGACGCATATGAGCATCTGCGTCGCCTGGGCGGTTTCGAGATCGCCGCGCTCGCTGGTGCCTACGTCGCCTCGGCACAGGCTGGCCTGCCGGTGCTGGTCGACGGCTTCATTACCAGTGTTGCCGCGCTTGTCGCCGTGCGGATCCACCCGCAGGTGCGCGCCTGGCTGCTGTTCTCGCATCGTTCGCATGAGCGCGGTCACGCCCTGGTGCTGCAGGCGCTCGACGCGCGTCCGCTGCTCGATCTGGACATGCGCCTGGGCGAGGGCAGTGGCGCGGCGACCGCGGTGCCCCTGCTGCGTCTCGCCTGCGCCCTGCACAACGGCATGGCGACCTTCGCCCAGGCGGGCGTGTCCGAAGCATGAGCATCGACCTGCTCCGGCACGGCGACACCGCCCAGCGCAGCTATCGCGGCCAGCTGGACGATGCGCTGAGCGAACTGGGCTGGTCCCAGCTTCGGCAGGCGGTCGATACGGGACACTGGGATGCGATCGTGTCTTCGTCGATGCGGCGCTGCTCGGCTTTCGCTCGCGAGCTGGCGGACCAGCGACGACTGCCGCTACGGCTCGATCCCCGGCTCGTCGAGTACCACTTCGGCGAATGGCAGGGCGTGCCGGTCGAGACCATCGCAGCGGAGCAGGGTGACGCGCTTGGCCGGTTCTGGGCCGATCCGGTCGCCCATCCGCCACCGGGTGGCGAAACCTTCGATGCCTTCCATTCGCGCCTTTGCGTCGCGCTGGACGAGATCGCGATCGATGCCGCGGAGCGTCGTGTGCTGGTGGTGACCCACGGCGGTGCGATCCGGTTGCTGAGGTGCTTTGCCGAACGGCGTAGCTATGGCGACATGGCCAACATCGAGGTGCCGCATGCCTCCCTGCATCCGCTGGCCTGGCCGCCGAGCGTGGCAGCATGATCCGCAGCCTGCGGGTCGCCCTGGGATTCCTGACCCGGTTGCCGATGCCGGCGGGCGGTCATGGCGATCCGCGCGCGCTGGCAGGATCGGTCGCCTGGTATCCGATGGTCGGCCTGTTGCTCGGGGCACTGCTCTGCGGTCTGGACTGGCTGCTCCAGGGCGCGCCGACCCTGGTCGGGGCCGCCGTGTTGCTGACTGTCTGGGTGGTATTGACCGGCGCACTCCACCTGGATGGCCTGGCCGATAGCGCGGACGCCTGGGTTGGCGGCCTCGGCGACCGCGAGCGCACGCTTTCGATCATGAAGGACCCGCGCTCCGGTCCCGTCGGCGTGGTCTCCGTGGTGCTGATCCTGCTGCTGAAGTTCGCCGCAGTGGCCAGTTTGCCGCCGGTCGGCGCGCTGACCATGAACTGGGCGCTGTTGCTCGCGCCCCTGCTGGCCCGTGCCGGGCTCACCGCGCTCTTCCTGTGGATGCCTTACGCACGCCGCGAAGGCCTCGGCACGCCGCTGCTTGCCGCGCCACGGGGCGCCTGCCTGTTTGCCCTGATGGCGACACTGGCGATCTGCGTGTGCTGCGGCTGGCGCGGCGTGACGGCACTCGGCATCGCCGCCCTGGTCTGGCTGGCCTGGCGTTACGCCTGCATGGATCGCCTGCAGGGCTTTACCGGCGACACCGCGGGTGCCCTGACCGAGATGACCGAGGCCGCCGTGGTGGTGGCGCTGGCCATCGCCGGCTAACTCAGGCAGCGGCGTGGAGCTTGGTCCAGGGCGTGATTTTCTGCAGGATCCCGGCGAGCTCATCCTTGGCCACAGCCCGATCGTAGTCATCCTGCAACCCGGTCCAGAAGCCTTCGGACGTGCCGAGGAACTTCGACAGCCGTAAGCCGGTGTCGGCTGTTACGGCACGCTTCCCGGCGACGATTTCGCCGATGCGCCGGGCGGACACGCCAATTTCCTTGGCGACCCGGTACTGGGTAATCCCCAGCGGCGTCAGGAATTCTTCCATCAGGATCTGGCCCGGAGTCGGGTAGGGCACGCTGCGCATGGGGTTCCCTCAATGGTAGTATCGCGTTGCGTTATTAACGACAAGCGATACTACTGTCTTCCCAAAGCCAGGTATGTCGGCGTCCGGCCCGGCGCCGGGCCCTCCTTGCGCCCACGAAAAAGCCCCGCGAACGGGGCTTTCTTTAGCTGTAGCGATGGGCCGTACCGCTGCGCACCTCGACGCGGCGCGCGAGGGATCAGTCCTGGCTGCCGTGCAGGCGATTGGCCACTTCGGCGAGCCAGTCGTAGCCGTCGTCGCGGGTCAGCGTGTTGTCGCTTTCCCAACCGCGGCTGTCGTCGGCGTACATCGGCTGCATATAAGAACGGTTGTCGGTGTCGAAATTCATGGCGGTAACCTTCGTTGTGCGTCTTGTGCGGCGGCTTGCATGTGCTGCGCCGCGTTTCGGCACGTCCGCCGTGCCTGGCGTAAGACTTGTTTGTTTCGTGTAAAGCCGATTATACCTAAGAGACAATCTTTGTAAAACAGTCATTTAGTGATCTGATTGTTTCTTTTTCGGCTTCAGTACGCTGCCGTTGAGTGTTATTTAGGGGTTAAGTACACTTTTTCAAGACCTTTTCGACAGGAAATTAACGCCGGGGTTCCCCAAGGCGGCAAAAATGCGTTCCGTGCACGGGGGCTGGACTACACCTGTAGACCCTTGTCGCGGAGTTCCCGGCCATGGCCCGACCGATCTGGACCGGAACGCTTTCGTTCGGCCTGCTCAACGTCCCGATCCGGCTGATGACCGCCGAACGGCGCACCGACCTGCACTTCCGCATGCTCGACCAGCGCGACAACACGCCTGTGCGCTATGAGCGGGTGAACGCCGAATCCGGCGAAGAAGTGCCCTGGAAGGACATCGTGAAGGCCTTCGAGTACCAGAAGGGCAGTTATGTCGTCCTCGAGGAGGGCGATATCAAGGGTGCGGCCAGCGATGCCCACGAGACCGTGGAGATCGATGCCTTCGTCGATGCCGAGGAGATCCCGCCGACCTATTTCGAAAAACCCTATGTGATGCTGCCGGCGAAGAAGGCAGAGAAGGGCTATGTCCTGCTGCGCGAGACCCTGACCAAGACCGGCAAGGTCGGTATCGCCCGCGTGGTCATCCGTACCCGCGAATACCTGGCCGCGGTGATGCCGCAGGGCGAGGCGCTGATGCTGATGCTGTTGCGCTATCCGCAGGAGTTGATCGACCTCGACGAATACTCGTTGCCGGAGAAAAGTGCCTCGGCCTATCGGATCACGCCGCGCGAAATGGACATGGCCAAATCCCTGATCGAGTCGATGTCCGGCAAATGGCAACCGGGCAACTATCGTGACGAATTCCGCGAGAACCTGCGCAAGGTCATCGAGAAGCGGCTCAAGAGCAAGGGCGTCACCACCACGGTCGAGGATGAGGACGAGCGCACGCCTGAGAACGCGACGACCAATGTGGTCGACTTCATGTCGCTGCTGAAGAAGAGCATCGCCGACAAACAGCGTACCCCGGCGAAAAAGACCGCTGCGAAGAAGGCTACGAAGAAAACGGCAACGAAGAAGGCTGCCGTGAAGAAGGCGGCGCCGAAGAAGGCGGCCAAGAAGGCCGTGCGCAAGGCGCCGGCGAAGCGCAGGCGCTCGGCCTGATGGCGACGCGGAAGCCCGCCGCGATGGTGACCCACGCCGAGCGGGTGGTCTTTCCCGATGACGGCATCACCAAGGGCGATGTCGCTGCGTACTACAACGCGGTGTCCCGCTGGATATTGCCCGAGCTGGTTCGGCGCCCCTTGTCCCTGGTGCGTTGTCCACAGGGCGCCGATGGCGAGTGCTTCTTCCAGAAGCATCACGCCGCCACGCTGGGGAAATCGGTCGCCGCCGTCCGGCTCGAGGAAAAGGACGGCGAGCCGGCCGATTACCTCTACGTGACCGACGCGAAGGGGCTGCTCGAGCTGGTGCAGATGAACACGCTCGAGTTCCACCCCTGGGGCTCGCGTATCGATGCCCCGGACAAGCCCGATCGCCTGGTTTTCGATCTGGACCCGGCGCCGGGTGTTGCCTGGAAGACCGTGGTGGCGGCCGCGCGCGAGATCCGCAAGCGTCTGGACGAATCAGGGCTGGAAAGCTTCGTGCGCACGTCGGGTGGCAAGGGCCTGCACGTGGTTGCGCCGTTCCGGCGCGGGCCGTCGTGGGAAGCGGCCAAGGCGTTCTGCGAGACGTTTGCCAAGGCGATGGTCGAGCGCCAGCCGGACATGTACGTCGCCACCGCAAGCAAGGCGCTGCGCGAGGAACGCATTTTCATCGACTGGCTGCGCAATACGCGCGGTGCGACCAGCGTGGTCGGCTGGTCCCTGCGGGCGCGGACCGGGGCTCCGGTGGCGATGCCGGTGCGCTGGGAGGAACTGGGCCGCCTGCGCGGCGGTGCCGCCTTCGGCATGAAAGCGGCATTGAAACGGGCCGAAACGCTCGATGCCGACCCGTGGGCCGGCATCGAAAAGCTTCAGCAGAGCTTGCCCAGGCCTTAGGGCGTCCCACCCCGTCGCAAGAGGGCGAGCACTTCGTAGCACGCGCCCATGGTGTGGTAGTCGGTCTTGCCTGCCGGGCTCTTCTCGTCATCCATCTTGCGGTTGTCGCGGGTCAGGATGCGGAACCAGGCGCCGTAGCGGTGATCGACGAAGTACGTCCAGGAATAGTCCCATAGCCGGTCGTACCACTCCGCGTAGCGGACTTCGCCGGTGCGTTCGTGCAACAGCGCCGCGGCGGCCAGCGATTCGGCCTGGACCCAGAAATACTTGTCGTCGTCGCAGATCGTGCCGTCCGGGGCGAAGCCGTAGCAGAGGCCGCCGTACTCACGATCCCACGAGCGCTCCACGGCGACGTCGAACAGGTGCTGCGCCGTCGGTACCAGCCATGCCGGCGCCGCGTCGGCGACGCGCAGGTGGCGGTCGAGGATCAGCAGCAGCTTCGCCCACTCGGTCTGGTGGCCGGGCTGGAAACCCCAGGGCTGGAACAGGTGCTTCGGATCGTCGCGGTGGTAGTCCCAGTCGACGTTCCAGTCCGTGTCGTAGTGCTCCCAGACCAGGCCGTCGGCCTTGGCGGCCTGGCGCCGGGTCATGTTGTCGGCGAGCAGCAGTGCGCGATCGAGGTAGCGCGCATCGCGGCTGGCCTCGAAGGCGGCGAGCATCGCCTCGCACATGTGCATGTTCGCGTTCTGGCCGCGATAGCTGGAGAAGTTCCACTGCGCGTCGGCTTCGTCACGATAGAGACCGGCGTCGGCGTCCCAGAAACGACGCTCGAGCAGGTCCCAGGTCTCGTCCATCCACGCGGTGGCCTCGTCGATTCCCGCTTTCACCGCGGTCGAGTAGGCGAGCAGGACAAAGGCGACGCCATAGCAATGATTGGTGCGGTCTTCAGGGATGTTGTCGCGCAACGTCCAGGCGTAACCGCCGGTTTCCGGATTGCGGTGCACGTCGCGCAGGTAGCGCAGGCCGTGACGGGCGGCCTCGACGTAATCCGGCTCGTCGAACTCGACGGCGGCCATCGCGTAGTTGAAGACGAAGCGCGTGCTGCTGACCAGGTGCCGGTGGCTGCGGTCGTAAACCGTGCCGTCGTCCTTGAAGTAATGGAAGAAGCCACCGCGCGGATCCAGCGCGCGCGGCTCATAGAAGGCCATCGTCTGTGCGATATGCGCGCGCAGGACTTCCTCGGAACGGAAGTCGGGCAGGGGAATAGCGCCCGTGGCGGTGGTCATGCGTGGGTCTCCAGGAAAGCGTGGACTTCGGACTCGTCGGGGATGGCCGTGAACGAGCCCTTGCGGGTAACGGTGATTGCGCCACAGGCGGCGGCAAAGCGGAGCAAGGCGACCATGCGGGCGCGGTCGGCGAGCAGGTCGGCCAGCGAGGCGCGGTCGACCCCGTCGGCGGAAAGCCGGCACAGCAGGCCACCAACGAAGGCATCGCCGGCCGCGGTCGAATCGATCGTCGAGACACGCCAGCCATCGACGATGCCCTCGGCATCGCGGGTGAACCAGCGCAGCGGCGCCGCGCCATCGGTGACGATCACCACGCGCGCATGGCCGTGCCAGATCCGCGCCAGCGTGGCCGTATCGTCGTTGCCTTCATGCAGGAAGGCGAATTCCTCGGCACTGAGCTTGACCAAATCCGCGGCATGCAGCGCCGCCCACAGGCGTGGCAGTTGCTCTTCGCCGGCGGGCCACAACGCGGGCCGCAGGTTCATGTCGAAGCTGACCAGGGCGCCGGCCCCGCGGGCGAGCCGCATGCCGGCAAGCGTTGTCGCCGCGATGGCCGACTCGGTCATGCTGTTCGAGCAGACGTGGAAAACAGCCAGGCCGTCGAAGGTTTCCGCGCGGAAGTGTTCGGCGCGGAACAACAGGTCGGCCGATGGCGGGCGGTAGAACGTGAAACTGCGTTCGCCGTGGGCGTCGAGGGCGACGAAGGCCAAGGCGGTATTCGCCGCATCGGTACGCACGACGTCGTCGGTGCCGACGCCGGCCCGTTCGAGGCTGCGCAGGAGGAAATCGCCGAACATGTCCTTGCCGAGCATGCCGGCAAAACGCGCGTTACCGCCGAGCCTGGCGACGGCGACGGCGACATTCGCCGGTGCGCCGCCCGCGAAGGGCACGAAGGAGGGGGGCGCATCGGCGGAGTCGGGCGCATGGGGATGGAAGTCGATCAGTGCTTCGCCGAAGCAGAGGATGGGTCGCATGGTCGGGCCGTGTACAAAGGAAAACATAGGTCCGGTGCAATACGCACCGGACTTCGAATCGGTAGCGGACGCTCAGGGGCCGTCCACGCTACGCAGTTTCGAGCCGCTAAGCCCGTAGAAAATGATGTAGCCGTAACACAGCAGTGGCAGCACGAAGGCATGCTGCACGCCGATGCTGTCGGCGAGCAGACCTTGCAGGGTCGGCACCACCGCGCCGCCGACGATGGCCATGATCAGCAGGCTCGAGGCCTTGCCGGTCAGGGGGCCGAGTCGTTCGATGCCGAGCGCGAAGATGGTTGGGAACATGATCGAGTTGAACAGGCCGATGGCGACGATGCTGTACACCGCGGTCGATCCGCTGGTCATCATGGTGGTTGCCACCAGCACCATGTTGACCGCGGCGAAGGTCGCCAGCAGTTTGCGCGGCGACAGCTTCACCATCAGGGCCGAACCGATGAATCGGCCGATCATCGCCATGGTCCAGTAAGCGGAGACGTAATGGGTTGCCTCCTGCTGGCTGAAGTTGCCGATGCTCGGCAGCGACAGGTAATTGACCATGAAGCTGCCGATCGAGACTTCCGCGCCGACGTAGAAGAAAATCCCAAGCACGCCGAACAATACGTGCGGATGGCTGAGCGCCTCGCGCAGCGTGTGCTTCGTCTCGTCCGCTTTCTCGGTGGTTTCGGTCAGTGCCGGCAACTTGAAGAGGAAGACGAAGATCGCCAGCAGGAACAGCACGACGGCCAGTCCGAGATACGGTCCCTGCACTGACTGCGCTTCGTGCGCGCGGTAGGTCACCTGTTCGGCCACCGAAAGACTGGCGATCTCGTCGCCGCTCTTGACCGTATTGGACAGGATCAGCAGCCCGCCGAAGATGGGCGCGATCGCGGTGCCGAACGAGTTCAGCGCCTGGGCCAGGGTGAGGCGGCTGGAGCTGGTGCGCTCGGGGCCGAGCAGGGCGACGTACGGGTTGGCCGCGACCTGCAGCACGGTGATGCCGGTGGCCAGCACGAACAGGGCGCCGAGGAAGGCTTCGTAGTTGCGCAGCTGGGCGGCGGGCCAGAAGCCGATCGCGCCGATGCCGGCGATGGCCAGGCCGGCGACGATGCTCTGCTTGTAGCCCAGCTTCGCGACCACCCGTCCGGCGGGCAGCGACATCAGGAAATACGCGCCGAAGAAGGTGAACTGCACGAGCATGACCCGCGCGTAGTTCAGTTCGAACACGGCTTTCAGGTGTGGGATCAGGATGTCGTTCAGGCAGGTCAGGAAACCCCACATGAAGAAGATCGTGGTGATCACGCCAAGGGCGAACGGGAAATACGTATAACGCTTGTCACCATCCGTGGTGGAAGCCGCGGTGATGTCGCGCGGCGCGGAAGCGAAGGCCATGTCTGCTCCGGTTGGATTCGATCAGTGAGTGGAAGGAGGGCAGCTGCTTTCGCGAACCACCAGTTGCACCGGTGCGATGATCCGCTCCGGTTTGGCCTCGGCGCGATGGATGCGCTCGAGAATGAGTCCGGCCGCCTGCCGGCCGCGGCCGCGCGGGTCGACCGCGACGGTGGTCAGCGGCGGCACGCTGACCGAGGCCTCGGCGATATCGTCGAAGCCGGTCACCGCGAAGTCTTCGCCGGGACGACGGCCGCGCGAGGTCAGGCCAAGCATCAGGCCGAGGGCGACCGCGTCGTTGTAACAGACCGCCGCCGTCGGCGCCGGGTCTCGGTTGAACATCGCGCCGGTCTGCCGTGCCGCCTCCAGGCGGGTGGGCGCGCTTTCGATCAACCAGCCCGGATCGACGGCGAGGCCGGCCGCCTGCATGGCCTCGGCATAACCCTGGCGGCGCTGGCGACAGGAGCTGGAATCGCGATGGCCGCCGAAGAAGGCGATGCGGCGATGCCCGAGTGCGATCAGGTGCTCGGTAGCAAGGCGGGCGCCCGTGGGGTTGTCCATTTCCAGGGTTTCCCAGCGCGGCTGGCCGTCGGCATCGTCCAGCTCGCGGTTGAAGACCAGCAGCGGCGTATGCAGGCCAACGGCGGAAAGCACGCGATCGCCGTCACTGCCTTCGGCGGGCGACAGGATGATGCCGGCCGGCCCGTGTTCGATCAGCGAGGTCAGCACCGCCTGCTGGCGTTCGGCCGATTCGCCCGTATTGCCGAGCAGGGTGACGAAGCCGGCGGCACCCAGCGCCTCGTCCACGCCTGCGGCGAATTCCGCGAAGAACGGATTGCCCAGGTCGTTGATGACCAGCGCGATGCTCGACGAGGTGCGCCGCCGGAGATTGGCCGCGGCGCGGTTGTAGACGTAACCCTGCCGTTTCAGCTCGGCCTCGACCCTGGCCCGGGTAACCTTGTTGACCAGGGGGCTGCCGCGCAGGACCAGCGAAACCGTTGCCCGCGAGACATCGCAGCCTTGCGCGATATCCGCGAGCGTGACTTTGCGGGGTGACGGCGTGTCTTTGGGCATCGACCGGTCCTTGAGGCGATCAGCGGCGAATGGAAAGGAAGCCCAGGGCGGTCCGGGGCAACCGACGAACGAAAGGCTAAGAACCCCCGCAACGGTCTGGAATCATACGGGCCAAGATGAACCGATCCAATATAAAACGATCTAAAACGGTCCGATCATGGCGCGATGGCGATTCTAAGGCATCACGCACTGCAACATGCGTTGCCAAGGCAGGGATGCTAGCGTTAACGTATTTAGAACGATCCAAAGCGGATCGCAAACCCGGGGATTTACCATGGCCATGTTCAGCTTTCGCCGCCTGCGTCGTACCGCGCTGGCGCTCGCCGTCGCCTTTCCCGCGCTTGCCGCGGTCGCGGCGCCGGCACATATCGGCGGCGAAGGGAGTGCGGCCTGGGCGGCCGTCGATCCGAGGATCGGTACCGGCGGGGACGGTCATACCTTTCCCGGGGCTACCGTTCCCTTCGGCATGGTCCAGCTCAGCCCCGACACGGCGATGCCGGACGTCAAGCACGCCTATAAATGGGCAGCCGGCTACCAGTACGGCGACAGCAGCATTTTGGGCTTCTCCCATACGCATTTTTCCGGCAGCGGACATTCCGATCTTGGCGATGTGCTGGTCATGCCGATCGCCGGCGAAGTGAAGCTCGACCCTGGTACGCCGGAGCAGCCGGGCAGCGGCTACCGCTCCCGTTTCAGCCATGACAGCGAACAGGCGCAGGCAGGGTACTACGCGGTTACCTTGAGCGACTACGACGTCCGCGCCGAACTGACCGCGGGCCAGCGAGTGGGCTGGCATCGCTATACCTTCCCGACCGGCAAGCCGGCGCACCTGTTGCTCGACCTGCGTCCGAGCATCTACGACTACCCGGGCAAGGTGCTCTGGTCATCGGTGCGCGTGCGTGCCGACGGCACGGTCACCGGTTATCGCCAGACGCGCGGCTGGGCACCGGGCCGCCAGCTGTTCTTCGCGATGCGCTTCAACCAGCCGATGACCTCGCGCACCCTGTACAACCGGGAACAGGACATCGTCTACAAAGGTTTTGCCGGACCGGGCAACAACGCGCAGAGCCCGGACGCCGAGGCCGGCCGGGCGCTCGAGGGCGTGTTCGACTTCGGCGACCTGAAAGCGCCGCTGATGGTCAAGGTCGCCATCTCCTCGGTCAGCGAGGACAACGCGGTCGCCAACCTGGACAAGGACGGCGCCGGCTGGGACTTCGATGCGCGCCGTGCCGAAGCGCGTAGCGCCTGGGAGAAGGCCCTGGCCAGTATCGATGTCGATGCGGACAAGGCAACCCGGTCGAACTTCTATACCTCGATGTACCACGCGATGATCGCGCCGAGCCTGTCGATGGATGTCAACGGCGAATACCGCGGCCCGGACAACCAGGTGCACAAGGCCAAGGGCTTCGACTTCTATTCGACCTGGTCGCTATGGGACGTGTTCCGTGCCCAGCAACCGCTGATGACCCTGATCGAGCCGGCGCGCAGCAACGATTTCGTCAGCTCGCTGATCGCCGCCCAGCAGTCCAGCCCGGTCGGTATCCTGCCGATATGGGCGTACCAGGGCATGGAGACCTGGTGCATGATCGGCTACCACGCGGTGCCGGTGATCGCCGACGCCTATATGAAGGGCATTCGTGGCTACGACGCCGACGCCGCGCTGAAGGCGATGGTGTCCAGCGCGACCTATGCGCCCTATGGCGGGCTCGGCGACTATATGAAGCTTGGCTACGTGCCGATCGACCGCCAGCCGGAAGCGGCATCGAAGACCGTCGAATACGCTTATGACGACTGGTCCCTGGCCCAGGTCGCCAAGGCCATGGGCAAGACCGGGATTGCCGCCGAGTTCAGCAAACGCGCCGGTTACTGGCGCAACAGCTTCGATACCAAGACCGGCTACCTCCGCGCGCGCAAGAGCGATGGCGGCTTCCGCGAACCGTTCGACCCGGCCTCGGCTGGCTACGGCTCGGATTACACCGAGGGCAATGCCTTCCAGTACTCCTGGTTCGTACCCCAGGACGTCGCCGGCCTGATCGTCGCACTCGGTGGCCAGGACAACTTCGTCAAGAAGCTGGACGCGGTCTTCGATGCCAAGGTCGACCCGAAATCCTTCGCCCATGTCGAGGACATCACAGGCCTGATCGGCTGGTATGCCCACGGCAACGAGCCGAGCCACCATCTGGCTTACCTCTATGACTATGCCGGTGCGCCGTGGAAGACCCAGGGTCGCCTGAAACAGATCATGGACACCCAGTACGCACCGACCCCGACCGGCCTGGTCGGCAACGACGACCTCGGCCAGATGTCGGCCTGGTACGTGTTCAGCGCCATGGGCTTCTATCCGGTGACCCCGGCCAGCAACGAGTACGCGATCGGGCGTCCGTTCGTGACGAAGGCCTCGATCCACCTGCCCAAGGGCAAGACCTTCACCGTCACGGCCGACCAGATCGACGCGGCGCACCCGTACATCGGCAAGGTCACCCTGAACGGCAAGCCGCTGGAGCGGACCTACCTGCGCCATGAGGAAATCGTCGCCGGCGGCGAACTGCACTTCACCATGCAGGCCGAGCCGAACCGCGAGTGGGGTGCCTCGGTCGAATCCCGGCCGCATGCGATGACGGCGTACCCGAAGCCCTGAGAGCCCACGTAGTGAAGGCTTCATCACGAAGCCTTCACGACATTTCCGGCATCTAGCCTCCCGATATTTCCTGTGCATTCGTCGTCCCGCCTTCACCGGCGGGATGGCGGGTGTTCGCCGATATCCATGGGAAGCCGATGTCCGTTCCAGCCTCCGCGTTGCGCGGGAAGCATGCAAGAATGTGCCTTACGAACACCTGGAAAAGGTGACGGGGGCTATTCGGCATGATCGAACGTTTCGCCATGCGATGGCGCATGGCCGGCTTGTTGCTGGCGGTGATTGTCATTGTCGCGCTTCCCTATGTCGTCAACCGGGCCAGTTCCGAGGCGGCCCTGGGCGCGCGCGACTGGGTCAGTCATACCGCCGAGGTCAGGGCCCAGGTCTTCCAGCTGTCGATGGCGTTGCGCGACAGCGAGGCGGCGATCTATACGATGGCCAGCGGCGCGAAGATGGCCCCGGACCTGGTCGAACGTTCGGAGCGCGCGCGCAAGCTCGCGCCCGCTGCGCTGGCCAACCTGCGCACCCTCGTCGTCGACAATCCGGAGCAGATGACCCGCATCGGTGCCCTGGAATCGGTCGCCAATGGCCGTGTCGTGCTCAATGACCAGGCCATGCAGCGTCTGCGCAGCGGTGACACGCAAAGCGCCCTTGCTTCGATGGAGGACGGCCGCAGGCTGTTCGCCTTCAACGACCTGACCGACCAGATCATCCGCGAGGAGGATGGCCTGCTGGCCGCGCGCAAGGCGAACGCCGAAAAACTGGCCACGAACAACGGCATCGTGATGATGATCGCGGCGGTCGCGCAGATGCTCCTGCTCGGCATTGTCGTCTTCGTGTCCGAGCGGCAGATCGCCAGGCGCCTGCGTGCGGAGCACAGTGCCGAGGAGGCCGTGCAGCGCTCACTGCTGATCGTCCAGGCGGTGCGCGAGCCGATCGCCATGCTCGACGGCAACCTGCGGACCTTGCTGGTCAATGCGGCATTCGGTGAGTTGTACGGCATCGATGTCGACCATGGCCGCTCCCTGCCACTGGCGGAGATCGGCGAAGGTGCATGGAGCGATAGCGCGTTACAGCAGCGGCTGACCGACGTGGCCGTGCGTGATCGCGAGCTATGGGATTACGAACTCACCCAACGTACCGTCGACGGCGTCGACCGTTTCGTGGTGATCAATGCGCGGCGCCTGCAGCAGCCCGACAGCGGCACGCCAGCCGTGCTGCTTACGGTAAGCGACGTCACCGCGCGCGCCCTGGTCGAGCAGCGCGCCAATGAACTGAACCGCCAGCTCGAGGGCAAGGTCCAGCAGATCTCGGACGTTAACCGCGAACTGGAAGCCTTCAGTTATTCCGTGTCGCACGACCTGCGCGCGCCACTGCGCCATATTGCCGGCTTCGCCGGCAAACTCGGCCAGCATCTGGGCGAGGGCGTGGACGAGAAAACCGTCCACTATCTCGACGTCATCGGCGGCTCGGCGCGGCGCATGGCCCAGCTGATCGACGACCTGCTGGTCTTCTCGCGGCTCGGACGCGGCGCCTTGCGCCTGCAGGCGGTGGACATGCAATCGGTGGTGGACGAGGCGAAGCACCTGGTTGAAACCGAGGCCGGCGACCGCAAGGTTGAATGGCGTATCGCGCCATTGCCGATGGTGGTGGGCGACGAGAACATGTTACGCACGGTCTGGCAGAACCTGCTGGGCAATGCGGTCAAGTACACCGGTGGCCGCGATCGCGCGACGATCGAGGTCGGCTCGAAGCGTTCGCCAAATGGCGATTATGAGTTTTCCGTCGCCGACAACGGCGCGGGCTTCGACATGCAGTACGCCGGGAAGCTGTTCGGCGTGTTCCAGCGCCTGCACAAGGCCTCCGATTTTCCCGGCAACGGTATTGGCCTGGCCAATGTACGACGCATCATCGCCCGCCATGGCGGCCGTACCTGGGCCGAGGGCGTCCCCGACCAGGGCGCCACCTTCCATTTTTCCCTGCCGCCCTCCGATGCGTACGGCCGCGTCAACACAGGTGACACATGAACCAACGCGATTTGAAAACCATCCTGCTGGTCGAAGACAGCATGGCCGACGCCGAGATGGCGATCGATGCGCTGCGCGAGGCCAAGCTGCTGAACCTGATCGTGCACGTCGAGGACGGTGTCGAGTGCATGGATTACCTGCACCGCCGCGGTCGTTTCGCCGATCGCGAGGACAGCGATCCGGCGGTGGTCCTGCTCGACATCAAGATGCCGCGCATGGACGGGCTCGAAGTGCTCAAGCAGATGCGCGGCGACGCGCAGCTGCGGCGTATCCCGGTGGTGATCCTGTCTTCCTCGCGCGAGGAAAGCGACCTGGCGCGCAGTTGGGACCTCGGGGTCAATGCCTACGTGCTCAAGCCGGTGGACGTGCAGCAGTTCTTCTCGGCGGTGCAGATGCTCGGCCATTTCTGGGCCGTGCTGAACCAGCGTCCTGAAGAATGATCCGGGCCGCGACGACGGGCATGGGCTGGCCGTCGTCGCCATGATGCAACCCTCCACGAGTCGAAGCGGATGTCGGACATAAAAAATTATGCCCAGGGCAAGGTTCGCATCCTGCAGGTCGAGGACAATCCCCTCGACGCCGAACTCGTGCTCGCCGAACTCGATCTCGACCGGCTCGAGTACGACGTACTTCTGGTCGACGGCGAGCCGGCTTTCGTCGCCGCCCTCGACGATTTCCATCCGGACATCGTGCTGTCCGATCTCAGCATGCCGGGCTTCAGCGGCGAACGCGCGCTGGAGATCCTGCGCGAGCGCAGCCAGGACATTCCCTTCATCTTCATCTCGGCGACTCTGGGTGAAGATGCCGCGATCGAAGCGCTGCGCAACGGGGCGACCGACTACATCCTGAAGCAGAACCCCGTGCGCCTGGCTTCCGCGGTACGCCGGGCCTTGCGCGAGGCGGACGAACAGCGCGCCCGCGCGCGTGCCGAAATGGAACTGATCCGTGCGCAGCGTTTCGAGAGCCTCGCCCTGCTGGCCGGTGGACTGAGCCACGATCTGCGCAACTTGTTGCAACCGCTGCTACTGGCCGGCGATACCTTGCAGGACTACTCGGACGATCCGCGGCTGGCTCGCCTGGGTGTGCTCGTGCGCGACTGCGGCCGGCGCGGGCTGGAAATGGTTTCCTCGATGCTCTCCTTCGCGCGTGGCGCCCGTCGCGCGGAGCAGGTCAGGCTGGGCGCACTGCTCGATGCGTTGGGGCTGCTCCTGCAGGGCAGCGTGCCGCGCTCGATCGAAATGAGCGTGGATATCGCCGATCCGGAAGTTTCCTTCGAGGGCAATCACACAGAGCTGCAGCAGTGCCTGCTGAACCTCTGCCTGAACGCGATCCAGGCCATGCCCGCCGGCGGCAAGCTCAATATCGAAACGGCACAGGTCAACCTGCCGGAAGATTTCTTCGTGGAGGGTGAGCAGCCGGTCGCCGGCCGGTACCTGCGGCTGAGCGTGACCGATAGCGGCGTCGGCATGACGCCGGAGGTATTGCAGCGCCTGTTCGAGCCGTTCTTCACCACCAAGGAGTCCGGTACAGGGCTTGGCCTGCTTTCCTGCAAGCGGATCATCGCCAGCCATGGTGGCCTGATGCGCGTGCGCAGCCGGCCCGACGAAGGTACCCAGTTTCATCTCTACCTGCCGCTGGCCGGCGACGAAGTGCCTGTCGGCGACACATTGAGCGGCGATGTCAGCCTGCAAGGCGAAGCCGAACGCGTGCTGGTGGTGGTGGAGGAGGCGACCCAGTTGTCACTGCTGGCCGATACGCTCGATGCCTACGGCTACCAGGCGGGTGCCAGCCAGAGCGGCACGGCTGCGTTGCAGTGGATCGAAGCGCACGGGGTGCCGGATCTCGTGGTGATGGACGCGGACATGAACCTGTTCACCGGCGTGCGTACCCTGGCCGCCTTGCTCGAGCACGGCTATACCGGTGCCGTACTCCTGCTTGCGCGCCCGGACGCGCCACCGAATCTCGACGAATTGCCGCCATTGGAGCGCTTGTACGTGCTCGACAAGCCGGTGCAGTCGAAGGTCTTGCTGCGGACGGTGCGTGACGCGCTGGACAGCGGGTCGTAAAGATCGCGATCGTCGGCGCCCGGCCCCAAAGGACTCGCGAACAGGGTTCGCTCCCACAAGGTTATCGCGGACTTGCGGGAGCCCTCTGGGGCCGGGCACAACGCGCCGGCTAGTCGATGCCGAGTTTCTTCAGCTTGTAGCGCAGCGCGCGGAAGGTGATGCCCAGCTTCTTCGCCGCGGCGGTCTTGTTGTACCGCGCCTCTTCGAGTGCCTTGGTGATCCGGTCGCGTTCGATGTTGGAGATGTAGTCCTCCAGCGGGACCGCGCCCGTGCTGGCCGGGGCTGCCTGTTCGGCCGCCGCCTGGCCGGAGGACGGCGTCGCGCCGCCCTGGCGGGCGGGGCGCTGCGGCAGCATCAAGTCGAGGGCTTCGATGGTGTCGCCTTCGCACATGGCCATCGAGCGCTCGAGGATGTTCTCCAGTTCACGCACATTGCCCGGGAAGTCGTATTCCTCGAGCGCGGCGAGGGCCGCCGGCTGCAGCCGGCCCGCGGGGCCGCCGTTTTCGGCGGCAAGCTGGCCGAGGATGAAGCTGGCCAATGCCGGCACGTCGCCGCGGCGTTCGCGCAACGGCGGCACGCGCAACTCGATCACATTGATACGGTAGAACAGGTCCTGGCGGAACAGACCCTGCTCGACCAGCGCCCCGAGGTTCTTGTGGGTCGCCGAGAGGATGCGCACGTCGACCGGGATCTCGTCACGGCCGCCGATCGGGCGTACCGCCTTCTCCTGGATCGCGCGGAGCAGCTTTACCTGCATGTGCAGCGGGAGTTCGGCGACCTCGTCGAGGAAGAGCGTGCCGCCCTGGGCGGCCTGGAACAGGCCTTCCTTGTCGACATGGGCACCGGTGAAGCTGCCCTTGCGATGGCCGAAGAACTCGCTTTCCATCAATTCGGACGGAATCGCACCGCAGTTGACCGGTACGAAGGGGCCCGCGGCACGGGGGCCGAGTTCGTGGATCAGCCGTGCGACCAGCTCCTTGCCGACGCCCGATTCGCCACCGATATAGACCGGCGCCTGGTTGCGGGCCAGCTTGGCGATGGTGGCGCGGACCTGTTGCATGGCCGGCGAGTCGCCGATCAGCCGTTCGGAAGAGAGTGCCTTTTCCGCGGTCGCACCGGCACGACGTTCCTCGGAAAGCTTCAGCGCCGTGCGCACCAGGCGGCGCAGCAGCTGGATATCGACCGGTTTGGAGACGAAGTCGAAGGCGCCGGCTTTCAGCGCATTCACCGCCGCGTCGACATTGCCGTAGGCGGTAATCATCGCTACCGGGGTTTCCGGATACGACTCGGCAATCAGCTCGATCAGGTCCTGGCCGCTTCCGTCGGGCAGGCGCATATCGGTGAAGCACAGGTCGTAGCGACGCGATTCGAGCGCACGGCGCGCCTCGCCCACGCTGCCCACCGCATCCACGTCCAGTTCCATCCGCCCGAGGGTGATGGTCAACAGTTCGCGGATGTCGCGTTCGTCGTCAATGACCAGGACGGTCTGTTTGCTCATCGGGATACTGACTGCGGCTGGTTAAGTAAGAAGGGTAACCGCGTACGGACGTTCCGTCACGCCCGCGCCGTCGCGCTGGCCATCGCGGGATTGCGCGCCGGCGGGGTGAGGGTGATCCGGAAACAGCTGCCACCGCCGGCCACGCGCACGTATTCCAGTGCCGCCTGGTTCGCTTCGCTCATCTGCCGGGCGAGGTAAAGACCGAGGCCCGTGCCGTATTCATGGGTGGTGAAGAACGGTTCGAAGATCTGCGCGGCGACCTTCGGCGGGATGCCCGGACCCCGGTCGATCACTTCCATGATCGGCGTGCCGGTCTCGGAATTGCGCGCCACCAGCATGACCCGCGACGGCTCGTTTGGCAGCCGGCCATAGCGCAGCGCATTCTGTACCAGGTTCCAGATCACCTGCTGGAGGTGCTGCGGATCGGCGACGGCGGCCACCGGCTCGCTGGAGGCGACCGCGCGCAGCACGTCGGCGCCGAGGTCGTTGCCCTGCCTGTACTCGTTGACGAAGGCATGCACCCATTGGCTGAGGTCCAGCGTTTCCGGGCGCGAGCGCTCGCGGCGGGACAGTTGCAGGATGTTCTCGATGATCTCGTTGAGCCGGCCGCAATGGTTGTTGATGATCTCGACCATGCGCAGGTCGGTGTCGTTCATATCGGTCGACTCGGCCAGCAATTGCGCCGAATAGCGGATCGCCGCGAGCGGGTTGCGGATCTCATGGGCGATCGACGCGGACAGGCGGCCGAGCGAGGACAAGGTCAATTCCTCGGCACGACGCGACAGCAGCGAGGTGTCGTCAAGGAAGATCAGCACCAGCGAATCGTCATGCGGGGCCAGTCGCGAGAAGCGCGGGATCACGTCGGGCACGCCGTCGGCCAGCGCGGTGGCCGTCTCGTCCAGCTTGCCAGAGGTACGCCAGTGATAGAGCCGGCGCGACAGTTCGGGCGCGACCGAACCCAGGTCGCGCTGTTCGGCCGACGGGTTGCCCATCAGCATCCACGCCGACTCGTTGAGCTGGTGGATGCGGTTGGCCTCGTCGACCAGGAGCACGCCGGTCTTCATGCGGCGGATGATCAGTTCGTTGACCTGGGAAAGGTTGGCCAGGTCGATGCCGCGCTGTTCGGCCAGGGCCTCGGAGGCACGCATCTGCCGGCCTAGCGCATGGCAGAGCATGGCGGCGGCGAAGTAGGCCAGGCCGAACAGGCCCGATTCGAGCAGTTCCCGATCCCCTTCGACCGACGCACCCAGTTCAATGAAGGCATGGCCGGCCATGCCGATGGTGGCCAGGGCGGCGAAGAAGATCGCCAGCCGGAGCGGCAGCAGCAGCGAGCCGGTGGCGATATTGACCGCCAGCATCATGGCGATGCCGATCCGCATGTCGTGGATCAGCGATACGGCGAAGACCGCCGCGACGATGTCCACGCCGATGCCGATCGACACATTGAGGGTAGGCCGGGTCTGGGCGGCGCGGGTCCGCGCGACCATCAGCAGGGCGAAGGCCACGTAGCACAGGCCCAGGACCCGGGCCAGCAGCGGGTCGGGCAGGGAGGGCCAGCCCATGGCCGAGGGACGGAAGGCCAGTCCGGCATAGATCGCCGCCTGGGCGAGCCGGAAGTAGTTGAAAAAGAATAGTTCGTGGCGGGCAATGGTCACGCCGCCGGCGGCGGAATGGACGTTCGACGCGGTTGTGGACACGGGTGCCTGGCGCTCGCCTGAGAGGGGCCGGAATGGCCTGCGGCAGTATAGGCCGGCCAGGCCCTCGCCTAGCAAGAACCGTGAATGGGCCGAAGTCGGCGCCCCGCCTCGTTTTGCGGCGCTTTAAGGGCGCCGCCGGCCGGTCGATCCAGCCGTGCCCCTTTCCATCGGGGCGGGCTTCCGGGAAAATACCCGGCCGTATTGTGTGAAATGTCGATGTGCCATTGTCGACTGAGCGCACTGCATGAAGGCGCCGCGCTGCCCGCGCGCTCCATCCCCCATGCCCGTACCGGCCGTCCGCGGCCAGTACGCATCTGTACGTTTTTCTCCGTTCGCTCGAGGTATCGAATGAATTTCCACGAGTACCAGGCCAAAGAACTGTTCGCGAAGTACGGCATCGCCGTGCCTCCGGGCAAAGTCGCCAACTCTCCCGACGCCGCCGTCGATGCCGCCAAGCACCTTGGTGGTTCGCAGTGGATGGTCAAGGCACAGATCCACGCAGGCGGCCGCGGCAAGGCCGGCGGCGTCAAGTTCTGCCGCAGCCTGGACGACGTCCGTGCCGCCGCCAAGGGCATGCTCGGCACCAACATGGAAACCTACCAGTCCGCCGGCCGCGCGCTGCCGGTGAACCTGGTGCTGGTGACCGACGCGACCGACATCGCCCGCGAGCTGTACCTGTCGATCCTGGTCGACCGCGACACCAAGGCCATCTCGTTCATCGCCTCCAAGCACGGTGGCGTGGATATCGAGCAGGTCGCCAAGGAAACCCCCGAGGACATCCACACCTTCTCGGTCGACTTCGTCGAGGGCCTGCAGCCGTACCAGTGCCGCCAGCTCGGTTTCGCGATGGACCTGAACGTCAAGCAGGTCGGTCAGCTGACCAAGATCATGCTGGGCCTGTACAAGCTGTTCAACGAGCAGGACCTCGCCCTGGTCGAGCTGAACCCGCTGGCCGTGCTCGAGGACGGCAGCCTGGCCGCGCTCGATGGCAAGGTCGATTCCGACGACAACGCCGAATTCCGTCATCCGGACCTGGCCGCCATGCGCGACCTGACCCAGGAAGACGCGGCCGAAGCGGCCGCCGTGCAGCACAACCTCAACTACGTGACGATGGATGGCACGATCGGTTGCATGGTCAATGGCGCGGGCCTGGCCATGGCGACCATGGACGTGATCAAGCTGGCGGGCGGTGAGCCGGCCAACTTCCTCGACGTCGGCGGCGGTGCCACCAAGGAGCGGGTGACCGAAGCGTTCAAGCTGATCCTGTCCTCCGACAAGGTGAAGGCCATCCTGGTCAACATCTTCGGTGGCATCGTGCGCTGCGACCTGATCGCCGAAGGCATCATCGCCGCGGTCAAGGAAGTGGGTCTGAAAATCCCCGTGGTGGTGCGCCTGCAGGGCACCAACGTCGAGAAGGGCCGCGAACTGCTGGCCAACTCCGGCCTGGCGATCACGCCAGCTGACGATCTCAACGACGCGGCCCAGAAAGCCGTGGCTGCGGCCAAGGGCTGAGGAGCAAAGCATGAGCGTTCTCGTCAACAAGAACACCAAGGTGATCGTGCAGGGCTTCACCGGCCAGCAGGGTACCTTCCACGCCGAACAGGCGATCGATTACGGCACCAAGGTCGTCGGTGGCGTGACCCCGGGCAAGGGCGGCAGCCAGCACATCGGCCTGCCGGTCTTCAACAGCGTCAGGGAAGCGGTGGACGGCACCGGTGCCGACGCGTCGGTGATCTTCGTGCCGCCGCCGTTCGCGGCCGACTCGATCCTCGAGGCGATCGAGGCGGGCATCAAGATCATCGTGACCATCACCGAGGGCATCCCGGTACTCGACATGCTGCGCGTGAAGAACGTGCTCAAGTCGCATCCGGGTACCGTGCTGATCGGGCCGAACTGCCCCGGCATCATCACCCCGGGTGAGTGCAAGATCGGCATCATGCCCGGTCACATCCACAAGCCGGGCAAGGTCGGCATCGTGTCCCGCTCGGGCACGCTGACCTATGAAGCGGTCTTCCAGACCACCAATGAAGGCCTCGGCCAGTCGACCTGCATCGGTATCGGCGGCGACCCGATCAACGGCCTGAACTTCATCGACTGCCTGAAGATGTTCCAGGACGACCCGCAAACCGAAGGCATCATCATGGTCGGCGAGATCGGTGGCAGCGCCGAGGAAGACGCGGCCGAGTTCATCGCCCAGTACGTGAAGAAGCCGGTGGTTTCCTTCATCGCCGGTGCCTCGGCCCCGGCCGGCAAGCGCATGGGCCATGCCGGCGCGATCATCTCCGGCGGCAAGGGCACGGCGGCGGCGAAGTTCGCCGCCCTCGAGAAAGCCGGTGTCACCACCGTGAAGTCGCCTGCCGACCTCGGCAAGACGCTCGCGGGTTTGATGAAGTAATCGTCCTTCCCGGGACTGAAGAAGGCCGCGGATTCCGCGGCCTTTTTTTTGCGGTCTTGAGCGTCCGGCCCAAGGGACTCGCGCATAGCGTGCGCTCCTGCAAGGCCTGCCGCGACCTTGTGGGAGCGCGCCCTGCGCGCGAGTCCTTTGGGGCGATGCACGCATGATTGCCGGCTTCACCCTTTGGCCGTTCAGACGTCCAGACGTCGATTCATGGTTGACACGCCTTTTCATTGTGTTACTAATGTTGCGAAGCAGCAGAAGGAGGGGTCGTCCATGCACGCCATTCACTCGCTATCCCGAGACCTCGCAGCGCCCGGCCGTCCGCGCCGATGTTGCGCGTGATCCGTGACGCCCGTCCGGCCTGAGGGCCGGGTCGTCGCGCGTCCTTGCCGCGATCCGGCCGCCCACGGCGGCACGCGGTAACTACCCATCCAAGGTTTTCCGACGCTGCGCAGGCGTGACGGGCATCCGTGCCCGTCGACTGGCCCGGCCGCTGCGACCGTGACGTTGCCCCGAGGGCGGCGCGCGGCCGGCTGGACATCTGAAGGGGTTGAAGGGGTTATTCATGGCGATGTCGTTGTTGGGGAAAAGCCTGCTCGGAGCCGCATTGGCCCTGGCGTTGGCCGGTGAAGTGCAGGCGCAGTCGACTACCGGCAGTATTTTTGGCCAGGTCGCGGCAGGAACGGGCGATACGGTGAAAGTCGAGAACGCCGCCGGCTTTTCGCGGGAGGCGACGATCGACGAGCGCGGACGCTATACGATCGCGCAGCTTCCGCTGGGTACCTATACGGTATCGATCCGCCGCCAGGGCGCGACGGTGCAGAGTCGCGAGAACATCGAGTTGCGCGTGGGCTCGGGCGTCGACGTATCGTTCGCGAACGAAGTCGCGCAGAATCTTTCCGGCGTCAACGTGACCGCGAACGCCTTGCCGGCGATCGATGTTACCTCGGTCGATTCGCGCACGGTGATCAACTCGGAGCAACTGGCCAGGTTGCCGCTGGCGCGATCGTCCGAGGCGATCGCCTTGCTCGCGCCCGGCGTGGTCGGCAATAGCGGCGGCTATACGGGACCCACGGGAAGCTCGCTGGTGACCTTCGGCGGTTCGGCGGCCAGCGAGAACGCGTACTACATCAATGGATTCAACACGACCGATCCCTTGCGTGGTTTCGGTGGCCTGACGCTTCCCTATGGCGCGATCGACCAGCAGGAAGTCTATACGGGCGGTTACGGCGCGCAGTACGGACGTTCGGACGGCGGGGTGATCAACGTCGTCGGCAAGCGTGGCACCAATGACTGGCACTTCGGCACCCAGGTGCTGTGGGAGCCCAATGGTGCGCGGGCCGAGAGCATCAACAGCTACTACACCAACGGCCTGCCGCCGCAGCCGCTCGCCGGTTCGCTCTACGCGCCGGACCGGTCGAACCGGCAATCCACGACGACGGTCAGCGCGTACGTGGGTGGTCCATTGATCAAGGACAAGCTGTTCTTCTTCGTGGCGGGCGAATTCGAGCGGCAGAACGGCGTGAACGTCAATGACGTCACCAATACGCAGTCGCCCTATACGAAGTACCGCTACGACCTGCCGCGCTGGTACGGCAAGCTCGACTGGAATATCACCGACAGCAATATCATCGAGTTGACCGGCGCATCGGACAAGCAGAAGAAGCAGGGAACGATCTACAACTACGATTACAGCACGCAGCAACGCCAGGGCGTCCTCAACGCCGCTAGCGACGAAAAATACGGCGGCGACGTGTACTCGGCGAAGTACACCGGCTACATCACCGACGATCTCACGGTGACCGCGCTGTACGGCAAGATGAAGACGGTCAGTTACATCAGTCCGCCGGGTTACGATCCCGGCGCCACGTATATCGATGGCCTGGTCTACCAGAACCCCGGAATCACCGGCGGCAACACGCGCAATGGCAACCAGACCATCCTTACGCTGACCGATCCGGGACGTGGCAACACCACCAACAGTACGCGCATCGATATCGCTTACACGATCGGCGAGCACACGATCACCGCGGGCATCGACAACCAGACGGCGAGGGCGGTCGACCAGGGCAGCAGCACCACAGGCCCGGGCTATAGCTGGACCTATGCGCAAGGCCAGCCGGACCTGCCGATTTCGACGGGCCTCGGCGTCGATGCACCCGGCAACTATCCCGGCGGCGAACAGGGCTATTACGTCATCAAGAACGTCGCCAGCAGCCTGGCCAGCGTGCGCTCGGTGCAGCGTGCCCAGTTCGTCGAGGATCACTGGCAGGTCAGCGATCGCTGGTTGTTGCAACTCGGCCTGCGCAACGACCAGTTCACCAACTACAACGCCAATGGCGCGGCATACATCCGCCAGACCACGCCGCAATGGGCGCCGCGCCTCGGCTTCAGCTGGGACGTGAACGGTGACGCCAGCTTCAAGGTTTATGGCAATGCGGGCCGCTACTATCTCGGACTGCCGCTCAATCCGTCGCTGAACGCGGCGGGCGGCTACCTGTCGACCAGCCAGTACTTCACCTATACCGGCATCGGCAGTGATGGCGTACCGACCGGACTTACCGCGATCGCTCCGGGTATCCCGGTCTCGTCCAACAATGCCTTTGGCGTGCTGCCCGATCCGAAGACGGTCACCGCCAAGGGGATCAAGGCCGAAAGCCAGGACGAGTACATCCTCGGTTTTACCAAGTCGGCCGGGGCGAGCTGGGTGTACGGGGCCAAGCTGACCTATCGCAAGCTGCGCAATGCGATCGACGATTTCTGCGACATCGGCGCCATCATCGCCAAGGGCCAGTCGCTGGGTTACGACATCGACACCAACCAGGCCAACAGCTGCTACCTGTTCAATCCCGGCCGCGCCAACACCTTCAACCTGAAGGATCCCGCGGGCAACTACGTTGCCGTGCCGGTGAACAACAGGGAGCTCGGGTTCGATGGACTCAAGCGGTCGTATTACAGCCTGGAACTGCTGCTCGAGCATCCGTTCGACGGCCGCTGGTATGCAAAGGCCGACTATGTGTTCTCCCGCAGCTATGGCAACACGGAAGGCCAGTTGCGCTCGGACCTCAACCAGACCGCGACCTCGACCAGCGAGGACTGGGACAACGGCGCGATCATGGTCAACACCAATGGGCCGCAGAACAACGACCATACCCATCAGTTCAAGCTGTTCGGCTACTACCAGCTGGCGCCTGAATGGCTGGTCTCGGCCAATACCAGCGCGATATCGGGCACGCCGCGGCACTGCCTGGGTTACTACGGCCCCGATCACGAGGATCCGGTCGGTTATGCACCGTACTACCACTTCTGCAACGGCTTGCCCTCGCCGCCGGGCAAGCAGGGGCGGCTACCGTGGATCCTGCAGCTCGACCTCGGCCTGACCTACCGGCCGGTATTCGCCGCCAGCCGGCTCGCCTTCGGTGTTTACGTCTTCAACGTTTTCAACGAACAGCGCGCCCTGCAACGTTATCCGGTGTCCGAGTCGGGACCCGGCGTGGCCGAAGCGGCCTACGGCGTGATCACCGAGCGGCAGGCGCCGCGATACGCCCGGGTCAGCGTTTCGTACGACTTCTGACGGTCGGGAGCGGGTCTGCTTTATCATGGCGGACCCGCTCCCCAGGTTTCAGGATCCGCGCATGACCGCCTTACGTATCGCCCTGGCTCAGTTCGACTTCCCGGTGGGAGCGGTAACGGCCAATGCGAAACGCGTGCGCGAACTGGCAGCGCGCGCGCGCGACGATCTCGGGGCCTGCCTGGTGGCTTTCCCCGAGCTGACCCTCTCGGGCTATCCACCGGAAGATCTTCTGCTCAGGCCGAGTTTCCTCGAGGCCGTCGACGACGCGCTGGCCGCGCTGGCGCCCGATGTCACCGGCATCGTCGCCCTGGTCGGTCATCCGCTGGCGCAGGGCGAGGTCTACAACGCGGCCAGCGTGTTGCGCGAAGGCGTCATCGAGACGACTTACCGCAAGCAGGCCTTGCCGAACTACACGGTGTTCGACGAGAAGCGCTACTTTCGCCATGACGATCGCAGTTGCGTGCTGGACCTGGGCGGCGTCCCGGTCGGCATGCTGATCTGCGAGGATATCTGGGAAGCCGAGCCCGCCGCGCACGCAGCCGAAGCCGGCGCGGAACTGCTGATCGTGATCAATGCCTCGCCGTACGACCAGCGCCAGGCCGCCACGCGTGAGCGCCTGCTGACGCAACGCGCGCGTGACAATGACGTGGCGATCGCGTACGTCAACCTGGTCGGTGGGCAAGATGACCTGTTGTTTGACGGTGGATCGCTGCTGGTACAGCGCGACGGCAGCATCGCCGCGCGCGCGCCGTCCTTTGTCGAAGCGTTGCTGGCGGTCGATTACGATCCGGTCACGCGCGAGCTCACCGCGATCGACTGGCCACCGGTCGGCGACATCACGCCGGAGGCCACGCTGTACGCCGGGCTGGTCCAGGGCGTTCGCGACTATATTGACAAGAATCGGTTTCCGGGCGTCCTGTTGGGGCTTTCCGGCGGCATCGATTCGGCGCTGACCCTGGCCATTGCGGTCGATGCGCTGGGCGCGGACCGGGTGACGGCGGTGATGATGCCCACCCGTTTTACCTCCGATCTCTCATTGCGCGAGGCCGAGGCGCAAGCCGAACAGCTTGGCGTCGAATACCACGTGCTGCCGATCGAAGGTATCTACGAATCCTTTATCGGGACCCTTGCCCCGGTTTTCGCCGGCAAGCCGGCCGATACCACCGAAGAAAACCTGCAGTCGCGCGCCCGTGGCGTGCTGCTGATGGCGATGTCGAACAAGAGCGGCAAGCTGCTGCTCTCCACCGGCAACAAGAGCGAGATGGCCGTGGGCTACGCCACGCTGTACGGCGATATGTGCGGGGCCTATGCGCCGCTGAAGGACCTGTACAAGACCGTGGTCTATGCCGTATCGCGCTGGCGCGCGGCGGTAGATGGAGCGATTCCCCTTGCCGTGATCGAGCGCCCACCCTCGGCGGAACTGCGCGCGGACCAGACCGACCAGGACTCGCTGCCGCCGTACGACGAACTCGATGCGATCCTCGAGCGCTTCGTCGAGGGCGAGCAGTCCGAGGCCGACATTGTCGCCGCTGGCTTCGCCGAGGCGACGGTGCGCCGGGTCGCGCGGCTGGTGCTGGTCAACGAGTTCAAGCGCCGCCAGTCGGCGCCCGGGCCGCGCGTGACCACCAAGGCCTTCGGGCGCGAACGGCGCTATCCGATTACCTCCGGCTGGTCCTGAGCTTGTCTCCCTCTCCTGGACGGAGAGGATTGGGGTGAGGGGAGCCAGTGTGCCGCTTCGTCTGGTTCGCCTTCATCCGCCCTGCGGGCACCTTCGGCATCCGGGAGAAGGGACGAGCAAACGAAAAAACCGGCGATCGCTCGCCGGCTTTTTCGTTACAACGTCCTGTCGGTCAATGGTGACCGGAGAACGGGATCATCCGGCGCCAGATCGATTGCTGGTGCGGCCACTTCGGGTCGGTCAGGTACGGGTGGTTCGGGTAGTTCAGGGCCAGCACCTGGCGGGTCTGGTCGGCCAGGGCCTTGCGGTCCAGTTCCAGGTAGCTGCGGGTCAGGATCGCCAGGGCATCCGCGGTCTGCGGCGACTGCTGGTAGTGCTCGATCACGTACTGCGAGCGGTTCGCCGAGGCGATATAGGCGCGCGTGCGGATGTAGAACGTGGCCACGTTGATTTCGAACTGGGCCAGCTGGTTACGCAGGAAGATCATGCGCTGGCGGGCGTCCGCCGCGTAGGCACTGTTCGGAAAACGGCGCGAAAGCTGGCTGAAATCGTCGAACGCGGTCAGGTTGAAACCCTGGTCGCGCCGGGTCGAGGCACCATCACGCTGGATATAGCGTTCGAGCAGGCCGCCGGTACGGTCGAAATTGATCAGACCGCGCAGGTAATAGGCATAATCCACATGCTTGTGGGTCGGAAACGTCTTGATGAACCGGTTGATCGTGGAGTAAGCATCGTCCGGTTTGTTGTCCTTGTACTGCGTATAAGCCAGGTCGATCTGGCCTTGCTCGTTGTACTCACCCGAGGGGAAACGCGCGATCAGGCGCTGGTAAGCCTTCTCGGCTGCCCCATAATCGGCGTGCTCCATGGAGTTGTGGGCATTGCTATAGAGCTTGTCCACCGGCATGTTGTCGATGGTGTCGCCCTTATGGCGAAACATCGAGCAGGCGCTCACCGTGAAAGCAAGAGCGAGCAGAATAATCAGCTTGGTAGCGCGCATTGAGAGAGTTCGGATGCTTAAACGAAATTGCATGATAGCCGAAACCGGCTGCGGGCCGGGGATGCGTCCATGACCCTCCTCCGGCATGAGGCCCCGGTGCCGGTCACGGCCGCAGGACGACGCTTCGACCAGACTTTGGCCGAGATGTTCCCCCAATACTCCCGCTCCCGCCTGACCGGCTGGGTCAAGGCGGGCCAGGTCCTGCTCGACGGCGAGAAGGCCGCTCCGCGCCATTTGCTGCACGGCGGCGAGCTGGTCGTGCTCGAGGCGGAGCTGGAGAACGAGGTCGAGGCGGCCCCGGAGGCCATGGACCTGGCCATCCTGTTCGAGGACGACGACCTGCTGGTGCTGGACAAGCCGGCCGGCCTGGTGGTCCATCCCGGTGCCGGCAATCCGGCGGGTACCTTGTTGAACGCGCTGTTGCATCACTCGCCGAAACTGGTCGAGTTGCCGCGTGGCGGCATTGTCCATCGGCTGGACAAGGACACCTCGGGCCTGATGGTGGTGGCCAAGTCGATCGCCGCGCATACCGCCCTGGTCGCCATGCTGTCCCGTCACGACGTGCACCGGCAGTACGAAGCCGTGGTACTCGGGACCCGGGTCGCCGGCGGCACCATCGACGAGCCGCTGGGCCGCCACCAGCACGACCGGCTGCGCCAGGGCGTGCGCGAGGAAGAGGACGGCGGCAAGCATGCGGTCACCCACTACCGGATCCGCGAGCGTTTCCGCGCGCACAGCGTCATGCAGTGCAACCTGGAGACGGGCCGTACCCACCAGATACGTGTCCATCTGGCGCATATTGGCCATCCCATCGTCGGCGATCCGCTGTATGGCAACGGCTTGCGCCTGCCGCGTGGCGCGACCCAGGAACTGGTCGACGCCCTCCGTGGCTTCCGTCGCCAGGCCCTGCACGCGGAGAATCTCGCCTTTGTCCACCCGGTCACCGGCGAGGAGCTCTCCTTCGATTCGCCGCGCCCGGCGGACCAGGACGGGCTGATCACGGCCCTGCGTGCCGATACCCTGGCGCATCCGGACGATTAGCCCCATGCCCGACGATCGCTGGATATTTCCCGATTGGCCGGTGCCGGCGAACGTGCGCGCGGTGGTGACCACGCGCGAAGGGCCGGGTATCTCCGCCGCGCCCTTCGATCGGTTCAACCTCGGCTCGCGCTGCGGCGACGACCCGGCTGCTGTGGCGCACAACCGCGCGGCCCTGGTAACCGGGCTCGACCTGCCGTCGCCACCGAGGTGGCTGCATCAGGTCCATGGCATCGCGGTGGCCGGGAAGGCGGCCGAGGGCGTAGAACCCAAGGCCGACGCGGCTTATGCGTCGGCCGGGTCCGACGTGCTGGCGATCCTTACCGCCGATTGCATGCCTGTGCTGTTTGCCAGCGACGACGGTCGGGAAATCGCCGCGGCCCATGCCGGATGGCGTGGGCTGGCCGGTGGCGTGCTCGAAGCCAGTGTCGCCGCCTTCACCGTTCCGTCGGCGCGCATCCTCACCTGGATGGGGCCATGCATCGGCGCGGCGTCTTACGAGGTCGGTGACGAGGTGCGCGAAACATTCGTGTCGCACGATGCCGGGGCGGCCGCGGCATTCGTGGCCACACGGCCAGGGCACTGGCTTTGCGACCTGTATGCGCTGGCGCGACTACGCTTGCGGGCGCTGGGCGTATCGGGCATCCATGGTGGCGGCTTCGACACCTTCTCCGATAAGCGCTTTTACTCGTATCGTCGGGACGGCGCGGGAAGCGGTCGTTTCGCCACCCTGGTCTGGCAGGTCTAAAGCGCCGTCAATTGTGCCGGCGCATACATGTCGGTCGTGGTCCGGATCGGTTCGTTCAGTGCCTTCAGGAAAGCGTTCCGCCAGACGGTGATGTCGTTCTTCTCGAGCACGTCCATCATCGACTGCCAGCGCTGCCGGCGTTCCTTCAGTGGCATTTCCAGCGCGTGCTTCAGTGCCTCGGAGACCTCGTCCAGGTCGAAGGGATTTACCAGCAAGGCGGCTCCGAGCTCCTGCGCGGCACCGGCGAAACGCGAGAGTACCAATACGCCCGGATCGGCCGGATCCTGGCAGGCCACGTATTCCTTGGCGACCAGGTTCATGCCGTCGCGCAGCGGCGTGACCAGGCCGACGCGCGCGATGCGGTAATACCCGGCCAGCATCTTGTGCGGGAAGGATTTGTTGACGTAGCGGATCGGGGCCCAGTCCGGCTCGGCGTACTGGCCGTTGATATGGCCGGCGCTGCGCTCCAGCTCGCGGCGCAACTGGCGGTATTCGGGAACGTCGGAGCGCGACGGCGGGGCGATCTGCAGCAAGGTCACCTTGCCGCGCATTTCCTTGTAGTCGCGCAGGAAGCGGGCGAAGCCCTCGAAGCGTTCGGGCAGGCCCTTGGAATAGTCCAGCCGGTCGACCCCGATGATCAGTTCGCGGTCGTTGAGGCTTGCCCGCAGCTTCTCGACCGCGCCGCTGTCCTCGGCGCGATGGGCCAGTTCCACCGCTTCGGCGGTGTCGATGCTGATCGGGAATACGCCGGCGCGGAAGATGCGCCCATTGGCCGCGCGGATTCGGCCGCCGGTGCGCATCGCGGCGCCGAGTTCATGCAGGAAATAGTCCTCGAGCGCGCGCAGGTCGCGCTGGGTATGCAGGCCGACCAGGTCGTACGAAGCCAGGGGCTCGAGCAACTCGCGATGGCGGGGCAGGGTGATCAGCAGGCCGGCCGCGGGCAGCGGGGTATGCAGGAAGAATCCAATGCGATTCTCGACGCCACGCTCGCGCAGCATCGCGGCGAGCGGGATCAGGTGATAGTCGTGCACCCAGATGACATCGTCGGGCCGGACCAGTTTGGCCAGCTTGTCGGCGAAGATGCGATTGACGCGCAGGTAGCCTTCCAGGTGATCGCGCCGGTAATCGACCAGGTCGCCGCGATAATGGAACAGCGGCCAGAGCGCACGATTGGCGAAGCCGCTGTAGTAGTCGTCATGGTCGCGCTTGGAAAGGTCGATGGTGGCGTAGCTGATGTTGCGCTCGCTGACCTCGTGGATCTCCGCGCCGCTTTCGGTGGCGAGGTTGCCACTCCAGCCGAACCACAGCCCGCCACGCTCCTGCAGCGCGGCGTTCATCGCCGAGGCCAGGCCGCCGGTCTGGGTCTGTCGTGGCAACGCCACGCGATTGGAGACAACGATGAGCCTGCTCATCGGACCCTCTCGGCGACAATGTCGTCGATAAGGTCAGGGCTTTCCGGGAATGGGTTCATCCGAACCGGCATGTCTCGTGATTCCTTGCGGTGGCGCGGCTATTGCGCTGTCCAGCCAAGCATGAACAGCAGCGGGACTAGACAATGTGAAATAGGCATCCGTCGGCACGCGGGAGCCGACACGAATGCTGATGCCGCCATGCGCATTGACGGCGCCGAAGGCATGTTCGTCGGTGAGGTCGTCGCCCACGTAGACCGGTATCCGGTCGACGAAGGGCGCGGTGGTCAGCAGGTCGGTGACGGCCTTGCCCTTGTCCATGCCGAGTGGCTTCAGTTCGTAGACATGGCTGCCGCGCTGCAGTTCGAAGTCGGGAAAGCCGCTCACCAGGGTGGCGGCCGCATGGCCCAATGCATCTTCCTGGTGGGGTGCTTCGCGGCAATGCAGGGCGATGCAGGCACCCTTGTCCTCGATGCGCACGCCTGGCAGCGCCCCGGCTACCCGTAGCGCGGCGGCGCGCAGGGCCGCAATGCGGGCCGGATCGACAGGGAGGCGTTCGATCGCGCCGTCCGCGCGGCGACGCTCGAGGCCATGCAATCCCGCCGCGGCCCAGCGCGGCCGACCGAACAGCCGGTCGAGGCCGTCGATGTTGCGTCCACTGACCAGGGCCAATGCACCGCCGAGTCGTTCGTGCAGGGTGTCCAGGGTCCGCAACAGGCCCGGCTCGACCCTGACCGCGTCCGGGTCGTTCGCAAAATCCAGCAGGGTGCCGTCGACGTCGAGGAACAGGGCGCTGGCCAGGTCGGCGACCAGGGGCGAGGGCTCGGGCAGGGCGGACATACGTAGATGTTCGGTGGTGGCCATGGCGGGATTGGGCTCCAATGACCCCGGCGATAGTGCATGGTGGCGTGTGAAGAAGACCTTCAGTTCACCGCCACGCTTGAACCGTCGCGCCGGGGGCCTTACTTCTGGCCACAGAGGCAGCACATGCTGCCGTAGCATTCCGGGGACACCATCATGCGCATGGACAAACTCACTTCGCGCTTCCAGCAGGCGCTGGCCGATGCCCAGTCGCTCGCCGTGGGGCGTGATAACAACCTGCTCGAACCCGCCCACGTCATGGCGGCACTGATCGACCAGCAAGGCGGCTCGACCGCACCCCTGTTGACCCAGGCCCACGTCAACGTACCGGTGTTGCGCCAGCGCATCGCCGAGATCCTCGACCGGATACCGAAGGTCAGCGGGCAGGAAGGCCATCTCAACGTCGGCAACGAGCTGACCCGGCTGTTGAACCTGACCGACAAGCTGTCCCAGCAGCGTGGCGACCAGTTCATCGCCAGCGAGCTGTTCGTGCTGGCGGCGCTGGACGACAAGGGCGATGTCGGGGTGGCACTCAAAGCCGCTGGTGCGACCAAGGCCCAGATCGAAGCCGCCATCGAGAAGATCCGCGGCGGAGAGAAAGTGCAATCCGAGAATGCCGAAGACCAGCGCCAGGCGCTGGAGAAATACACCATCGACCTGACCGAGCGTGCCGAGAGCGGCAAGCTCGACCCGGTGATCGGCCGTGACGAGGAAATCCGCCGCACCATCCAGGTGCTGCAGCGGCGCACCAAGAACAATCCCGTGCTGATCGGCGAACCCGGCGTCGGCAAGACCGCCATCGTCGAGGGCCTTGCCCAGCGCATCATCAATGGCGAGGTGCCCGAAGGACTGCGTAACAGGCGCGTGCTCTCGCTGGACATGGGCTCGCTGATCGCCGGCGCGAAATTCCGCGGGGAATTCGAAGAGCGCCTGAAAAACGTGCTGAACGACCTGGCCAAGCAGGAAGGCCAGGTCATCCTGTTCATCGACGAACTGCACACCATGGTCGGTGCCGGCAAGGGCGACGGCGCGATGGATGCGGGCAATATGCTCAAGCCCGCGCTGGCGCGCGGCGACCTGCACTGCATCGGCGCGACCACGCTGGACGAGTACCGCAAGTATATCGAGAAGGATGCGGCGCTCGAGCGCCGCTTCCAGAAGATCTACGTCGGCGAGCCGAGCGTCGAGGATACGATCGCCATCCTGCGCGGGCTCAAGGAGCGCTACGCCGTGCACCACGGGGTCGAGATCACCGATCCGGCAATCGTCGCCGCGGCGACCCTGTCCCACCGCTATATTCCCGACCGCCAGTTGCCCGACAAGGCCATCGACCTGATGGACGAGGCAGCCTCGCGCATCCGCATGGAGATCGATTCCAAGCCGGAAGAGCTCGATCGCATGGAGCGTCGGCTGATCCAGCTGAAGATCCAGCGCGAGGCGCTGAAGAAAGAGAAGGACGACGAGTCGCGGCGGCGGCTGGCCGACCTGGAAGCCGATATCGAAAAACTGGAGCGCGAGTTCTCCGACCTCAACGAGGTATGGAAATCGGAGAAGGCTACCTTGCAAGGGGCCACCAGGATCAAGGAGCAGATCGAACAATTGCGCCTGGATATGGAAGCCGCGCAGCGCCGCCAGGACTACGCAGCCATGAGCGAAATCCAGTACGGCAAGCTGCCGGAGCTGGAGAACCAGCTCGCCGCCGCGCAACAGGCGGAGCAAAAGGGCTTCACCCTGTTGCAGGATCGCGTCACCGCCGAGGAGATCGCCGAGGTGGTCGCGCGCTGGACCGGCATTCCGGTCAGCAAGATGCTCGAGGGCGAGCGCGACAAGCTGTTGCACATGGAAGATGCCCTGCATGCGCGCGTGGTCGGCCAGGATGAGGCAGTACGGGCTGTGTCCGACGCGATTCGTCGCGCCCGCGCGGGCCTGTCCGACCCGAACCGGCCGTATGGCTCCTTCCTGTTCCTTGGCCCCACCGGTGTCGGCAAGACCGAGCTGTGCAAGGCCCTGGCCGACTTCCTGTTCGATACGCAGGACGCGATGGTCCGCATCGACATGAGCGAGTTCATGGAGAAGCATTCGGTGAGCCGCCTGATCGGCGCGCCGCCGGGCTATGTCGGCTACGAGGAGGGCGGTTACCTGACCGAGGCCGTGCGCCGTCGTCCGTATAGCGTGATCCTGCTCGACGAAGTCGAGAAGGCGCATCCGGATGTATTCAACATCCTGTTGCAGGTCCTCGACGATGGTCGCCTGACGGACGGGCAGGGCCGTACGGTCGATTTCCGCAATACCGTGATCGTGATGACCTCGAACCTGGGCTCCAGCCTGATCCAGGAGCAGGCTGGCGACAGCGAAGCCGATTACATGCAGATGAAAGCCTCGGTGCTGGGCGTCGTGCAGGGGCATTTCCGGCCCGAGTTCATCAATCGCCTCGACGAGCTGGTGGTGTTCCGTCCCCTGCAGAAAAGCCAGATCCGCAAGATCGCGCGCATCCAGCTCGACTATCTGGGCAAACGCCTGGCCGAACGCCAGCTCACGCTCCAGATCACCGACGAAGCGCTGGACCAACTCGGCAACGCCGGTTTCGATCCGGTATATGGCGCGCGTCCGTTGAAACGTGCGATCCAGCAACAACTGGAGAACCCGCTCGCCCAGCAGATACTGTCCAGCACGTATTCGCCAGGCGATACCATCCATGTGCATGCCGAAGGCGGCCACCTGACTTTCCGGAAATCCTGACCATGGCTGTCCCGATGATCGATGACGCGCTGGCGCGCCTGCGCGCCAAACGTCCGCTGGTGCACAACATCACCAACGATGTGGTGGCGAATTACACCGCGAACGCCCTGCTGGCGATCGGCGCGTCGCCGGTGATGGCACCCGCGGAAGAAGAAGCCGAGGACATCGTCGCCATCGCCCAGGCGCTGGTGGTCAATATCGGCACGCTGAACACGCCGCACCTGGAAGGCATGCGGCGCGCGGTGGATGCCGCCAACGATCGCGGTGTGCCCTGGGTGTTCGATCCCGTGGCATGCGGCGCCAGCGCGTTCCGGCGCGATGCGTCGGCGGCCCTGCTCGCCGGCAAGCCGACCGTGATTCGCGGCAATGCCTCGGAGATCATGGCGCTGGCCGGTTCGTCGGTGGGCTCGAAGGGCGTGGACAGTTCGCACGGTTCCGGCTCGGCGCGCGAGATCGCAGTGCAGTTGGCAGCCACCCTGAAATGCGTGGTCGCAGTTACCGGTGAAGTCGATTACGTCACCGACGGCACACGTACCGTCGGCATCGCCAACGGCGATGTGATGTTGACCCGGGTGACCGGGACCGGATGTACCGCAACGGCGTTGGTTGGCGCGTTTCTTGGTGCGGGACTGGATGCATTCGACGCCACAGTGGCAGCGCTGGTATCGCTGGGTGTGGCGGCCGAGCTGGCGCGTCCGGAAGCGAAGGGGCCTGGCAGCTTCCAGATCGCCCTGCTCGATGCGCTTGCTTCCATCGACGATGAGACGTTGCGACAGCACGCTCGCATCACCTGACCCTCACCGTCATCCCGGCGCAGGCCGGGATCCAGTGGCGACCACCGACCACTGACGCCACTGGATCCCAGCCTGCGCTGGGATGACGAGCAAAGAGCAAAGCGCGACACGGGTTACTTCCAGCGATAGGCGATCTTGCCGTACACGTAGGCACCATTGAAGCCGAACGGCGAGCTGCTGCTGTACGGCAGGATGCCGGACGTGCTGTTCGCCGCGATGACCTCATCCGGATATTTGTCGAACACGTTGTCCGCGCCGAGCGTGAAGGTCCAGTTGTCGAGGTTGTAATCGGCCGCCAGGTCGAGCACCCAGTCGGCGCCGAAGGTCTGGTCGTTCGCCGCCGTCGTCGCGCTCAGCACGGTGAATTTGCCGTAGCGGCTGAGATCGGCGCGAAGTCCCCAGTTGCCCACGCGGTAATTCCCGCCGAGGGTGAGCTTGTCCTTCGGTGAGCCATCGGTGATCCGGCTTTCCTCGACGCGGCCGATGCGTTGCAGGGTCAGGCCATTCTGTGAGAGCTGTGGTGGGTTGGGAGCGACACTGAGGATGTCGGTCTTGTTGTAGTTGTAGCCGAGCGTGAGGTCGAGGGTGCCGCCGGCGACGAGTGTGCGCCAGCTGCCGATCACGTCGATGCCGCGCGTGCGGGTATCCACGGCATTGGTGAAGTAGCGGCCGCCATTGACGCCGGGGAAGCCATTGGCGGCGAGGAAGTTGGCCACGGCGGTGCCAGTGAGGTTTTCCGAAAGGATGATGCGGTCGCCGATGCGTATCTGGTAGGCGTCGACCGTGATCGCCGTGCTGTCGGTGGGCTGCACGACCAGGCCAAGGCTGTAATTGGTCGATTTCTCGGCCTTGAGTTTTTGCGCACCGAACGCCTGGGCCACCGGATCGTTCACCGGGAAGGTGCGCACCTCGTACGGCACGCTGCTGATGAAGACCGTGGACGTCGTCGAGTAGTACTGCTGTGCCAGCGACGGCGCGCGGAAACCGTTGGACGCCGTGGCCCGCAGGGCGATCTTGTCGTTGAAGGCGTAGCGGCCCGAGAGCTTGCCGGAGATCGTATTGCCGAAGTCGCTGTAGTTCTCGTAGCGCGCCGCCACCGAGCCGGAGAGCTTCTCGGTCACGTCGCCATCGACTTCCAGGTAGCCGGCGTAGCTATGCCTGCCGTTGGAGCCGGAGTCGGAAGGACGGAAGCCGGGGAAAACCTGCGATCCCGTCTTGAAGTAAGAGGTCGGGTCGCCCGGGCTGATCCGGTAGTCCTCGCTGCGCTGCTCCAGGCCGTAGGCGAAGGTCAGGGGACTATGCAGCCAGCTGACATCGAAATCCTTGGAAACGTCCAGGTTGAACAGCGTCTGCGTGTTGGTCAGCGTGCCCGCGTAGAAGTGTCGTGGACTGGTGACGCCCAGATCGGTATTCAGGCTGTTGTTGACGTCGAACTGCAGGCTGTTGGAGCCGTAGTTCCCGCTGACATCCCAGTGCCAGCCGCCACCGGTGACGCCACGGGCGCCGGCGACCAGGGAGCGATCCTTCGAGGTGGTGTCGATCAGCGGCAGGAAGCCGATCGGGTAGATCGCCTGGATATTGCGGCTGTCCAGGCCCGGTCGCCAGAAACCGGCGGCGTCGGCATTGCGGTTGCTTGCGCTGCCGAAGGCGTAGAGGGTGGCATCGGCGATCTTGTATTCGCTGTTGAAGAAGCCCGACTGGTGTTTCACCGCCGGATCGCCATAGCGCTGGTTCACCCGTCCATAGCTCGGGTCGGCGGGGTTGCGCAGGTCCGGACCGGCGCGATTGGTGTCGTCGTCGTTGCCCGCCTCCGCGGCGATGCGGATCCAGCCGTCCTGGCCGAGATGGAAGCCGATATCCCCGCCGCCATCGCGCTGGATACCGTCCCCGGCGCTGTATTTGCCGAAGGTGGTATTGACGCTGCCGCCATCGGCACCGCCCTTGAGGACGATGTTGATGACGCCGGCGATCGCGTCCGAACCGTACTGCGCGGCGGCACCGTCGCGCAGTACCTCGATGCGTTCGATCGCCTCGATCGGGATGGCGTTGAGGTCCACCGGCGACGAGCCGCGCCCCTGGGTGCCGTTGAGGTTGACGATCGCACCGGTGTGCCGGCGCTTGCCGTTCACCAGGACCAGGACCTGGTCGGGCGACAGTCCGCGCAACTGGGCGGGGCGGGAGGCGTCGGTGCCATCGGTCAGCGAGGGGCGCGGGAAATTCAGCGAAGGCAGCAGGCGCGAGAGCGCGGTGGCCAGCTCCGTGCTCCCGGTGGACTGGAGGTCACGGGGGCTGAGCACATCGATCGGTGCCAGCGATTCGCTGGCCGTCCGGCCGCTGGCGCGCGTGCCGGTGACGACGACGGTATCCAGTTGCGCCGCTTTTTTCTGGTCGGGCGGCGCGTCCTGGGCGAAAGCGGACGACGCGCCCAGGGCGAGTACGACAGCGACGGAAAGCCTGGCCACGGTGGCCCTGGCGTGGAACTCGATCATGCGAATCTCCCCGTGCGGCAGCGAGTTGCTGCAATGCAGTAGCCCGACCGTACGTCACGATTGCCTTGGGGTCAATAGCCGTATAGACGTCCAAACAAACGTGAATGGCCGTTTTCCGGCCCTGTCGCCGGCCAGGACCGTCTTGGGATGACCCATTGAAAAACTCGATTTCGGCCAGATAATGCGCAGCTGACGCCCCGCGTCGAGACCCTTGTTGGAACTACCCGATGCCGATCTACGAATTCCAGTGCCAGGCCTGTGGCCACCGTTTCGAGCGCCTGCAGAAGATCTCGGACGCCGATCCGGACACCTGTCCGTCCTGTGGCGAGCCCCGTGTGGGCCGTATGCTGAGCGCGCCGTCCTTCCGCCTGGCCGGCAGCGGCTGGTACGAAACCGACTTCAAGAAGGACGGCGACAAGAAGCGCAACCTGGTCGACGCCAGCGATGGGCCCAAGCCCGTGGCCGCCGAAACCAAGCCTGCCGAGGCCAAGCCGGCGGCGGCTGCCGCCCCCGCAGCCACGCCCGCTGCGGCTGACTGAACCGGCCATCGCGGTCTTCACGCTGTTTCCTGCGGCCGTTCAATGACGGTTGCAGGAAATTGCGCTAGCTTCTCGCCCGATGGACTCACATGGGGAAGGAGAGGCAATGCGACGTATTACCAACTTGCTGGCCGGTGGCCTTTTGGGCGTCCTGGGCGGGCTTTTCATCTTTTCGATGCCGGCGCCCGCGCACGCGCAGAATCGCGGGCCGATCGAATGTGGAAGCTCGGATAACCGCTTTGCGCGGTGCCCGGTGCCCTGGCGCGACGCGGAGATGGTGAACCAGACCTCCAAGGCGCCGTGTATCCGTGGTCGTACCTGGGGCATGGACCGCGATGGCCTGTGGGTAGACCAGGGCTGTCGTGGACGATGGGTCGCGGTCGGCGGCGGCTACCAGCGCCCGCCAGACAATGGCTGGGGCGGTGGCCCCGGTCCGGGTCCCGGCCGGCCGCCGGGTTACGGCCAGAGCGAGCACCGCATCCTTTGCGGCAGTTCGGATAACAAGTACAGCTTCTGCGCGGTCGATATCGATAACGGCGACGCCCAGCTGATCCGTCAGGATTCCAAATCGGCCTGCTCCAAGGGTTACAGCTGGGGCGTGAACCGTGGCGGGGTCTGGACCAACCATGGCTGCCGTGGCCAGTTCCTGATCCAGCGCCGCCGCTGAGCGCCGCTGCTGCCGGCCGGGCCGCCCCGCGTGGGCGGCCCGGCACTTTCGTCGGCAACCCCGCCGCGTGCTAGCATTTCCGGTCTTTTCCCATGCTTTCCGCCGCTGACGCGGCCCGGAGTTCCAAGCGCATGCGTACGCACTACTGCGGTCTCATCGATGAGTCGCTGATCGGCCAGAACGTCACCCTTTGCGGTTGGGTGAACACGCTTCGTCTGCAGAGCCATGTGGCTTTCGTCGACCTGCGCGACCACGAGGGCCTGGCCCAGGTCGTCATCGAGCGCGATAACGCCGATGCCTTCGCCATCGCCGGCGAGCTCGGCAACGAGTTCGTCCTGCGCGTCACCGGCTCGATCCGCAAGCGGGTCAGCGTCAACGACAAGCTGAAGACCGGTACGGTCGAGCTGGTCGCGGACACGGTCGAGATCCTCAATGCGGCCCGCGACCTGCCATTCGCGTTGCACGAGACGCCGAACGAGGACCTGCGGATGACCTACCGCTACCTCGACCTGCGCCGCCCCGAGATGCAGCAGATGATGCGCCGGCGTACGGCGCTGGTCCGTTCGCTGCGCCATTACCTGGACGCCGCCGGCTTCCAGGACATCGAGACGCCGATCCTGACCAAGGCCACGCCTGAGGGCGCGCGCGATTACCTGGTGCCCAGCCGCGTGCACCCGGGCCAGTTCTACGCCTTGCCGCAGTCGCCGCAGCTGTTCAAGCAGATCCTGATGATGGCCGGCTTCGACCGCTACTACCAGATCGCGCGCTGTTTCCGCGACGAGGACCTGCGCGCCGATCGCCAGCCCGAATTCACCCAGCTCGACCTTGAGTTCGCCTTCGTCGAAGAGCGTGACGTGCAGGATTTCGTCGAAAACCTGATCCGCCATGTTTTCAAGGAAGTCGTCGACGTCGACCTGGCCCCCAGCTTCCCGCGCATGACCTGGGCCGAGGCCATGCGTCGCTTCGGTTCGGATAAACCGGACCTGCGCATCCCGCTCGAGCTGACCGACGTCGCCGAGGCGGTGAAGCATGTCGAGTTCAAGGTGTTCTCCGGTCCGGCCAACGATGCCAGCGGCCGCGTCGCCGCGCTGCGCGTGCCCGGTGGCGCCGACCTGAGCCGTCGCGAGATCGACCAGCTGGCCGAATATGCCGGCAAGTACGGCGCCAAGGGCCTGGCCTGGCTGCGTATCGACGAGCTGGCCAAGGGCCGCGACGGCTTGACCTCGCCGGTCGCCAAGTTCCTCGACGACGCGGCGCTGGAGGCGATCTTCAAGGCCACCGGCGCGGCGGATGGCGACCTGCTGTTCTTCGGCGCGGGTTCGTGGAAGACCGTTACCGACTTCATGGGCGCGCTGCGCATCAAGGTCGGCCGCGATCGCGGCATGGTCGCCAACGAGTGGAAGCCGCTGTGGGTTACCGACTTCCCGATGTTCGAATACGACGAGGAAGAGCAGCGTTTCGTCGCCCTGCATCATCCGTTCACCGCACCCAAGGTCGATGACGCCGCCCAACTGCGCGCCGATGCGATCAACGCGGTCAGCCGTGGCTATGACATGGTGTTGAACGGCAACGAGATCGGCGGTGGCTCGATCCGTATCCATCGTCCGGACATGCAGAGCACGGTGTTCGACCTGCTCGGGATCTCCGCGGACGAGGCCGAGGCCAAGTTCGGCTTCCTGCTGAAGGCGTTGCGCATGGGCGCGCCGCCGCACGGTGGCCTCGCCTTCGGCATCGATCGCATTGCAGCACTGATGGCCGGCACCGAGTCGATCCGTGACGTGATCGCCTTCCCGAAAACGACCAGCGCGCAGGACCTGATGACCGCGGCGCCGTCGATCGTCGCCGACGCGCAGCTGAAGGAGTTGCATGTGCGCGTTGCCGACGCGAAGGCGGCCGGCTGACCGGATAGTCCGATGGCCGACCTTCAACACGTCATCCTGCTGCATGGTTTGTGGATGCGTGGCTTCGCCATGGGCGTCCTCCAGCACCGGCTGGTCGAGGAAGGTTTCAAGGTCCACCGCTTCGAGTACATGAGCGTTGCCGCGCCGCCCGAGAAGGCGATCGCGCGGCTGCGTGAGCGGATCGCCGCGCTGGCCCCGGCCACCGTCCATGTCGTCGGGCACAGCCTTGGTGGCATCCTGGCCCTGCTTGCCTGCGCCGAGGATGGCGGCCTGCCGACGGGACGTATCGTCTGCCTTGGCTCGCCGCTCAACGGTAGTGCCGCCGCGCGTGGCCTGACCGGTCACTGGGGCGGCGACATGCTGCTCGGGCGAAGCCGCGAGCTGCTCGAGCATGGCTTGCAGTCCTGGGCCGGCGGCCGCGAAGTCGGCATGGTCGCCGGGCGCATGCCGATGGGGCTGGGCGGCATCCTTGGCGAGCTTGACCGCGAAAATGACGGTTCGGTGTCGGTCGCCGAGACCCGGCTGCCTGGCCTGGCCGACCATTGCACGGTGGAAACCAGCCATACCGGCCTGCTGCTCTCGGCCGACGTCGCCCGGCAGGTCGTCGCTTTCCTGCGCGCGGGCCGGTTCGAGGCGGCTCCCGTCGACAAAACCGGCGCCGGCCCCGAATTGGGGTAAAATCGCCCGCTGTTCGTCATGATCATTGGCAGGAACCGAAGTCATGGGTAGAGGCCCGTCCATCGAAGGTCGCAAGAACGCCGAAGACGCCAAGCGCGCCAAGGTGTTCACCAAGCTGATCCGTGAGATCAGCCTTGCCACGCGCGCGGGGGTGGCCGATCCGGCCGGCAATCCGCGGCTGCGCACCGCGGTGGACAAGGCGCTTTCGGCCAATATGACCCGCGACACCATCGACCGTGCGATCAAGCGCGGCTCGGGTGCCGACGGCGGTGCCGACATGCAGGAGCTGCGTTACGAGGGCTACGGCCCGGGCGGCACCGCGTTGATCATCGACTGCGTCACCGACAACCCGGTGCGCACCGTGGCCGACGTGCGCCATGCGCTGTCCAAGCATGGCGGCAACCTCGGTACCAATGGCTCGGTGGCTTTCCAGTTCGCCCGGACCGGTGAACTGGTGTTCGTCACCGGTGGCGACGCGGCGCAGGAGGAAAAGATCCTCGAGGCGGCGCTGGAAGCGGGCGCCGACGACGTGATCAACGCCGATGGCGAGAGCACGGTGCTGTGCGTGCAGGAGCATTTCGAGGCCGTGCGCCAGGCGCTGGCCGCCGCCGGCCTGGTCACCGATCGCGCCGATGTGGTGATGCGCCCGGGCAACCGCGTCGCGGTGCCAGCCGAGGCCGAGGAAACGCTGCTCGACCTGATCGACTGGCTGGAAGGCCTTGACGACGTGCATGATGTTTATCACAACGCCCTGCTGCCGGCGGCCACCTCCGGGTAAGTCGACGACCTCGCGTCAGTCGCCTCACCCCTTTCCCATGACCCGCATTCTCGGCATCGACCCGGGCAGCCAGCGCACGGGCGTCGGCATCATCGACGCTGGTGCCGATGGCAAGCTGGTGCATGTCTACCACGGTGCCCTGACGGTGGCGGGCGAAGCCAGCTTCCCGTTGCGGCTGAAACGCATATTTGACGAACTGTGCGCCATCATCGCCGCCCATGGGCCGACGGAAGCCGCGATCGAACGGGTATTCATGGCACGCAATGCCGACTCGGCGCTCAAGCTGGGCCAGGCACGCGGTGCCGCGATCTGTGCCGTGGTCAGCCAGGGGATAGCGATGAGCGAATACGCGGCGACCGAAGTAAAGCAGGCGGTGGTCGGCAGCGGTCGCGCCGACAAGGTCCAGGTACAGCACATGATCGGAATCATCCTTGGGGTGAAGGGCGCGATCCAGGCGGACGCGGCCGACGCATTGGCCATCGCCGTGGCCCATGCACATACCCGGGCCAGCATCGAGCGGGTCGGCATCCCGCGCACCGCATGGAGACGCCGTCGATGATCGGTCGGTTACGTGGCACGCTGATCAGTAAACAGCCGCCGTCCCTGCTTGTCGAAGTCGGCGGCGTCGGTTACGACGTGGATGCGCCGATGTCGACCATTTACGATCTGCCGGTACTCGGCAAGGAAGTGATCTTGCTTACGCACTATGCGGTCAAGGAAGACGGCGTCGCCCTCTACGGGTTCCTCAGGGAATCGGAGCGTGCGATGTTCCGCAACCTGCTGAAGGTCAGCGGCATCGGCGCGAAGATCGCTCTGGCCGTGCTTTCCGGGGTCGCCACCGACGATCTCGCGCGGCTGGTGCATGCCGGCGATGTGGTCGCGCTGACCAAGATCCCCGGCATCGGCAAGAAGACCGCCGAGCGCATGGTGGTGGAGCTGCGCGACCGGGTCGATCCGACCGGCGTGCGCCTGCCCGGCGCGTCGATGAGTTCGGGCGCGCAACCGCTCGATCCGGTCGGCGAAGCCACGGTGGCCTTGCAGCAGCTCGGTTACAAACCCGCCGAGGCCTCGCGCCTGGTGCAGAAGGCCGCCGCCGAGGGCGACGACGCCGAGGCGATCATCCGCAAGGCACTGCGCGTCGCGCTGGGGAACTCCGCATGAGCGGTCCGCATACGGTCCACGACGGACAGGCCGAACACAAGCGGCGCATGGCCGCGCTGGCGCTCGGCGCGATCGGCGTCGTCTTCGGCGACATCGGCACCAGCCCGCTGTATACGATGAAGGAAACACTCGGCACCCACGGCATGACGCCGGAGCCGACCGCGGTGCTCGGCGTGCTGTCGCTGATCTTCTGGTCGCTGATCATGGTGGTGTCGCTGAAATACGTCACCTTCGTGATGCGTGCAGACAACAAGGGCGAGGGCGGCATCATGGCCTTGATGGCGCTGGCCCAGCGCAGTGTCAGCGGCTCGCCGCGGGCGCGCTGGGTGCTTGCCGCGATCGGTATCTTTGGCGCCTCGCTGTTCTATGGCGACGGCGTGATCACGCCGGCGATCTCGGTACTTTCCGCGGTCGAGGGTCTGGAGGTCGCCGCGCCGGGGCTGGAAAGCTATGTGATCCCGATCTGCCTGGTGATCCTGGTGATCCTGTTCACCGTGCAGCGGCACGGTTCGAACACCGTGGGCAAGGCCTTCGCACCGGTGATGACGGTATGGTTCATCGTGCTCGCCATCCTCGGCATGCGCCAGATCATCGCCCATCCCCAGGTCCTGGTGGCGTTGAACCCGATATACGGGGTGAAGTTCTTCATCTCCCACGACCGGCAGGCCTTCATCGCGTTGGGCGGCGTGGTACTGGCGCTGACCGGCGCCGAGGCGCTGTATGCGGACATGGGTCACTTCGGCAAGAAGCCGATCCGCCTTGCCTGGTTCGGCTTCGTGCTGCCGGCGTTGCTGATCAACTATTTCGGCCAGGGTGCGCTGCTGCTGCACGACCAGACCGCGATCGAGAACCCGTTCTACAAGATGGTCCCGGAAAACCTGCTTTACCCGATGATCGCGCTGGCCACGATGTCCGCGGTGATCGCCTCGCAGGCCGTGATCTCCGGCGCTTTCTCGATGACCCGCGAGGCGATGTCGCTGGGTTATTCGCCGCGGATGGCGGTGGTGCATACCTCGCGGGAGATGTCCGGGCAGATCTTCGTGCCGTGGATCAACCGACTGCTGATGGTGCTGGTCTTCCTCGCCGTGCTCGGCTTCCGCTCGTCGAACAATCTCGGCGCCGCCTACGGCATCGCGGTAACCGGCACGATGACGATGACGACCCTGCTGGCCCTGGTCGTGGCGCGCAAGCGCTGGGGGTGGCACTGGTCCGCGGTCATCGCCACCGGTGTGCTGTTCCTTATCATCGACGTCGCGTTCTTCGGCGCCAACGCGCTGAAGATCGCCCACGGCGGCTGGTTCCCGCTGGTGCTCGGCGTGGTCATCTTCACCATGATGACGACCTGGCATCGCGGCCGCGAACTGGTGGTGCGCGAGATCAAGCAGTCCGGCCTGGCGCTGGAGCCCTTCATCGAGAACATCGCCGACCACCCGCCACTGCGCGTGCCCGGCACCGCGATCTTCCTCACCGCCAACCAGAACGCCGTGCCGCACGCGATGCTGCATAACCTCAAGCACAACAAAGTGCTGCATGAGCGCAACGTGATGCTGACGGTCGAGATGCTGGAAACGCCGGTGGCCGAAGCCGACGAACGCCTGGAAATCGCCGACCTCGGCGGCGGCTTCTTCGGCCTGCAGGTTCGCTTCGGCTTCGCCGAAGACCCGAACATCCCACTGACCATCGCCCGCTGCGCCGCCGAAGGCCTGGTCTTCGACATGATGGACACGACCTTCTTCCTGTCCCGCGAAACCATCGTCGCCGACGAAAGGCGTCCGGGCATGGCGCTGTGGCGCGACAAGCTGTTTGCCTTTATGGCGAGGAATGCATTGCCTGCGACGGCGTTCTTCCAGATTCCCGGTAACCGGTTGATCGAGCTGGGTGCGCAGGTGGAAATCTAGAGCGTGAGCGCCGCCTGTGGCGGCTTGAAAGTCGGGCGCGTTGCGCCCCGCGAGGTGCCAGTAAAGCGGCTCTTCGCTACGTCACTGGGAAAAGCCCGACACGGTTTGGCGGCAGGCGCGGACGGCACTGGTGTCCATTGCATGGACGACGGACAGGTTCTCGCTTTCGCTCATGCTGCAGCCGACGTACCCGGACAATATTGAAAGCAACCAGCAGGCGTTGCTGGCTATGGCCCAGGATATTGGCGATTAACAAAGCGCGATCATGCGCGCCCGGCCCCAAAGGACTCGCGCACAGGGTGCGCTCCCACAAAGTTACCGCGGCCTTGTGGGAGCGCACCCTGTGCGTCCTTTGGGGCCGTGACTTTCTGTTCGCCGGCTTGCCCTTGAATCATCGATGCCGGCCGCCCTGCAGAGGGACGACGGGGAGGTCCAGGGTCGAAATTCCTGGCTTCCAGCCACCTTCACGAAGCCCTCTGCCATAATGCGCGGCATGACCGAGCACCGCATCGTTACCTCTGTCGCCGCCATGGACGACGAGGCGCTGGAAGCCAGTATCCGGCCCAAGCGGCTGGCCGAGTATCTCGGCCAGCAGGCGGTGCGTGAGCAGATGTCGATCTATATCGAAGCGGCGCGCCGGCGGGGTGGGGCGCTGGACCATGTGCTGATCTTCGGGCCACCGGGCCTGGGCAAGACCACGCTTTCCCATGTGATTGCCAATGAACTCGGGGTCAATGTGCGCTCGACCTCGGGGCCGGTGCTGGAGCGCGCGGGCGACCTGGCCGCGCTGCTGACCAACCTCGAGAAGAACGATGTGCTCTTCGTCGACGAGATCCACCGGCTGTCGCCGGTGGTCGAGGAAGTGCTTTACCCGGCGATGGAAGACTTCCAGATCGACATCATGATCGGCGAGGGTCCGGCCGCGCGGTCGATCAAGCTCGACCTGCCGCCCTTCACCCTGATCGGCGCGACCACCCGCGCCGGCCTGCTGACCGGACCGTTGCGCGACCGCTTCGGCATCGTCCAGCGGCTGGAGTTCTACAGCGTCGACGAGTTGACCGCGATCGTGCGTCGTGCCGCGCGTATCTTCGGTATTTCCTGCGACCTGGAGGGGGCGATCGAGATAGCGCGTCGCGCCCGCGGTACGCCGCGTATCGCCAATCGCCTGCTGCGCCGGGTGCGCGATTTCGCCGAGGTTCGCGCCCAGGGCCAGATCACCCACGAGGCCGCCCGTGCCGCGATGGATATGCTGAAAGTGGACAACGAGGGCTTCGACGAACTCGACCGTCGCCTGATGCGGATCATCATCGAGAACTTCGACGGGGGTCCGGTCGGCGTCGAGTCTCTGGCCGCGGCGCTGAGCGAGGACCGCGGCACCCTCGAGGACGTGGTCGAACCCTATCTGATCCAGCAGGGGTATCTGATCCGCAGCGCGCGCGGCCGCATGGCCAGCGCCAAGGCCTGGCGCCATCTGGGCCTGGTCCCGCCGCCCAGGCAGTCGCAGGCGCCGGACCTGTTCGCGCCGGAGGCGGACGAGCCGTGACGATCCTGGAATCATTCACCTGGCCGGTCCGCATCTATTGGGAAGACACCGATGCCGGTGGGGTGGTCTACCACTCCAATTACCTGCGTTTCATGGAACGGGCCCGGACCGAGTGGCTGCGCGCCCAGGGCATCGACCAGATGGACCTGCGCGAATCGACCGGGCTGGCCTTCGTGGTCCGCGACATGCAGCTCGATTTCTTGAAGCCTGCCCGGCTGGACGATGAACTCCAGATAACAGTCCTCGTCAAAGAACGGCGCGCTGCCAGTATGCTGTTCGCCCAGGACGTCACCCGTGCCGACGGTCTGCTGCTGGTGCGTGCCCAGGTCCGGGTCGCCTGCGTCGACCTCGAGGCCATGCGGCCGGTACAGATACCCGGCAACCTTTTTGCCTGACCTTCGGGTCAGGCGGAAGCTTGCCATTCACAACGAATTACGGAAGAGAGCCTTCAAGCGATGAACGGTGGCGTAAACATTTTCAAGCTCATTGCGGACGCAAGCGTACCGGTGCTGTTGGTCATGCTGGTGCTGCTGGTGTTCTCCTTTCTCTCGTGGGTGATCATCATCCGCAAGTACTCGCAGCTGAAGCAGGCCCACGAGAACGCCGAGACCTTCGAGGACCGTTTCTGGTCCGGCGGCGATCTCGCCGCGCTGTTCCGCGAAGTCGGCAACCGGGAAGGGCAGCACGGCATCGAGACCGTCTTCGAAGCCGGCTTCCGCGAATTCGCCCGCCAGCGCCAGCGCAAGGCCACCGATAGCGTCCGTGTGATCGAGGGCGCCGAGCGCGCGATGCGCGTGGCCGGCACCCGTGAAATCGGCAAGCTGGAGCAGAACCTGGAGTTCCTCGCCAACGTCGGTTCGATCAGCCCGTATGTCGGCCTGTTCGGCACGGTGTGGGGCATCATGGGTGCGTTCCAGGGCCTGGGCGAAATGAAGGACGTGACTATTGCCGTGGTCGCGCCGCATATCTCCGAGGCGCTGATCGCCACCGCCATGGGCCTGTTCGCCGCGATCCCGGCGGTATGGGCCTATAACCGCTACGCGAACAAGGTCGAGCGCCTGGCCTCGCGTTACGAGGTGTTCCAGGAAGAATTCTCCTCGGTGCTGCAGCGGCAGATCCAGCAGAACGACGACCTCGCCTGAGCCCGGAGCGACATGACCATGCGCACCGCTCACCGCCGGCATAAGCGGAAACTGAAATCCGAGATCAACGTCGTGCCGTACATCGACGTGATGCTCGTGCTGCTGATCATCTTCATGGTGACCACGCCGATGATGAACCTCGGCGTCGACATCCAGTTGCCGCAGACCAATGCCAAGTCGCTGCAGGACAAGAAGGACCCGGTCGTGGTTTCGGTGGACGAGGCCGGGCAGATCTACCTGACCGCCAACGGCACCAAGCGCGAGCCGGTCACGGTCGACGAGTTCAAGGCCAAGATCACCGCCTTCGAGCACCAGAACCCCGAGTTGCAGGTGCTGATCGCCGGCGACGAGCGTGTCGGTTATGGCAAGGTCTACGCCATCCTGCCCATCCTGCAGGAAGCGGGGGTCTCCAAGATCGGCCTGATGAGCCAGCCGGAGTCGGGCGCTAAGAATGGCAAACAGTAACGGCACGCCTCGCGCGGTCGTCCTTGCCGCGCTGCTGCACATCCTGATCGTGGCCTTCCTGGCCCTGAACATCATGCCGTGCTCGAAATTCGAGGAGTTCTATGCCTGGGCGGGCCTGCCGGCCAGCCTGAACCCCATGACGTGCCCGGCACCGATCCAGTTGCCCGGCCAGATCATCGACGCTGTACTGATCGGCCCGACCGGCAGCCCGCCGCCGAAGTCGACCAAGGCCAAGCCGGTACCGGATGCCACGCCGCCCCCGCCGGCCGTGCCCCCGCCGCCGACCCCGCCGCCGCCGGAAAAGCCCGACCTGAAGACCCTGCCGCCGGTGCCCAAGCAGCCGGACCTCAAGGACCAGGAGAAGGTCGTGCAGGACGCCCTGGTCAAGGCCGAGGATGCCAAGCGCGAGCAGGAAGAGAAGCAGCGCCAGCGCCAGGCCGAGATCGATGCCGAGGCGCAGAAAGCGCAAAAGCAGAAAGAGGTCGACGAGATCTTCAAGCAGCTCGACGCGGCCAAGTCGCAGACCAAATCCGCCGAGAACAAGAAAAAGCAGGCCGAACAGCAGCTCAAGGACCTGGCCAACGCCAAGGACAACGCGCGTGCCGACCTGCCACCGGCCGACCAGGTACAGACCGGCAACAACGGCGCCGACACGGGTCTGCTGGGCAAGTACCAGGCGGCTTTGCAGAACGCCGTGACCACCAACTGGCTGCGCCCGGACAATATGCCGAACGTGCCCTGCATGGTGCATATCGTGCAGATTCCCGGTGGCCAGGTGCTGAGCGCCAAGGTCGACCCGAGCTGTCCGTACGACGAAGCCGGCCGCAGCTCGATCGAGAATGCCGTGCTCAGGGCGCAGCCGTTGCCCTACGCGGGTTTCGAGTCGGTCTTCCAGCGCGACCTCAGTTTCACGTTCCGCCCGCAATGATCGGCCGGAATTGACGGGCTGGCGCGGGGTGGGCTTCCCAGCCCCCTCCGCGCCGGTTCAGATCGCGGTCACGCTCGCCGGCGGGGCCGCGTTACCATGCCGACAGCCCGGATGGCCCGAACCCATTGCCAGCAGCCCCTGCATCCCTTTCCCTTTGAAGGTCGAATGAATCAGCCCATGCGCACTATGAGCTTCCGCCTAGCCACCCTCCTGCTCGTCCTGGTCGCCTTCGTGGCCGGCCCGGCCGCCGCCCAGTCGCTCAACGTGGACATCGTGGGCGGTCTGAAGACCGCGACCCCGATTGCCGTGGTGCCCTTCGCCCAGGCCGGCGGCGCGCCGCTGCCGACCGACATCGCCGATGTGATCCGCGCCGATTTCAACCGTTCGGGCAAATTCCGCTCGCTGGACAAGGCGGACATCGTCGAGCTGCCCTCGAAGGGCAGCGACATCAAGTTCGCCACCTGGCGCTTGCTCAAGCAGGACTACATCACCGTCGGTCGCGTCAGCGATGCCGGCGGCGGCATGATCCGCGTCGAATACGAACTGTGGGACGTGAACCGTCAGCAGAGCCTGCTCGCCCAGGCCTTCACCGCCCCCGAGGGCGACCTGCGCGGCGTCGCCCACCAGATCGCCGACCAGATCTATGAAAAGATCACCGGCGTGCGCGGTGCCTTCTGGACCCGCATTGCCTATGTCACCGCGGTCGGCGTCGGCAGCAACACCAAGTATTCGCTGATCGTCGCCGATTCGGATGGCTTCAACCCGCAGGTCGTGGCCCGCTCGAAGGAATCCCTGTTGTCGCCGGCCTGGTCGCCGGATGGTCGCAAGCTGGCCTATGTGTCCTTCGAGAGCGGCAATTCGGCCGTCTATCTGCAGGACATCGGCACGGGCGCCCGGCAGCTGATCGCCTCGCATCCGAAGGGCATCAACAGTGCCCCGCACTTCTCGCCGGATGGCAGCAAGCTGGCCGTGACCCTGTCGTATATCGGCAATCCGGAAATCTTCCTGATCGATATCGCCAGCCGCAAGGAAACGCGGGTCACCAACAACTTCGCGATCGATACCGAGCCGACCTTCACCCCTGACGGGCAGAGCCTGGTCTTCACCTCCGACCGCTCCGGCCGGCCCCAGCTTTACCAGACCTCGATCGCCGGCGGTAACGCCGAGCGGATCACTTTCCAGGGCAGTTTCAACGCCAGCCCCTCGATCAGCTTCGACGGCAAGCAGATTGCGATGGTGCAGGGCAACGGGAACGTGTATCGTATTGCAATCATGGACCGCAGTTTGGGCGGGCAGGTTCGCTTCGTGTCGCCAGGCAACGTCGACGATGCCCCCAGCTTCGCTCCGAACGCAAGCATGCTGTTGTATGCCGCATCCCAGGGAACGCGCGGTGTGCTTTACGCCGTTTCGGCGGATGGACAGGTCAGGCAGCGCCTCGTGCTTTCGGATGGCGATGTGCGCGAACCGGCCTGGGGTCCGTACCGGCAGCGTTGATGTCATTGATCGAACTGGCGCCACGCGGCAACGCGGGCGACGGTGAAGGTCCTAAGGAAAGGGCGCGGTTATCCGCGCCTTTTGTGCGGACCGGAGTTTTGCGGCGGCGGACGGTAACGTCTCGTCGTCGTGTCGTTGGCAGGGGTACGGGACAGTACTCCGTCGACGCGTAAGGCAAAAAAAACAGCCGGACAACCGGCGGTGTCTGTCCCGTAACCGTAATCGACTGTCGGAACTCAACTGTTGAAGGAACGTCCCATGAATAAGACCGTTCGCGTCACCCTGGCCGCCCTGCTGTGCGTCGGCGCGGTCGCCTGCTCCAAGAAGCAGGAAGTCAAGCCCCAGCCGCAGCAGCCGGTCGAACAGACCGCTGCCCCGATCCAGAGCGATGGCCGCTATAACCCGTCCGACCTCGACACCGACGCTTGCCTGCGTCAGCGCGTGGTCTACTTCGATTTCGACAAGAACGAAATCAAGCCGGAATTCCAGCAGATCATCGCCTGCCACGCCAAGTACCTGCGTGACCGCCCGTCGGCCGCCATGACCCTCGAAGGCAACACCGACGAGCGTGGCACCCGCGAGTACAACCTCGGCCTCAGCGAGCGTCGTGGCAATGCTGTCTCCAGCGGCCTCCAGGCTGCCGGTGGTTCGGCCAGCCAGCTGAACGTGGTTGCCAAGGGTAAGGAAAATCCGGTGTGCCGTGAGCACAACGATGATTGCTGGGCCAAGAATCGTCGCGTCGAGATCATCTACACCGCGAAGTAATGAAAAAGACTCTGGCTAATAGTTTTGCAGCCAGGCTGGGTGTGGCGGGCGCTATCGCGTCCGCCACGCTTTTCGGCCTGCCCGTGCATGCGCAGGACTCCCGCCTGAGCCTTGCCGACCGTGTCGCCCGCCTCGAGCAACAGGCGCAGGCCAGTCAGGGCAACGTCGGCGTGGTCAACCAGGTGTCCGATCTGCAGCAACAGGTCCAGCAGTTGCAGGGCCAGATCGAAGAGCTCCAGCACCAGAACCAGCAACTCCAGGACACCAACAAGTCGCAGTACGTGGATATCGATTCGCGTCTTGGCCGGCTTGAAAAGGGCGGTGCGCCCGCTGTCGGCGGCAATGCCCCGACCGCATCCACACCCACGAATTCCACGGCGCCGGCTCCGGCCGCTGCCAATGTCGCGCCCGCCGCCGATGCAGCCGCGGCGAGCGCGGGCAGCAACGCGGCGGGTCCGGCCGATCCGGCCGCGGCACAGGCGACCTATGACGCCGCGTTCAAGTCGCTGCGGGCTGGCGATTACGCCGCGTCCTCGCGCGGCTTCCGCGATTTCCTGCAGAAGTACCCGGACAGCACGCTCGCGCCGAACGCCTATTACTGGCTCGGCGAGTCGTACTACGTGACGATGAACTACCCCGTGGCGCTGGAAGCCTTCCAGCGGCTGGTCAGCCAGTTCCCGCAAAGCGACAAGGTGCCGGACGGCCTGCTCAAGGTCGGTTACTGCCAGGTCGAAATGAAGCAGAAGGACGCTGCGATCGCCACCCTTAAGTCGGTATCGGCGAAATATCCGGGTTCGAAGGCCGCCGGTCTCGCCCAGGAACGCCTGCGCCGCCTGCAGCAGTCGGCGAACTAAGATGGCTGGCGGTACCGTGGGCCTGGCGGACATCTCGCCGGCGGCGCCCGTCGGCGACCGCCTGAAGATCACCGAGATATTCCATTCGATCCAGGGCGAAGCCGACGCCATCGGCTGGCCCACGGTTTTCGTCCGCCTGACCGGCTGTCCCTTGCGCTGTGTCTGGTGCGATACCGAATACGCCTTCCATGGCGGCCAGTGGCACGAGATCGAGGCGATCCTCGCCGAGGTCGCCCGGCATGGTGCGAAGCATGTCTGTGTCACCGGCGGCGAGCCACTGGCGCAGAAACGCTGCCTGCTCCTGCTCGAGCGCCTGTGCGATGCCGGTTACGAAGTATCTCTGGAAACCTCCGGTGCGCTCGATGTCGCCGCGGTCGATCCGCGCGTGCGCAAGGTGGTCGACCTGAAGGCGCCGGATTCCGGCGAGAGCGCGCGCAATCTCTGGTCCAACCTCGATCACCTCAATCCGCATGACCAGGTCAAGGTCGTCGTCGCCAGCCGCGGCGATTTCGAATGGGCACGCGATATCGTGCTCGAACGGAAGCTGCCGGCGCGCTGTATGGTGATGTTCTCGCCGGTGCACGGCAAGGTCGCGCCACGCGAGCTGGCCGAATGGATCCTCGCCGAGCACCTGCCGGTGCGCTTCCAGATGCAGTTGCACAAGCTGCTCTGGAACGATGCGCCCGGCCATTGAACCCACGAAGCCTATCGATCATGAGCCAGCAGTCCACGTCCCCGCGCAGAGCCGTCATCCTCGTTTCCGGAGGCATGGACTCAGCCGTCACGATCGCCATGGCGCGCGAACAGGGCTTCGAGGTGTATGCGCTGAGCGTTGCCTACGGCCAGCGGCATAGTTCGGAACTGGTGGCGTCGGCCCGGGTTGCCGCCATGCTCGGCGCGGTCGTGCACAAGACCGTGCACATCGACCTGCGCAGCATCGGCGGATCCGCGCTGACCGCCGACATCGACGTGCCGGACGAGGGCGGCGAAGGCATCCCGGTGACCTATGTGCCGGCGCGCAACACGATCATGCTGTCGATCGCGCTCGGCTGGGCCGAAGTACTCGGCGCCAACGATATCTTCTGCGGCGTCAACGCGGTCGACTATTCCGGCTACCCCGATTGCCGTCCGGCTTTCATCGATGCCTTCCAGGTGCTGGCCAATGTCGCCACCAAGGCCGGCGTCGAAGGCGCCGAGATGACCATCCATGCGCCGTTGATGAAGATGGGCAAGGCCGACATCGTCCGCGAGGGGATGCGCCTGGGCATCGATTTCGCAGCGACCGTCAGCTGCTACAACGCCGACGAAGAAGGCCTTGCCTGCGGTCACTGCGATGCCTGCCGCCTGCGCAAGCAGGGCTTCGACCAGGCCGGCGTGCCCGATCCGACCCACTACGCCTGAGCCGGATGCCGCTTCGGGTTGTGCCTGTGCGGGCCAGCCACTAAACTAGGCGGCTCTTTGCGCATGGGTCGTTAGCTCAGTTGGTAGAGCAGCGGACTTTTAATCCGTAGGTCGACGGTTCGAGTCCGTCACGACCCACCATGCGCCTCGCCGGTTTCGCCGGCAATCCCCGCACGATGTTTCCAGGTCTAGCGAGCGACCCGTGAGGTTGCTTCGGCGATGGCTTGCATCAGCTGTGCGCGATCGAAGGGTTTCAACAGCAGGATGGCGGCCGGCGGTAGCGGCGGCAGCACGCTCGCGCGGCGCGCGGAAATCACCACGATGGGCAGGTCCGGGCGTGCCGAGGCGACCATGTTCAGCAGGGCGCCGCCGCGGGGTTCGTCGGGCAGGTCCGCGTGCGCGATCAGCAGGCGCAGGTTGGGCAGGTCACGGAACGTGCGCGTGGCATCGCGATAGGTCATCGCCGCGTGCGCATCATATCCGGCATCGCTCAGTGCAAGTGCCACCACTTCGGCGACCATGCTGGCACGGTCGACCACAAGTGCACTGCCGTAGGAGGTTGTCATCGGTCGAGTCTACTGCAGCCGGCGACCAGCGGAAGAGGTGATGAAAGCGGTAGGAAAGGTTGGCGGCCGGCCGTAGGGGGCCGCGCGCCCGGGCGCTTGAAACGTAATCCCCGTGGGTGCAGGATGCGCCGCAGGGGGAGGGTACGATGACCATATTCAGCATGCTCGGCAGGGGCGCGGCGGTGTCGCGCGGTTTTCATGTGCATCTGGCGGACGATGGCTTCTCGCTGTCGCGGGACGGCCAGGTTTGCCTCAGACGTTTCTATCCGGGACTCGACGGTGGCGCCGAAGCCCGCCGGTTCCTGTGGCGCGAAGCGCTGGCCTGGATGGGCGAGTTCGTCGCCCGCCGCTGAAGGCGCTCAGAACAGCAGTCCGGCGACATTCTTGACCAGGGTTTGCAGCGGAATGGCCATCAGCCATATCGGTGCGAACGGCAACAGCGTGACCACCGCCACGGCGGCCACGCTCTTGTAGTCGAACAGCATCAGGCGCATGGCATACACGTTGCCGGTCACCTGGTACAGGTCCGTGGTCGCGGAGAAGTCGGGCTCGGCCAGGGTCTCTCGCGTGACACGGGCACCCGCGCCCATCCACTTGTCCTCCAGTTGCAGCCCGACCCGGCTGGCCAGGTCCCCGTATCTGAAAACACCCACGCGCCATGCATTCAGCAGCTGGCGACCGAACAGTAGTGGCGGAAACGCGAGGAGAACGGCGACGACGGCCACGGTGGCAATCGGTGTCGCCTTGTGATCCAGCGGCGACACGCCGTTATGCACCACATTGTTGGCCATCGTCCCGGCGACGACGATGCCGATCGCCAGGGCGAGTGGCCAGAATACCCGCGGCGAATAGGCGATGAATTGCAGGCCGGCGGCCTGGTCCGGGTGTGATGCGACCAGGCGCAGCCCCAGCCGCGCGACCTTGCCGAGGAAGTAGGCCCATATCGCCAGGCGCCACAGCCAGGCGAGGAGGAGGCCGAGAAGAAGTGGCAGGCTGATCAGCATGTGCCACCAGCCAGCCAGCGATAGCAGGAGACCGAAAGGCGAGCGCTGCCACGCCGGCATGATGTCGGCCGGCAGCGTCGTGATCATCAGCAGGACCAGCGCATAGGTGATGATGGCAATGGTACCGGAAGGCCATACGCCGGCACTGCGTCGATGGCAGTCGCGGACGGTTGCCTGGAAACGTTCGCGATCGGCTGCGCCGATCAGTGACGCATCGGTGAAATGCTGCCGGATCGCTTCCAGCCGCGGGAAAACGATGTATTCGGCGGCAATCAGCAATGGCGCGGCAAGCAATAGCCGCGCATGCGTGGCTATATCGGTGAAGAACGTCAGCTGCACGGCGTCGTGGAAGAAGCTTGCATGCAGCAGGCTCAGCAGGGCCAGTGGCAACCAGCCGAGGAGGACCGCGATGGCGACACGGCGGATCAGTTCCGGCCGATCCTTTTCGCGGATGAGGTGCATGCGCCGAAGCACCGCGACGTGCGTGGCTTCGGCGAATATTTTCGCCTGCGCCATGGTGGCTCAGAAATGCCAGGTCAGGCCGATCGCGGGCCCCATCATCGATACGCGTTCCAGAAAGCTGTCGTCGTCGCGTCGATACGTCACGTAGCGCCATGCCAGCGAGACATCGCCCCAGTGGAAGGCATAACCCGCGCCGAGTGCGAGCTGCGAAGTGAGGTCCGAGCCGCCAGCGCCGATATCCGCATAGTAGGGAAAGAACCATGGTCCCCCACCGGGAGTCCACCGGCCGCGTATGCCGATCAATGCGTCCGTCACGTGCGTGTTCCGGGCAAGATGTCCGCTTTCGGCGATGCCGAAACGGTTGCCCGCGAAGCCAAAATTCCAGCCCAGATTGCCCTTTAGCCAGAGGTAACGTCCGCCGAACAGCAGGTCGATATTTCCCTCCGGTCCGTGGCTGAGCGAGTAGAGGCCGGCGAGCGTGACGAAGCCGCCCTTCAGGCCACTGCGCGTATCCAGCGTGACATCGCCACCGACGCGTTCCCCGCCAACACTTCGGAAGCGGCCCTTCTCGTTGTCGAACTTGACCCAGTCCAGATCGCCGTAAATACCCCAGTCGCCCTTGCGTGCGTCGCCGGCGATCATCAGCGCGCCGCTGAGCTTGTCGAGGATGTCGTGATCGGTCTCGTCGCGCACCTCACTGCCCTGATAGGAGTAGCGCAATTTCGCCGTGACACCGGGAAGCCAGCCGTAGGGCGTGATGCTGCCGTGCCACGCGCCGTCATAGGGATCGGTCTCGGCGGCGTGCGCGGGCAAGACGCCTGGGCCTGCGGTCAGTACGGCAAGGAAGCAGAGCGCTCTTGGCGCCTTCGGGAAGGTCACGTCGGTCTCCAGCGTGGGAGTCGCCGGATTATCCGGTCGCCCGCCCATCGGCGGACAGCGAACTACTACCTACCGCGCCCCGGGTAAATCTACCGAGGGGGGCGGGCGTAGGTACTTTTACGCAAGCCCCGCCATTCGCGCGCTGGCATGATGACCGCGTTGTCGTCGGGTCGATTTGTGGTTACCGGGGCACGCCATGCAAAGTCATCGCTGCGAGTGTCCATCGAGCCATGGCGTGTCCATGCGTATCGGTTCGTTGCCCGGCATCCCGATGGCGCTTGTGTTCCTTTGTGCCTGCGTCGGTTGCACGGCAAGTCCGGAATACACCCGGCCGACGGTCGAAGTGCCACGGGAATACCGTTTCGCCAACGGTGTGGCGCCCGTGGCGACCTTGCCGGCGGTCCCGGCCTGGTGGCATGGCTTTGGCGATCCGGAACTCGATGCGCTGGTGAGCGAAGGTCTTGTGGCCAACCACGATCTGCGGATCGCCACCGCGCGCGTGGATGAATTCGCCGCCCGCGTGGTTGCCACGCACGCCCAGGGTTTGCCGCAACTGGGGTACGTCGCCGGTGCCGGTCGCCAGCGCGCGAGCCGGAGTGCGACGGGCATTCCCGTCGGTGCGGATCCGCATGGCGAGAGCTACTCCGCGCTGCTGTCGGCAAGTTGGGAACTGGATTTGTGGGGACGCATCCACCAGGAAGACGAGGCCGCGCGTGCCGATCTGCTGGCGACCGAGCAGGCGCGCCTTGGGGTGGCACTGACCCTGGTATCGACCATCGTTTCCGGTTACGTCTCGCTGCTTGATCTGGACCGCCGGCTGGAGATCGCCGAAGCGACGTTGCAAGGCCGTGCGCGCAACGTCGAGGTCTTCCAGATGCGGTTGGATGGTGGCGCGTTGTCGGAATTCGAAATGTTGCAGGTGACGGCGGAATACGAAACCGCCGCGGCCGCGATTCCCGAACTGCAGCAGGCCATCGCCCAGCAGGAGCATGCCCTGTCCGTGCTGGTCGGGCGCAATCCCGGGGCCATTCGGCGCGGACGCAACCTGCAGGGCTTGTCGGCACCGCCAGTACCTGCCGGGTTACCGTCTGACCTGCTCGCCAGGCGCCCGGATATCCTGCAGTCCGAACAACAGCTGATCGCCTCGCATGCCTTGGTGGGCGCGGCGCGTACGCTCTATTTCCCCACGTTGTCCCTGACCGGCTCCGGTGGGAGCGCGAGTCGCCAGCTCGACGATCTGTTCACGGGTCCCGCACGCACGTGGTCGTTCGCGGGGCAATTGCTCGGGCCGCTGTTCACCGGCGGCGCCATCGACGCGGCCAACCGTCAGGCACAGGCACGCCGCGAGCAGGCGCTGGAAGCCTATCGGTTGACTATCCAGAACGCCTTTCGCGACGTCGACGACGCCCTCGCCGCCATCCAGGCCAAGCGGACCCTGGTGGCATCGCTCGAGCGTCGCGTGGCGGCGCTCAGGCATGCGGTGGAACTGTCCCGCGACCGCTACGACAACGGCTACACCGATTACCTCGAGGTGCTGGACACGGAACGCAGCCTGTTCTCCGCGGAGCTGTCGCTGAGTACCGCGCGCGGCGACGGCTACCGGTCGCTGGTGGATCTGTATCGCGCACTGGGTGGCGACTGGATCGAACAGGTCGCTGCGCTCCCTTCGCCGGCGCAGCCTGCCGTGGACCCGGCGCGTGTCGCCGCGGCCAGGCCGTCACCGAACTGATGAGTACGCCGATGCCATCCGCGCCGCGAACCGATCCAGAGTCACTCCCGCCCGAGGCAGGACCCGCGGCTGCGGCACCATCGGCACCGCCATCCGCAGGCGCGGCTGCCGGTGCGCAACGCCTCCGCTGGATCGTGCGGACGGCGCTCGCCGTCTTGTTCCTGCTCTTCGTCTACCACATCGTCGCCGACCGGATAGCACCGTATACCTCGCAGGCGACGGTCGACACCTTTCTCGTGCAGATCGCGCCCGAGGTCAGCGGACCGGTGATAGCGGTGGACGTGCCCGACAACCGGCAGGTAAAGAAAGGGCAGGTGTTGTTCCGGATCGACCCGCTGCCGTTCCAGATTGCCTTGCGCGCGGCCGAAGCGAATCTTGCCGCGGCAACGCAGGCGATCGATGCATCCGCTGCCGACGTTCGCGTCGCCGATGCCCAGCTCAGGCGGCAGCAAGTCGACCTGGTCGCGAGCGAGCAACTGGGCAAGATCGTGCTGGACCTGTCGGCCAGGCGGGCCTTGTCCGAGACCTCGGCCATTCGCGCTCGCGCCGACATCGCCAGGACCCGTGCCGAGATCGTCCGCGCCGAGGCCGAGGCCGAACGCTCACGCATACGCCTTGGCGATGCCGGCGACGGCAACGCCCAGATACGCCAGGCGCTGGCCGCGCTGGAGCAGGCCCAGCTCGATCTTCGCCATACCAGTGTGGTCGCCCCGGCCGACGGCGCCGTCACCAATATGCGCCTTTCGCCCGGCCAGTTCGCCAGCCGCGGCCAACCCGTATTGAGTTTCATGGCCGACGGACCGCGCTGGGTCACGGCGGCGATGCGCGAGAACCAGCTGGGTAACATCGCCCCGGGCAATCGCGCGTATGTCGCGTTCGACGACCGACCCGGCGAGGTGTTCCCCGCGCATGTCGAAAGCATTGGCTGGGGCATCGCCCAGGGCGACGACGCACCGACCGGGCAACTGCCCAAGGTGGACGCGCCCTCGGGTTGGCTGCGCGAGCCACAGCGTTTCCAGGTGCGCATCGTGCTCGATCCGGCCGCTGACACATTGGCGTCCCCGCCACCTGCCCGCAGCGGGGCGCAAGCCAATGTCGTCGTTCTCACCCGCGAGCGGTCACTGCTCAATCCCTTCGCGCGCCTGTGGATCCGCCTGGTCGCCATGCTGAGCTACCTGCGATGAAAAACGTTCCGTCGAACGGCCAGGTCGACGACAAGCTGCATGCCGTACTGCGTTTCGCCGTGGGCACCACCGCCAGCTTCGTGCTGTGCGAGGTCCTGCGGTGGCCGCCAAGTTTCCTCGCGCCCGTGCTCACGGCCGTCCTGCTCGCCAACCTGCCGATGCGGCCACCGTTGAAAATGGGCCTGGCCCTGGTGCTGACGATGGCGGTTGCGGCGCTATTGGCTTTCGCGCTCGCCTCCCTGTTTCACGATGTGCCGATGGTGCTGTTCGGTGCGATAGCGCTATGCATGTTCCTTGCCTTCCTCGCCTTGCTGAGCGGGCGTCCACGGTTGCCCGCGCTGCTGTTGCTGATCTGCCTGGCAACGATTCCGGTCGTGGTGACGATCGCGCCAGTTGCCGCGGGCATCCTGCCGCTGGCGCTGATCCGCGGCATCGCTCTTGCCCTGCTGGTGATCTGGGCCGTCTACCTGCCGTGGCCGCGCGTCGCCGCAGCCACACCCGCGCCCGCGGCGGCAACGGACGCATCCTCACCGCTGGCGATGGCGCTGTTCTCCACCGCGATCGTGCTGCCGTTGATGCTGGTCTATCTTCTGTTCGGCCTGGCCGATGTGCTGCCCGTGCTGGTCGCCACGGTGATGCTGGTCGCCAACTTCGATGTGCGGCGAAGCCGCCTGCACGCGCTGGCGATGATCCTCGGCAATTTCGCCGGCGGCTTGCTTGGCCTGCTCATGCATACCCTGCTGCTGACCACGCCGACCCTGCCGTTTCTCACGCTGTTGCTCTTCGTCGTCCTGCTCGGCTTCGGCCGGCGCATCGCCGTGGGCGGTCCGGCCGCGGCCGTCGCGTTGATCGCCTGCAATGCCATGTTGATCATTTTCGGCACCGCGATCGCTTCGGGGCCGGGTTCGCTCTCGCTATGGCTGGCCAGGCTGCTCCAGTTCACGCTCGCCGGCGCATTCGCGATCGGGATGATGACCCTGGTCCGGTATCGGATGGCGACAGTTCATCCACCGGGGCAGGCCGCCACGTAACCCAACCACCGGAGATACCGTCATGAACGCTACCGTTCCTCCTGCGCCCGCCGTCACCGATCCACGCCAGAAGCGACGCCTGATCCTTGGCGTGGCGGTATGGATTGGCGGGTGGGTGCTGGCCCTTGCGCTGATTCCCCTGGTGCGGGGTTCCGGTCTGGCCGATGGTCTGAAAGCCACCATCAACGGCGTTCTCCTGGTCGGCTTTCCCAAGCTGTTCCTGGTGATCGCCGTGGCGATCATGGGCAAGCCCGGGTTCGCCTATCTGAAGTCGGTGATCGCCTCGCACTTCAAGCGTCTGGCGCCGCCGGCCACGGTGAGCCCGATGCGCTACCGGATCGGACTGATCCTGTTCGTCACGCTGATCGTCCTGAGTTCGATCGGGCCCTATATCGCCGCCGACGTTACCCCGCTGCGGCAGCAGCATCCGCGCACCGTCGCGATGGCGGGCGACCTGCTGCTCCTGCTCAGCCTGTTCCTGCTTGGCGGGGATTTCTGGGACAAGCTGCGCGCGTTGTTCATCCGGGATGCCAAAGCGGTGTTCCCGACGAAGTAGGTACTTTTGCGTAAGCCCGGTACGCAGAAATGCGCTGGCGCCACGGCGTGGGTTCGCCGCAAGCTCGATCCGCGATGGGTGTGCATGGGAGCGCAGCAATGAAAAGGCCAAGAAAATACGGGTTCCTGCAAGCATGCCTGGTGCTCATCCTGGCGCTGTTGTCCGGCGTCGCCCTTGCCCAGGACACCAAGAGCGGCGGGAAGATATTCAAGAAGGAGCAACTCGACCAGATGATGGCATCCGTCGCCCTGTATCCGGATGCATTGCTCTCGCAGATACTCATGGCCGCGACATATCCGGGCGATGTCGCCGATGCCGCCGCATGGTCGAAGGCCAACCCCAAGGCGCAGGGCGATGCCGCGGTCAAACAGGTCGCCGACAAACCGTGGGATCCGAGCGTGCAATCGCTGGTCGCCTTCCCCGAAGTGCTGGCGCAGATGCAGGCCCACCCGGACTGGGTACAGAACGTCGGCGATGCCTTCCTCGCCCAGCCGGAAGACGTCATGGATTCGGTGCAGCGTCTACGTGCACAGGCGCAGAAAGCAGGCAACCTGAAGACCAATGAGCAGCAGAAAGTCATCGTGCAGCAGGCTGCGCCGCAGACCACGGTGATCCAGATCGAACCGGCCAATCCCACCGTGGTCTACGTGCCCAGCTACAACCCTACCGTGGTTTATGGCGCATGGGCCTATCCGACCTATCCACCGACCTACTGGCCACCACCGCCCGGCTACTACCACCCGGTGGCGACCGGTATCGCGGCGGGGTTGGCCTTCGGCACCGGCGTGGCGATCGCCAATTCACTGTGGGGCGGCTTCAACTGGGGACATAACGACGTCAATATCAACGTCAACCGCTACAACAACATCAACGTCAACAATCGCATCAGCGGCAACGGCAACGTCAACTGGAACCACAACCCGCAGAACCGCCGTGGCACACCGTATCGCGACGACCGCAGCCGCGAGCAGTTCGGCCAGGGCGTGGGCGGCGCGCAGCAACGCGAAGCTTTCCGCGGCCGCGATACGACGCGCGATGCGAGTCGCCAGAATGCCCTGCAGAGTTTCGACAAACGCACAGGCAATGGCGCGGCATCCAACCTGCGCGGTCAGGCGAACACGGCGGCCCGCGATAACCGCGGCACGGCCGGCAACCGCGACGCTGCGGCACGTAACAACCAGGGAGGTGCCGCCCGACAGGCTCCGGCCGCCCGCAACAACGCCTTCAGCGGTGCCGGCTCTCCCGATCGCGCTCGCTCGCAGGTGGATCGGGGGCAGGCGAGCCAGCGCTCGATGAGCGCTCCGTCGCGAGGGGCTGCCGCTGGTGGTCGACAGGTTTCCCGACCCGTGCCGGCACGCGGCGGCGGCATGCGTCGTCGCTGAGGAGCGAACCATGAATGTTTCCATGACTGTCCGTCGGCTTTGCCTCATCGCCATGCTGGTGTTTTGCTTCGCCGGTACGGCACTGGCCCAGGCCACCTACCCGGATGCCGATTCGGCGACGGCGGCCTTTGTCCAGGCGGTGCGCGCGGGCGACCAGGCAGCACTCCAGAAAGTATTGGGCAAGAACTGGAAAGACTATATTCCCGTCGAGGGCATCGACCGCGATGACGTGGATGCTTTCCTGAAAGGTTACGACGAGAGTCACAAAATCGTCGATGCGGATGGCAAATCGCACCTCGCCGTCGGCAAGGAGGACTGGATCCTGCCGATTCCCCTGGTGAAGGATGCCGGGGGTTGGCACTTCGACGTGAACGGGGCGCGCGAGGAAATCCGCGTGCGCCGGATCGGCAATAACGAACTGGCCACCATGCAGGCCATGCTCGCGTACTACGACGCGCAACGCGATTACGCGTCGAGGGATCGCAACGGCGACAACGTGCTCGAGTATGCGCAGCGACTGGTGAGCTCATCGGGCAAACAGGACGGTCTCTACTGGCCGCTTGTCGCCGGCGGTGAGGAAAGCCCGCTGGGACCGGCCTTCGCCGATACACCGCCTGGCGACGACTTCCACGGCTACCACTACCGCATCCTCACCGGGCAGGGGCCGTCCGCTCCGGGCGGTGCGTATGGCTACATCGTCGGCAAGCGCATGACCAACGGCTTCGCCCTGGTTGCATGGCCCGCGCGCTACGGCGATACCGGCGTGATGAGCTTCATGATCAGCCATGACGGCGAGATATTCGAGAAAGACCTCGGCAAGGATGGTGCGAAGACGGCACAGGCGATGCAGCGCTTCGATCCCGACAGTAGCTGGCAGGAAGCAAAACCCGTCGAGTGAACCGACCATGCCAAAGGAACGTCCATGCGCGAACAAAGCCTGCCCAATGTCGTTCCCGAACTGCCGCCGGAGGTCATCCAGTCGATCCAGGGCAAGGACAGCGGTACGACATCGACCCTGCTGTCGATCTACCGCACGCGCCTGGGTGTGCGCCGCACCGGCCTGGCCGACCTGCGTTCGCACCTGGCGAACGAACGCACTCATCTTGCCTACGTACGCACGGCGGTATCGCTGATCAGCTTCGGCATCACCCTGAACCGTTTCGCCGTCTTCCTCGAGCAGCAGGGCACGCTCCGTCCCGGGCAGGGCTCGGGCCACGTTTTGCGGGATACCGGCAACATCGGCGTCGGCATGGTCGTGCTCGGCCTGATCCTGGCGGCCTGGTCCCTGTATCGCTACCGTCGTGTCGGCGACGACATCCGGGATTCGACATTCCGGCCGATGGACCGCGCCGTCTACATCATGACCGTCTTGCTGATCGTGCTCGGTGGGTTCAGCGCGGTCTGGCTGTTCCTGATCTGAGTATCCGGTGCGTCCCGCACCATGGTTTCATGGGAGGAGAAGGCAATGAAAATGCTCATGTTCGTCAGGGCCGCGGTCCTTGTCGGCGCGATCGCCGTCGCCCAGGCCGCCACGGCGGCGCCGGTCGAGTGCAAGATGCGATTCGATCTTTCCGGCTGGTCGGTGATCTACAAGCGCACTAGCGGGACGGGCGTGGTCACCTGCAACAACGGATCCACGATGAAGGTAAAACTCAGCGCCCATGGCGGCGGCCTGACCGTGGGGCGTTCGAAGATCACCGGGGGGCTTGGCAAGTTCACCGGGGTGAACAGCATCAACGACGTGCTTGGCGGGTATGCGCAAGCCGACGCGAGCGCAGGCGCGTTGAAGTCGGGAACTGCCCAGGTGTTGACCAAGGGAACTGTCTCACTGGCGTTGTCCGGTGCGGGTGAGGGTATCGATCTTGGCGTCAGTGTCGGTGGTCTGGAGATCTCCAGGGTCGAATGACCCGGCAAAACTGCGGCGGGCCCGCCGGGGCCCGGTGCAGTCAGCGAGGAGCACCCGCCGGAGCCGGTGCCAGGATCGTGGCCCAGTCCCGTTGCATGTCCACCACGGCGAACCCGTACTTCTTCGCCGCGTCCAGCGAGTAGTTGTCCTTCTCCGCATAGGCGAATTCGCGGGCCGCGTCGTTATGATTGACCAATAGCTGGAACGAAGGGCCCTGGCGATCTTTCGAATACCGCATCATCGCGATATCGCCCTTGCCACCGACATTGCCTCCGACGAAGGCCGGGCGCTGGCCGATGGCCAGTTCGATGGCCGGCGGCTTGCCTTCGCGATCGTTGATATGGGCAAGCTGGCCGGTATAGACCAGGACGCTGCGCCCGTCGCGTTCGGCGAACCGGGTGGTCGCGTTGCTGCCGATCACCTGCTGCGGTGGAATACCGAAGCTCCGCTGCGAGAACTGGCGGGTGAAGACCACCGGGCTGCCACTGCAGATCCATATCTGGAAGCCGTGCGCGCGGAGGTAGTCGAGCAGCTCGAGCATCGGCTGGTAGGCCAGTTCGGGATAGGGCTTGCCGTAGCGCTCGTTCTTCGCCTCATCGAGCACTTTGCGCATGTCGGCACCGGCCTCCTCGACGGTCTTGCCGTCGGTGATCGCGGCGACGATCTCCGCCAGCCCGGCCTCGCCGGAGGCCTCGACGCCGGCGATGTCTCCCTTGAGCAGGGCCGCGATGGCGGGCTTCTGCTTCAGCGCGGGATCCTTCGCGACGGCCTCCTTCAGGTCGGCGAACAGTGGCATGGCCGCGGCAGGCAAGGGCTTCTCGGGGATCAGGGTGCCGTCCATGTCGAACACCGCGATGCGCTCGGAGACAGGCAGGAAACCAGGCGCGCCCTGTGTCGCTGCCTGGTCGACAAAGGCGATGATGGCTTTCCGGGTGACCGTATCGTTCCAGGACGGCAATGGTCCGGCAGCCTGGACCGCGAGGCTGGACAGGCAGAGCAGGGCGCAGGCGATTCGACGGATCAAGGTCGGGCTCCTGAAGGCCGGGTCGGCAGTGGCGATCGGGTCGACACGGCCGGAACGGCCTGCCGCGAACTGGCATGGTGGGCGGCGGCGAGGGGCGCCGGTGGGGGATGCCGGTGCGGTGCGAGCGTGATGAAGAACGCCGCGGCGATCAGCGCGAGGTAATGGCGGGGCTCAACCAGGGATCGGCTCACCGGCGACTCCATGCGGGATAGTCGAGGGCCTTGATCTTCGGCGATTGCCACCAGCCTTCAAAGCGTAATTCGGCGTATCGGAGGCTCAGTAAAAGTACCCGGTTAGGTAGAACTACGCAGTCGGCTTGCGAGTTATTGCGCTGTGCGATGCGCTGCGGTTTGCGCATGCTTGCCGCACGCGTGACCCTCCTCGGGTCGGGCGTGAACGGGAGCACACGATGATGGCATTGACGCGATTACTCCTGGGCGGCCTGCCGGTCGTCACGGCCATGGCCATCACTGGCTGCAATGACAGCGGTCGTGACCGCGAGGCAGCGCCGTCGCCGCGAGCGGCCGGCACGACGTCGCCGGTGCCCGATCCACACGCGCGGACACGTGAGATAGCCAAAGAGGCTTACATCTATGCGGCGCCGATGATTGAGAACTACGAGACCTTCTACAAGCAGGTCATTGAAACGAAGGCGCCCGAATATGTCGGCGGCTTCGGCCGTGTCCGCAACTACGCCGAGCCGTTCACGCCGAAGAACCATGACGTGGTCACGCCGAACAACGACACGCCTTACTCATGGGCGTGGCTCGACCTGCGCGCCGAGCCCTGGGTATTCAGCGTGCCGAAGGTGGAGAAAGGACGCTACTACGTGGCCCAGTGGTTCGACCTTTTCACCTATAACTTTGCCTATGTCGGTGTACGCGCGACCGGATTCGACGCCGGCAACTACCTGTTCGTGGGGCCTGGCTGGCGCGGTGAGCAGCCACCGGGCATCGCCGCGACGTTTCATGCGGAAACGACCATCGTCGGCATGCTCGGTCGCACGGCACTGGACGGGCCGGGCGACGTGGCGAACGTGAAGAAGATCCAGGCGGGCTACAAGCTGCAGCCTTTGAGCGCGTTCTTGCACCAGGCCGCGCCACCACCCGCGTCTTCGCTGGATTTCCCACCCTACGACAAGCCGCGGGCCGAGTCGCACGATTTCATCGCCTACCTCAACTTCCTGCTCCAGTTCGCGATGCCGCCACATCCGAGTGAAACCGCCCTGCGCGAACGCTTCGCCAGCATCGGTATCGTACCGGGTGCGGCATGGGACTCGACGAAGGTCGATCCGGCGACGCTTGCGGCAATCGATGCCGGTGTCGCCGATGCCAAGGCAGAACTGGAAAAGAAGCTCGCGACGACGCTTTCTTCCAACGGCCTGTTCGGCAGCCGCGAGTCGCTGAAGAATGACTACCTGACCCGCGCCGTCGCCGCGGCCAAAGGCATGTACGGCAACTCCCTGGAGGAGGCCTGGTACGGCGGCTATGTCGGCGATGGATCGGTGCCTTCCGTCGTGCATTTCACCAAAGCGGATCTGCCGCAGGCGAAGTTCTTCTGGTCGATGACGCTCTACACCTTGCCGGACCGGTTCCTCTACGACAACGCCGGGAACCGGTACTCGATCGGCGATCGCACCAGGGGCCTGGGCTATGAAAGCGACGGCTCGTTGACGATCCATGTCAGCCACGCGTCGCCCGGCAAGGACAAGGAGAGCAACTGGCTGCCCGCACCGGCCGGCAAATACTCGCTCGTCGCACGCGTCTACGGTCCGGGTCCCTCGCTCATTGACGGCAGCTGGAAACTTCCCCCACTGGAACCCGCGAAGTAACGTCCCGCGATTCCTTTCACGCGTTACAGGAGCATTCCATGGCAACCGAAAAGAAAGGCAGTGCGAAGGCTTCGGCGGGCAAGAAGAGTGACCGGCCGAACATCCTGGTGATCTTCGGGGACGATATCGGCATCCCGCAGGTCAGCGCTTATACCCAGGGATTGATGGGCTACCGCACGCCGAACATCGACCGTGTCGCCAGCGAAGGTGCACTGTTCACCGATGCCTATGGCCAGCAGAGCTGCACCGCGGGGCGCGCGTCCTTCATCCTTGGCCAGGAACCTTTCCGCACCGGCCTGCTGACGATCGGCATGCCCGGCGATCCGCACGGCATCACCGACTGGATGCCGACCATCGCCGACGTGATGAAGAACCAGGGCTACGCGACAGGGCAGTTCGGCAAGAACCATCTCGGCGACCAGGACCAGCATCTGCCGACCGCACATGGCTTCGATGAATTCTTCGGCAATCTCTATCATCTCAATGCCGAGGAAGAGCCGGAGGGATACTTCTATCCGAAGGACCCGGCGTTCAAGAAGAGGTATGGACCGCGTGGTGTGATTCATTCCCTTGCCGGCGGCAAGATCGAGGACACCGGGCCGCTCAACGTCAAGCGCATGCCGACCGTTGACGAGGAATTCCTCGGCGGCGCGAAGAAGTTCATCAAGAAAAGTGTCGGCGACGACACGCCTTTCTTCGTCTGGTTCAATACCACACGCATGCATGTGTTCACCCATCTGAAGGCCGAGTCGCTCGGCAAGACCGGCAAAGGCATGCACGCCGACGGCATGGTCGAGCATGACGGCCATGTCGGCCAGCTCCTCGACCTGCTCGACCAGCTCGATGTCGCCGACAACACCATCGTCGTCTACACGACCGACAACGGCGCCGAGATCGCCTTGTGGCCCGATGGCGCGATGACGATGTTCCGTGGCGAGAAAGGCTCGACCTGGGAAGGCGGCTTCCGCATCCCGATGGCGGTACGCTGGCCCGGCACGATCAAGCCTGGCACGGTCTACAACGACATCATCTCGCTGCTCGATTTCTTCCCGACCCTGTGCGCCGCCGCCGGTGTGCCGGACATCAAGGAACAGATGGCCAAGGGTTACTCCGCCGGGAAGAAGAAGTTCAAAGTGCATCTGGACGGCTACAACTTCGTGCCGTACTTCCAGGGTAAGGACAAGAAAGGTCCACGCGAGCAGATCTACTATTTCGACCAGGGCGGCAATCTCAACGCCATCCGCTATATGGACTGGAAGGTCAGCTTCGCCGTGATGGACGGCAATATCGCCACCGGCACCCGGTCGGTTACCGCCTGGGCGACGATCGCCAACCTGCGCATGGATCCCTACGAGCGGGGTCTGGACGAGGGTGGCGAGGCCATCAAGTTCATGGCGCAGCAGATGTGGCTGCTCGTGCCTATCCAGGGAAAAATCAAGGAATTCTTCACGGACTTCGGCAAGTTCCCGTTCCAGACGGGGAGCTCGCTCAATGCGGGGAACATCAATTATGGGACGTTGCGGGCGGAGGATGCGATGAGGCGGTTGAAGGAGTTGGAGACGGTGCATCCTGCTGGGTGAGGGTGGGTCGGCATTCGTGGAGCAACGGCGACGAGCAGGGCACGGTACCCATTCCCCTCATGTCACCCCGGCGCAGGCCGGGGTCCAGTGGCGATAACCGGCCACGGAGGCCACTGGATGATTCGTGCCATCCAGGGCACTCACCGCTTCGGGGCCGGCACGCGATCGGCGCCGACACGATCGCGAAAACCTCAATCGACGGTGTATCCCCGCCCTTTCATGCAAACCCCGTACGCGTGATTGAACGTCTGCATCGACTGCGACTGCTGGCTCGTCGCCGCGGCATTCTGAGCACGTTGGGCCTGCCGGGCGCGTGCACCCCCGGCGAGTACGCCTGCCGTGGCACCGACCGCCGCGCCATGGCCGGCGTTGTCGTTGGCCACGCCGCCGATCACCGCGCCCGCGGCCGCGCCGCGTAGCGCGCCACCCGCGCGTTGGCCGCCACCCACGGCCGGACCGGTCTGCTGCGGCGCCGGTTGCGAGGCGGCGGCGGGGTTGATCCCCGTTTCGTTTTGCGCCCATGCCACGCAGGCGCTCTTGTCGGTAGCCTGTTGCGAGGTGCTTTGTCCCTTCGACGGATAGGCGACCGGTGGCTGCTGGGCGATCGCCGCGGTCGTGGTGGCGGCGAGCAGGACGATCAGAAGTCGGATGGATGTTTTCATGGCTGGCCTCATGGGCGGCTATTTCGGAAAAAGCATGGTGACGACGAAGCGGTAGCCCCAGCCGTGCGGACCGGTATCGGTGGAGGAGATCCAGTAGCGGATACCGCCGGTGAAGCTCACCGGCTGCTTGCCGAAGCGGGTCAGCTTGCCGGCCGAAAAATTGATCGGGACCGTCGCGTCGTGTCCGTGCCAGTCGTAGCTGGACTCGATATTGGTGCCGTAAGTCCAGGCCGTTGGCGTGGTGAAGGACAGGAAGGGTTGTACGAACATGGCGCTTACCGGTGGCCGGTCGCTGTACTTGCCCTTGACCGAGGCGAACGACCAGATCTGGTTGACCAGCACGCCATAAGTCCAGCCATGCGCCTGCCGGAGCACCAGCCCGGTCGGACCGGCTCCCCATTTCTTGCCGCCGAGCAGTTCGTCCGAAGCGGTGGGTATCAGCAGCGCCGGGCCGAGTCCCCAGATCACACCGTTGCTGGCTGGGGCGCGTGGCGTGAAGAAGAAGCTCTGGGTGATGTCGCCGATGCCATGCTGGCTGCCGCTGCCGGGTGCGATATCGGCCTGGCTGACCACCGGAAGGATGGTGCGCGAGATGACGTTCCAGTCCTCGTTGAGCTGGATCGGGATGACCGGCTGGATGTTGAGATAGTTCTTGTGGCCGTCACGGAGGGGGCCGATGCTGCTGTCGTAGTTGAACTGCAAGGGCACGCTGATCAACGAAGCCACCGGGTTGGATAGCTTTTCGGCCAGTTTGGCCGTGTCGTCGCCGGCAGCCGACTGCGCGTGCGCGGCACCGAACGCGAGAAGAAGAGTCAGGGTCGCCAGCGGTCGCCTCATAGCATCGCTCCGTGGGCAGCGGGGATCAACGCAGGATGCCGTCGGCCTTCAACTTCGGAATAAGCGTTTGCGCCAGCTGGGTCGTCGCCTTGGGGATGTTGTTGGTGGCCACGGCCTGGGTGGTCACGGTCCACACCAGATTCTCGGTCTTCGCATCCCAGACGCTGGTCTCCAGTGTGACCACGTCGTACTGGCTGACATCCGGTGTCGACGCCCAGGCGGAGCCATACCAGCCGTAGAAGCGGCCGTAGCCCGGACCGCTGGGGGTGACATTGATCTTGGTTTCGACGCGCTGCACGCGGGTCGCCAGCACGGCCTGCGCGCCGCTGGACTTGATCAGCGTGCCCAGTTGCACTGATGCGCCCGCACCCGCGGGAATCTGCGTATAGCTCGCCGAGGCCTTGATGCCGGCGGCCTGCAGCTGCTGCGAGAAGGTGTCCTCGAACACGCGGCGCATGGTGTCGCTGCGGGTGATGCCGACGACGAGGACGCTATCGGCCGGGGGGCCGGACCAGGCCGGATCCTTCCATGCGTTGCTGACGGTGACAGATGAACAGGCGCCGAGGGCGACGATCAATCCGGCGATGGGCAGGAGCGGCAGTTTCATGTCGAGATCCCAGGGCGCGTGAATGTCGGAAGGAACGAGTCCCGCCCGCCATTCCCGGCCAGGGGGGAAGACCTGGCGAGGGAATTCGGCCGGCGGGCGGGAAAACCTGGCGACTGCCGGAGTCGCCGTTCGTGGTCAGTTGATACCGAAACGCCCACTCGCGGTAGCGAAGAGCTACCGGGAAATGCACCGTATTTCTACGCAGTTTTTCCGTGCGATCAGGGCAGTCGCGAATGCCCGCTATCGATCCGGATCAGGCCAAGCCGCTCGGCCTCGCGGACCAGGGCGATGCTGCTGTGTACGCCGAACATGTCGAGCAGGGACTGGCGGTGGCTTTCCACGGTGCGTACCGAGATGCCCAGTTCACCGGCGATTTCGGCCGCACGACGGCCTTCGGCCATCCGCTCGATGACCTCGCGCTGGCGACGGGTGAGCTTATGCGTCGCGGCGGGCGCCTGGATCAGGCTCGCCATCAGGCTCGGGCTGAGGTAGTTGTTACCTTGCCGCACCTCCGCGATGGCGTCGCAGAGTTCCGAGCTGGCCGATTGCTTAAGGACGTAACCGGCTGCGCCGTACTGCATGGCCTCGCGTACGATAAGCGGCTCGTCGTGCATCGAGAGCACGATGAACGGCACCCTGGAACCCTTCGCGCGCAACTTGCGCAATGCCTGCAGCCCGGTCATCCCGGTCATCGCGATGTCCGAGACGATGACATCGATGCCGCCCTGCATCACGCGGCGCACCAGTGCTTCGCCATCGTGCACGATGGTGACCTCGCCGACGCTGGGCTGGAGCACGCTGGCCAGGCCCTCGACAATGCAGCGATGGGCGTCCGCGAGGAGAACGTGCGGCTTCCGGCCGGTGTCCCTTGCGGCGGGCTTGTTCAAAGCGACAGGCTGAAGTTGAGTACCAGTGGCTCGCCCTTGATGCGGTTCTTTACATCGAACTCTTTCAGCCAGCGAACCGTCAGGTCGACCTTGCTCTCCTTGCTGAAGGCCTTGCTGTAGTTCAGGGCGGGACCGATACCGAGCGATCGCCCGCGAAAACCATTGAGCCGGTCGGCGGTGGGTCCATCATCGTCCTCGAGTTGTTGTATCCAGCCGGCGGCGAGACCGAACCCCCAGCCGCCCGGCGTGCGCTTCATGGCCAGGGCATCGAGGCGGAAGACCGCGCCGTTCTGGTAGTCGGTGTCGTTGTTCTTCGAATAGAAATCGACGCCGGCCAGCGCGCTGATCTCGAACGTGCCCTTCTGGAACAGATGGGTATAGCCGGCCGCCGGCGAGAACGTCCATACGTTCAGGCCCTCGTTGGCAAGCTGGCCCTTCTCGTAGTTGGCGGTAGGCGCATAGATGTAGAGGCCGAACGACCAGTGCTCGACCTGGCTGACGTGGTAGCTCGCGATCACCGGTGCGAAGTACAGGTCGAACAGGCCCGATGCCCTGTCGGTGGTCCTGCCGCCCAGGCGTCCGAGCGACAGGTCCGCCGTCACGGTCGGCCGGATATAGGGCACGGTGAACATGCTGGCGAAATTCCAGCGGCCCTGGCCGGTATTCCAGATATAGGCGAAGGTCGCCGCGAAAAGATCGACCTTCGCATGCAGGTTCACCGCGGCGACGCCGGCGATCGGCACCTGGCGGCTGCCACCGATGCTGCCATCGTAATTGACGTAGCTCAGCGAAAACTGCAGGCCCGGTGTCGGGGGGATGATGCCGATATAAGGCGTGATCTGCGCGCCGGTGATCGAACGGCCCATCGCGCCTTCGGTGGCATCGATCGCCGGCGACAGGGCGATCGCCGCAATGGCCAGGGGCAGGCACGCTCGTAGTCTTTTCATCGCATGGTTTCCTGCGTTGGTCATTCGATGTCCCGGGCCAAGATTGGTCGGCGGGACCTTGCTTGGTAAGCGCAGTTCCACGGTGCGCCCGCACCGTAAAACTACGGTGTTCACAGACGCGGTCTCAGCAGTGAACCGAAAGTCAGGTAGATCGCGCTGCGTCCACCGGCGGCATACCCGTAACCAAGGAAGACCGGGCCGAGCGGCGATTCGAGCCCGGCGAAGATGCTGCCTGCATAGGCCAGGGAACTGAGCCGGACATCGCCCTTGTCATGCCAGGTGTTGCCAGCCTCGAGGCTGGCGCCGACGTAGAACGGTGTGGAGAAGATTGCGTCCAGCTTGCCGGTGCGCCGGTAGAGCACAGCGCGGCCAAGCGCGCTCTGGTTGCCGAACAGCGACCGTTCGCTGTAACCGGAGAGATTCAGGAATCCACCCAGGAAATCCTGGGTCTCCAGGAAGTTCGTGTTGTCGATCGCACTGGACATGCGCAGGCCGAGGAGCAGGTGATAACGGCTTTCGCGCAGACCCCAGTCGGGTACCCAGTCGGCGGTGAGCCGGGCAACGTCGCCGTCGACTTTGCCTCCAAGGAACGGCCGGTACATTTCGTAGCCGAGCTGGACATGGCTGCCATGCGTGGGGAACTGGGCGTTGTCCAGGCTATCCCAGTCGATCCCGACCCTTACCATCGCGAACTCCGAGACGCCGTTGGGGAAGTCCGTGGGGCTGCCGATGCGCCGGTCGACCTCGTCGCGGCCGCGAGTGACCGAAGCGAGGATCCGCCAGTAGGAGAAAGGCGACCAGCCGGTCTCCACGCCCAGGTTGCGTCGGTGCACGCGATACTCGGCAAGTTGGCTGTCGCCACTGTTGTTGAAAACAGGGACGTCCTCATTGCGCAGGACGGCGAATGGCATCACGTAGGCGCTCGCTCCCTGTCCCATGGGTTGGTAGAACTCCGAGCGCAAACCACCGATGCGGCCGGCCCACACCGTATTGCGCCACTCGCCACCGAGCCGGTTGAGGTTGGTCGCGGTGATTTCCGCCGAGAGGAGATACTCGCTGCGACCGGCGAAATCGTCGTCGAGCTGGAAACCGAATTTGCCGTAGATCGGTCCCCAGGGTTTGTCCGTGGGCGAGATCAGCAAGCCGCGGCCGGAGGCATCCTGGCGCAGGTGATAGTCGATCTGCTGATAGTTGCCGCGGCCATAGATCGCGCCGATCTGGTCTTCCAGCTTGTTCGCATCGAACGGTTTGCCGACGTCCTTGGCCAGTTGCTGCTCGACGAACGGCGCGGTCGCCGTGCGCGTGGCGTCGACCTTGAGGAAGGCCACGAGGCCGGGATCAAATGCGCGCTGGCGATGGCCGGCCTGGTAAGCGGCCCAGGCCTCCGGCGACGCCGACAGTTCGCGCAGGCGGGGCACCGCGGCCTCGGCGGCGGCACGGCCGATCGCCACCGCCTCCGCGGCGCGGTTGAATTCCCCGGCGCCGAGGGTGCCCAGCGCCGGCTTGATCAGGATATCGTCGCTGCGCAAGGTCGCCAGTTGCCGCTCAGTCTTCTCGACCATCAGCGCGCTGACCATCTGGTTGAGCAGGGCGACCGGGTTGGAGAGCGCCTGTTCCTCGGCCAGTGGCGAACCGACATCGACCACGATCAGTCGCTGCGCGCCCATCTGGCGGATGACATCGATCGGTACGTTGTCCATCAGGCCGCCGTCGACCAGAAGCTTGCCATCGACATTGGTCGGCGCGAACGCGCCGGGCACGGACATGCTCGAACGGATCGCCAGCGGCAGGTCGCCACTGGCGAAGACCACCGGCTTGCCAAGGACGATATCGGTGGCCACTGCCCGGAAGGGAATCGACAGCTGGTCGAAGTCGTGCACGTCCCAGGTCGATATCAGCAACCGGCGCAGCAGCAGGAGCAGCTTCTGGCCCTGGACGAAGCCGGCTGGCGTGACGATGTGGCCGTTCTTGTAGCCGACCTCGAAATCCAGCAGGTAACGGTAGTCGGCATCCTTGCGTCGCATCGGCATCTCGACGCGATCCGGGTCGTCCGAGAACAGGGTTTTCCAGTCCAGCGTGGTGACGATGCGATGCATTTCATCGGCCGTATAGCCGGCCGCGTACAGGCCGCCGACAATCGAGCCCATGCTGGTTCCGGAGATGCGGCAGATCGGGATGTGCTCGCGTTCGAGCACCTCGATCACGCCGATATGCGCGGCCCCGCGGGCGCCGCCGCCACCGAGGACAAGGCCGATACAGGGGGCGCTGGTCGGGGCCGGCCGCGCCTGCGCGGTGATGGGCGCCAAGGCGGTGACTGCGATGACGAGGGTCAGCAGCAGGCGGGTCGGCGTCGACACGGTCGCTCTCCGGTGGGTTTGCCCGAAGCGCGCGGGCCTCGTGTCGACAGTGTCGTTGCAGGACATTCGCCTGGGCAGCGAAGAAGCACCATCGCGGCCTAGGTACTTCTACGTAGACCAGTCCTTTTGTTTTCACATCGGAATGGCGATATTCCCTGTATTTACCTTTCCCTATTGCCGTTATGATCGGCCACGATGTGCAGTGCTTGGTGCGGGGCAGTAACGATGGCGGTGCCGGGGGGCGGCGACGTCATCAAGGGAGGCCGCCGCATTCGATCTTGCTTCGGGCGAGGGGAGCGCATGCTGAAGTCAGCCGCATCGGAAGCTTCGCTTCCGTTGGCATGGGGTGCCGGCCTGTTCGTGGGCGGCTTCGTCTCGCAGCTCGCCTCCGTCGCGCTGTGGAATCCCCACGCTGCGATCCACATGGTCTGGTTTCCCGGGGCCTTGCTGCTGGCCTCCCTGCTGACCGCGCCCAGGCCGTGCTGGGCGGGAAACGTGCTTGGCCTCCTGGCCGGCGTCGCATCCGCCGCCTTGATGTTTCGCCTGCCGGTACTGGAGGTGATCCTGGTCCTGGCGCCCGTCGTGATCTCGGTCCCCGCGGTCGCCCTGGTCATGCTGCGACGCTATGCGGACGCGCCGGCGTTCGAGGATTTCCGCCAGCTGACGCTCTTTCTCGGCCTGGGGGTGCTGGCATTGCCGCTGCTCAGTGCCAGCGCGGCGTACCTGCTCAGCATCCATACCTCATTGCGCGGACTGGTCGTCGGCGACTGGCTGAACGTCGTGCTCGCGCATGCACTCGGTTACGCCTTGTGCGTGCCCGTCTGGGTCAGCGTGGTTCATCGCCGTGCCTGGTTGCATCATCACCGCGCGCAGTGGTCGAGCCTCGCGGTGGCGGTAGGGTCGTTGGTCGCGCTGTGGTTTGTCTGGCGCGAGTTCGGCGCCGATACGATGATCAAGCCGTTGCTCCTGCTCGCGCCGATACCCATCGTGATCTGGGTGACGCTGCGCATGCGCATGGCCGGCACGTGCGTGACGATGCTCGTGATCGCGGTGGTTGCCGCCCATATGAGCCTGGAAAACAGGGGCCCCTTCGTCGAGGAAGATATCGCGGTGACCACGCTCAGCCTGCAATTGTGGGTATTGGCCCTGTCGATGGCCTCGTTGCTCCTGGCGACCCTGATCGAGCAGCGCCGGGCCAGCCAGCAAGCCCTGATCGACACCCATCGCGAGGTGCGCGAACTGGCCGGACGGCTGATCGCCGCGCAGGAACAGGAACGCGCTCGGATCGCCCGCGACCTGCACGACGACATCAACCAGCAGCTGGCATCTGCCTCGATCCAGTTGAGTGCGATCCGTCGCCATGTCGATGCACGGACCCGCGGTGAGATCAGCCAGTTGCAGAACCAGCTGATTTCGCTGTCCGACGATGTCCGGCGAATTTCCCACGATCTACATCCGAGCATGCTGCGCCAGACCGGCCTGGTCGCGGCCCTGGACGGGCTGAGCGATGTGCAGCGCCACCCTTGCAGCCCCAGGATCGACTTGAAGATTTCAGCGAAAGCGGACAATCTTCCCGATGCGGTTGCCTTGTGTCTCTACCGTGCCGCGCAGGAAGCGCTGGGGAATGCGATCAAGCATGCAGGTTCGCGACGTATCGACATGACGCTGGAGGTCGGCGATAGGTTCGTGGAGCTGGTCGTTGCCGATGACGGCAAGGGTTTCGTACCCGCCGTCGTGGGGGAGTTCGGCATGGCCGGGCTCGGTCTGGTCAGTATCGATGAGCGGGCGAAGTTGTTGGGGGGCAACTTCGACATTCGTACGAGCTTGGGAAAAGGAACCAGGGTATGTATACGCATTCCAGTACCGCCGAGTCATCCGTAGGCGTCGCGGCGCTTCCCCGCCTGGTGATCGCCGACGATCACCGCATGGTTGCCGAAGGCATCGAGCGCCTGCTCGACGACGACTTCGACCTCCTTGAAATCAGTTCCGACGGCAATGCCCTGATCGACGCGGTGCGCCGCCACCGGCCCGACATGGTCATCGCGGATATCAACATGCCCGGCACCAACGGCCTCGACGTCCTCAAGCAGTTGCGTGCCGAAGGTTTTCGTACGCCCTTCATCTTCCTCACCATGCACGCCGAGCCTGCACTGGCCGCCGCGGCGATGCGTGCCGGGGCGAATGGCTACGTGCTGAAATACTCGGCGGGCGAGGACCTGCTGACCGCGGTGCGCCAGGTATTGCTCGGAGGCACCTATGTCACGCCATCGCTGGGGGCACGCTACATCAGCGGGCAGTTGCAGGAATTGCACAGCCTCACCGCCAAGCAGCGCGAAGTGTTGCGCCTGGTCGGGCGGGGCCTGCGTTCGAAGCAGATCGCGTCGGACCTTGGCCTGTCAGTACGCACGGTCGAGGCGCACAAGTACACGATGATGCAGATCCTTGGCGTGCATTCCACGTTGGAACTGGTGCGTCGTTCCGAGGAGCTGGGCCTGCTTTTCTGAGGTAGCCCAGGGCGAACGGCGTAGTTTTACTTACCCGGACGGCAGTTCAATTTCGCTGGCGCCGCATCGTTCGGGGGGTGAAGCTTCGGCGTAGCTCAAGCCTCCCGGAGCAGTCGACGCATGAAGCGCGCCACGATCGTACTGGCCGATGACCATCCACACGTTGCCGAGCAGATCAGGCACCTGCTGGACGACGCGTTCGAGGTGGTGGCCGTGGTCGGTCATGGCGAGGCGCTGGTCAAGGCCGCGGCGCGATGGCATCCGGACGTCGTGGTGACCGACATCAGCATGCCTGGCATGGACGGTATGCAAGCGGCCCGTGCGATGCTCGATCGCAGTCCCACGCTTTGCGTGGTCTTCATCACCGTGCACGATGACCCGGCGCTGGCACGCAAGGCGATGGCCATCGGCAGCGCCTATGTATTGAAGGCATCGGCGGGCGAGGAGCTGGTGGATGCCGTCAACGCGGTGCTCGACGGACGCCGCTTCGTATCCGCTGCGCTTGGACCGCAAGGGAATCTCCGTAAATTTACCTAGGCGGTCACGGTACTTCCTCGCTGTTGCCCCGGCTTGCCCCGGGCGATCATCACGACGCGGGCCTTGCCGGTTTTCCCGTCCGTCGTCGCCACGGCGATTCGCAGCCGGTCCCTCCCCACCCCGGATGGACCGTGCCGAGCGGCGATGGGCGGGGTTTCGTCGGCGCCCCCTGTATTCCCCGGAGTCGTGCATGAGCGAGGAAAGCATCGCGCAGGCCCATAGCCTTGTTGAATGGTCGGCACTGGGCATCGAGCTGCTGGCGATCGTGCTCATCGTTACGGCGATCCTGTTCTCCACGGCGGTCTACGTCTACGGCGTGGCGACGCGCCCGGGCTATGGCAACCGGCACTACGAGTTGTACAAGCGGCGCCTCGGACGCGCCTTGCTGCTTTGCCTGGAGATCCTGGTCGCGGCCGACATCATCCGTACGGTCGCGCTCGACTCGACCTGGCGAAGCGTGCTCTCACTCGGCTTGCTGGTGCTGGTGCGGACCTTCCTCAGCTGGTCCCTGATCCTGGAGGTCGAGGGCCGCTGGCCCTGGTCCAGGTCGCCCGACCATGCAACGGAACCCGAGCCCGTAACGAACGTCGCCCCCTATTGATCGTCTTTGCGAGGATTCCCATGGCACAGGCAAACGCACTTCCCGATGCCGACATCGAGCAGGACGTCGCGACACAGGGCATGCGCTGGATCCCCGGGACGACGTTCCGCATGGGTTCGGAACGGTTCTATCCGGAGGAGCAGCCCGTGCATCGGGTGCGCGTGGATGGTTTCTGGATCGATACGACACCGGTAACCAATGCGCAATTTCGCCGCTTCGTCGACGCTACCGGTTACACGACGTATGCGGAACTCCCGCCGCGCGCCGAGGACTATCCTGGCGCGCCGCCGGCGATGTTGCAGCCTGGCTCGCTCGTCTTCGTCAAGCCGCCAGGACCGGTGCCGATGCGTATCGAGCAATGGTGGCGCTTCGTCTTCGGTGCCGACTGGCGCCATCCGTACGGGCCGGACAGCGACCTTGACGGGTTGGACGAGCATCCGGTCGTGCACGTCGCCCTGGTCGATGTGGAAGCGTACGCGGCATGGGCAGGCAAGCGTTTACCGACCGAGGCGGAATGGGAATTCGCCGCGCGCGGCGGCCTCGACCAGGCCGAATATGCGTGGGGCAGCGAACTGATGCCCGAGGGCGTGCCGCTGGCCAACGTCTGGCAGGGCCGCTTTCCGTTCGAGAATCTTGGCGAGGATGGTTACGAGCGCACCTCGCCGGTTGGCGCGTTCCCGGCCAACGGCTACGGTCTGGTCGACATGATCGGGAACACCTGGGAATGGACGCGCGACTGGTTCGAGCCGCGACATCCCGGTGAAGTGACCAAGGCCTGTTGCGTGCCGACCAATCCGCGTGGCGGCATGGAGACGATGAGCTACGATCCGCATGCGCCGGGACTGAAGGTGCCGCGCAAGGTATTGAAGGGCGGCTCGCACCTGTGCGCGCCGAACTATTGCCAGCGCTATCGTCCGGCGGCGCGTTACCCGCATCCGGTGGATACCTCGACCAGCCATATCGGTTTTCGTTGCGTGGGGAACGTCGGGGCTCAGTAGCGATCGATGCGCCGGATCGGGATGTCCACGTCATCGACGACACCGTCGACATCCATGCGCAGATGGATGCTCGAGGGCGCGCTCAGGCCGTCGATCAACGAGACGTTGTCGCGATGCACTTCCCAGCGGAGATCGAGCGGATAGGTGGTACTCACCACGTCCTTGCGATAACCGGTATCCATGGCGGGAAAGCGGCGGTCGCCGATGCGCCATTCGGCATCGGTGACGTGGATCGTATGCTTGCCCGGACGGGCCCAGATCGCCGGATAAAGCGTTCGATCGCTGCGGTCGATAACCAGCGGTGCCATCGACAGTGCCCAGTCGCCGCGTTCGAGCACATACGTCCCTTCGGCGGCCTTGTTCCAGCCGACGGGTGCGTACACGGCCTGGTGCAAGGCGCAGCCAGCCAACACGAACAGGGCCAGCCAGTGGAAGGTTCGAATGGACATGCCCGTCTCCGGCACGCGACCTGCCGGGAGTCTGCCAGAGCGGCCTGGTGATGTATTCGGTAGATTTACTAGCCTGCCTGGCGGAATACCGCATGCACCGGGTTGCCCGGACGATGGCGCGCGGCGGCACCGCGCAGGTCGATCCAGAACGTACTGCCCCGGCCAGGTTCGGAACGCACGCCGATACGACTGCCGAGCACACCGGCGATGCGCTGGGCGATGGCCAGGCCAAGGCCATAGCCGGTCGTGCCATCGGCGGAGGCATGGAATTGGACGAATTCGTCGAAGATGCGGCCGTGCTGGGCGGCATCGATACCGACGCCGTTGTCACGGATTTCCAGGCGCACGCCGTCGCCTCGTCGCCGTACCGCGACCAGCACGCGGCCGTGGGGCGCACTGGCGATGGCATTACTGGCAAGCCGGTGGACCAGGGCCGCGAGCAGGACGGGATCGCTATGGATGAGGGTGCCGCCGCCGTGCCAGACCAGGTCGACGTCGCGCTGGCCGGCCTGCTGGCCGAGGCTGGCGTACTCACGCACGAAGACGTCCGAGGCAAGGAAGGCGAGCGATTGCGCCTTCACGATGCCGGCGTCGAATCGGGAGAGTTCGACCAGCCCGTCGAGGAGGCGGGTCATGGTGGCGATACTGGTTCGCATTTGCCCGAGTACGGCGCGCTCGCGCGTGCCGGCTCCCGGCTGCAGGCCGGCAATGAACAGTTGCAGGGCCTGCAGGGGCTGGCGGAAATGATGACCGACCATGGTCAGGAAACGATTCAGGCGCAAAGTGCCGGCCAGCGGCGACTCGCGGTCGTAAAGGGCGGCGATGCCTTCGCCCAGGCGGTCGATTTCGGCGATCCCCGAACGCATCGGTTCGGTAGCCACGGCGTCGGCGTTGGGTCGCCCAAGCCGGGCCAGCTGGTCGGCGATCGCGTCGAGCGGACGGGCGACGCGCACGGTCTGGCACCACATGACGAGGAAACCGAGCACGAATAACCCGAAGACCATGGCCGCGCCGGCCCAGGCGGTCATTCTCAGCTGGCTGTGTAGCGACTGGCCATCGAAGACCGCGGTCAGTTCGCCGATCGGCATGACGGTCGCCGCGCGATGGTTGTGGATGGGTGGGTGCCCGGACTGCGCACCGACGACAATCAGCGCACCGTTGGGCCGGTGCAGTTCCAGCAGGTGCATGCCTTCGGTTCGATCCAGGGCGTCCTGCAGGGCCTTGCGCAGCGCACGGTCGTCCAGCCCGGCCGGAAGGCTGGCCGCGATCTGGATGGTGTCGATCGCGGCGTGCGCCCGGGTTTGCTCCTCGAGCGCATGCATGCGCAGCACCGTCGTCGTGACGGCGAGGACCAGGGCGGCGATCAGCAGGGGCAGCACGCCGCTCACCAGCAGATGCCGGCGCAGGCTTGCAGGCAGCCTGCCGGCGGCCGTGGACGGCGTGGTGTGCATGGTGGGGCCGGTGTGGCGAGGTCAGGGCCACTGTAGAGCCGGTGTCGATGGCTCCGCGATAGGCAATCGGGCTTACCGCTAATGGCCTAGGGAACCTCTGATCTATTCCACGCAGGTGACGCCTGCGCGGAATAGATCAGAGGTTCCCTAGGTTTTCTCAAGCTTGCCGGCGCCCGGGGCACCGTGCTCCGCCTCCTGCCGTAAGCAAGAGAAAAGGGCACCCCGGCGAACGGGTAAGACACGGCTCCAAAGGACTCGCGAACAGGGTTCGCTCCCACAGGAGCGGGTTGCGACGGCCTTGTGGGAGCGAACCCTGTTCGCGAGTCCTTCAGGGCCAGACCTTTCAGGCTGGCAAAAGTAGAGGTGGTGAAAACATCGCGCCCCGGCGCGAAAGCGCCTCCCGATCAATGCTGCCGCAACTCCCCGATCAACGCCTGATGATCGGCCTCGATCTTCTGCAATCGCGCTGCCTTGGCCGATTCGCTGACCCAGCGCGCGGTCTTTGCACGGCGGCTTTCCAGGGTGTATTCGATATCCGCGAAAGGCTCGAGCTGGCGGTTGTCCGCCGGGGCGAAGCCGCTGATATCGTGGATGAGCTTGAGGTTGGCTTCCTCGCGCGCGCCGTCCTTGCCCTGGCCATAGGTGGTCAGGAAGGTGGCGATCTGGGCGCGTAGTGTGGCGGGCAGGTCGGTGCGCACGACGATCACGGCGTGCGGGATCAATGCCGAGCGCCAGAGGATGCGCAGGCGCGCGAACTGGTCGGGAAAGCGCTCGGCGAAGCGTTCCATGTCGGCGCTGTTGTTGGTGGCGACGTCGGCTTCGCCGTTGGCGACGGCCAGCGCGTTGTTCTGGTGGTTGTCGATATGCACATTGGCGAAGAAGGTGTCCGAATCCACGCCGCGCGACGCGAACAGCTGGGTTTCGGGGACCAGATAGCCGGATACCGACAAGGCCTCGCCGCGGGCGAAGCGCCAGCGGCCCTGGCGTGCGAAGACGTCCTCCAGCGAGTGGATAGGCGAATCGGTGGCCACGATCAACAGGGCGTAATAGCCCTTGGACTGGTCGCCGCGGGTGAGCTGGGCGACGACCTGCATGTTCTGCCGGGTAACCGCATCCAGGGCCAGCCGCCCGGACAGGAAGGCGACATCGACGCGCTGTTCGCTGATTGCCTGGGCGATGCCTTCATAGGTGGTGACCGAGACGCTGCGGATCGGGCGGTCGAGCGCCTTATGCATGTCGTCGAGCATCGGTCGCCAGGCTTCCAGCGACTCGGCCGGTCCGCCGATCGGCAGGATCCCGAAAGTCAGTGGCGCCTTCGGGTCGTCGTCCTGGCCTTTCTTCATGCCGCCGGCGAGGGCGGCCGGCAACAGCGCGAGCAGGACCAGGCCGCAGAAAAGCGGTCGTATCCGGCGCCACCGACCCTGACCCCGTTCGCCTCGCATGCTTTGGATTTTCCTCGCAAGGTACCGGCGAAGCATAGGCGGGCATGGTGTCCCGCGTATGACCGCCGTCGATCACATATGGCGTAATTGCTGCGAGGCGACCAGTGCCTCCAGCCGGTTGCGGACGTGCAGGGCGCGAAAGATCGCGGCCAGGTGAATCTTCACCGTGCCCTCGCTGATGCCGAGGTCGCGGGCGATGACTTTGTTCGGCTTGCCGTGCGCGAGCAGGCGCAGCACGTCCATCTGGCGTTCGGTCAGCAAGGCGCGCAACTGGCTTTCCAGTGCCGCGACGTTGGCGGCGTCGGCCGCCGGCACGCCTTCGCTGGCACCGGAAGCGCCATTGGCTGCCTGCGGATTGAGCATCATAGGGGGAATATAGGTGCCACCGGACAGGACCAGCCGGACGGCACCCAGCATGACATCGGGCGAGTACGCCTTGGGGATGAACCCATGGACCCCGAGGCCGAGCAGTTCCTGGATGATCGCCGGGTCTTCGGAGCCGGACAGCACGACGACTGGCGCGCCGTTCATCGCCTCGACCGTCTCGTGCAGGTGCTGATGACCCCGCGACCCGGGCATCGCCAGGTCGACCAGGGCCAGGTCGATGACCCCGTTCGCCGCGACCGCGGCGCGTAGCTCGTCGACTGTCGTCGCTTCGACGAACTCGACGTCGGGACCCAGTTCGGCCAGTTTCAGCCGGACTCCTTCCACGATCAGCCGATGGTCGTCCGCGATCAAGATACGCATGCCTCTCTCCCCTCCTGCCTCGAAAACCGGTCCCGTTGGACCGGCTATTTCCCCGCGTCAGAACATAGTCTCACGGCGCACGGGTCGCAACCGTAAGCTCAGCAGTTTATGTCAGCCGATCCGGCGGCCGGTACGGGCGTCGTTCGCCGCGTTCCAGGCGGTCACCATGACGTCGCGTAACTGTTCGGGCGATACCGGTTTGTACAGGACGGGGATGCGCGCCGCGTGAATCTCACGCAAACGGTCGCTGCGGGTCTCGCCGGTGATCAGCAGGCGCGCGAAGGGCGGCGGGTCGCCGTCGCGACGGCGGTAATGACGGTCCAGCGCGGCCAGGATGTCCAGGCCCGTGCCGTCCTGCAGGCGCAGGTCGGAGATCACCATGTCCGGTGGCCGGGTCCAGGCGTAGGTCGCCTCCAGCGCCTGCTCGCGGTCGCGGGCCACGGCGACGTCGCAGCCCCAGCTGCCGAGCAGGAAACGGATGCCGGAAAGGATCGCCGGCTCATCGTCGACGACCAGCACGCGCATGCCGGCGACATCCTGGATCGGCAGGCTTTCCACGGTCGGCCGCGACACGGCTGCGCGGCCAACCTCGGGCAGGGTGAAGCTGAAGACGCTGCCGCGACCCAGTTTCGAATGCACGGTCACATGCGTCCCGATCAGGTCGGCAAGCCGGTGCACGGTGGCCAGGCCCAGGCCGAGGCCGCGGTGGCCGGAGTTGTCGCGCCGGCCATGTTCACCCTGTGAGTCGACGCGGAAAAATTCGTCGAAGATGCGTTCGAGGTGCTCGGCGGCGATGCCGCTGCCGGTGTCCCAGACGTCGATGCGCACGCTGCCGGGACGGGCCCGGGCGGCGACCAGCAGCCCCCCTTCCTTGGTATAGCGCAGCGCATTGCTGACCAGGTTGTTGAGGATGCGGGCGAGCATCGTGCGATCGGCACGTACCCAGCGGTCGGTCTTGCGTACGACCAGGCGCAATTCGCGCTGTTCGGCGATCATCCGGAAATTGCGGCTGACCTCGTCGAAAACGTCGTCCAGGGCGAAGTCGCGGAATTCGGTCTGCATCGCGCCGGTTTCCAGCCGCGACAGATCGAGCAGTTCGCTGAACAGGTGATCCAGCGCCTCAACACTTTCCTGGATATGGGCAATGCGATCCAGCCGGGCCGGATCGTGCTCGTCCACGGCGAGGCTGGAGGAAAACAGGGTCAGCGCATACAGCGGCTGGCGCAGGTCGTGCGATGCGGCGGCGAGGAAGCGCGCCTTGGCCACGCTGGCCTCTTCCAGCGCCGCGTTCTTGCGCCCAAGCTCGGTGGTGGCGAAATCGATCTCGCGCTCCAGGCTGCGTTGCGCTTCCTCGAGTTTGGCGGCGGCGCTGTTGAACCCCTCCTGCAGGTGGCCGATCTCGGTATCGTCGGTGATCGCGACCGCGACGCCGCGTTCACCGAGGCCGAGCTTGTGCATGGCGGTGGCCAGTCGCCGGAGTGGCGCACTGATCCAGCGTGCCGATTGCCAGCCGACCAGTGCGGCGAGCAGCACGGTCAGGCCCAGCCAGATCAGGGCATTGCGCAGGCTCGCCCGCTGAGCGGCCACCGCATCATCCAGGCTAACCTCGATCATCACCGAGCCTTGCGCGGGGCCGCCGGCCTTGCCGACGATGTCACGGATCACCGTGGTCGTCGCCGCTCCCGGCTCCACGTCGCTGTCCTGGTCGGCCACGATCTCGCCGTCGACCGCACGGATCTGCACGTGGGTGACGTGGGGCAGGTGACCGATCGAGGCGGCGATGCGCGCCAGTTCGCGGCGCTGCATCGCCTGCAGGGGCTCGGCCGAGATCGAGGCGGCCTGGCTGGCGATCGCATCGGCCGTGATCCGGCCCATCTCGCGCAGGGTTTCCAGCTGGTGGCGGGTGAGCAGGGTGACCAGCAGGATCGCGGTCAGGGTCATCGGCATCAGCGCGATGAAGGTCAGGCGCTGGACCAGTGACGTCCGTCGCCATAGCCGCTCGGCCAGGGAAGCCTTGCCATCGTGCATGAATGCCCCCGTTGCATCCGTTCGTGTGCAGCAGACTAACGCAGAAGCCTGCCGGCCGTAGTCAATCCTGGTGCGTGCGGCGCGCCGCCCAGCGTGCGCGCAGGGCGTTGAAGGCCAGCGGCATGAGCGCCAGCAGGGCCAGCGCACCGAGCGGTAGCAGGATGTGCGTATCCAGCAACAGCCCGAAGCCGAATTGACGGCCGCTGCGAAGTGCCTCGCCAAGCCCTGCGCCGACCGAGGTTTCGAAGATCAGCGACACCGTGCCACCCAGCCAGGTCGCGCCAAGGAACAGCCACAGCGGACAGCGCAACCAGGCCAGGCCGACCGTCATGGCACCGAACGGCATGATCGGGATAAAGCGCAGCGCGAGCGTATAGCTCACCGGGTGCGAGGCGAATCCATGGCGCAGGCGGGCCACCAACGGCGGCGCCGGCCGGGTACCGCCGCCGAATGCGTAGCGGCTGGCAAGGTAAAGCAGGAGCGAGCCAAGGGTGAGGGCGACCGACGAGTAGATCGTCCCGTCGACCACGCCGAACAACAGGCCGCCGGCGAAGATGATCACCACCGTGCCCGGCACGCCGGTCGACACCGCCATCGTCAGCAGGCCGATATAGGCCAGCCGGGACAGCCAGGGATATTCGGCGATCGTGTCCTTCAGGCCGTGGCGATCGGCCAGCAGGTTGGCCGGATGGAAGCGATCCAGCGCGCCGGACGCCACCAGCACGATGCCGGCGGCGACCAGCAGGAGCAGGGGCAGGGCGGCGCGCCAGCGGCTCAATATGCCGATCCGCTTTCGCCGTAGCGGCGCAATACCTCGCGAGCCCGGTCGCGAAGGATGCCGCTGCGTACGGCGATGCCGCGACGTTCCAGCTCACCCGTCCAGTCGGCGGGCAGCGGGCCTTCGTCGAATTCGGTCAGTTCCTCGACATCGGCCGAGCTCGCGCCGATCAGCAGTTCATCGATACCCGCCCAGACCGTCGCGCCATAGCACTGGCAGCAGGGCTGCGCGCTGGTCGCCAGTGCGTAGCGGCCGCCGCCCTCGTTCAGGCGGTGGCGTTGCAGGCGTTGCTGGGCGGTCATGTAGGCCATCATTTCGGCATGGGCCACCGAACAGGCGTGCGGCACGACCCGGTTCACCCCGATCGAAACCAGCCGGCCGTCGCCACCGAATACCGCGGCGCCGAACGGTCCGCCGCTGCCGGCCGCGACGTTGCGGTCGGACAGTTCGATCGCCAGTCCCACCTTGTCCTCATCGGTCGCATAGGTGCGCGACGTATCGACCGCCTCGTGGACCCATGCCGGCAAGGTAAGGTGGATCTGCGCGTAGAGCATTAGTGGCCGGCCTGCTTTGCCCACGAATCGCGCAAGGTCACCACGCGATTGAAGACCGGGCGGTCGGCGGTGTGGTCGATCCAGTCGGCGACGAAATAGCCGAGGCGCTCGAACTGCATGCGTTCCTCGCCTACGGCCGTCGCCGCGACCGGCTCGACCCAGGCCTGGACGACGCGGCGCGACGCCGGGTTGAGATGGTCTTTATAGGTCTTGCCGTCGCTGTCGTCGTCCGGATCGACCACATCGAACAGGCGGTCGTACAGGCGCACTTCGGCCGGCACGGCATGTCGCGCACTGACCCAGTGGATCGTGCCCTTCACCTTGCGATCGGCGCCGGGCATGCCGGTGCGGCTTTCCAGGTCCAGGCTGCCACGCAGCTCGACGACGTTGCCGGCGGCATCCTTGACGATCTCGTCGCAGCGAACGATGCCGACACCGCGCAGGCGCACTTCGCCTTCCGGTTTCAGGCGATGGAAACCCTTCGGCGGTACCTCGGCGAAATCCTCGCGCTCGATCCACAGCTCGCGCGAGAAAGGCACCTGGCGCGTGCCGAGGCTTTCGTCCTTGGGGTGGTTCGGGAAGGTCAGCGATTCCTCATGCGCATCGCCGAGATTGGTGATGACCAGCTTCAGCGGATCGATCACCGCCAGCCGACGCGGCGCGACCGCGTCCAGGTCCTCGCGCACGCAGCCTTCGAGCACGCCCATGTCGATGGTGCTGTTCTGCTTGCTGATGCCGACGCGCTCCCAGAACAGGCGGATCGACGCGGGCGTGAAGCCACGGCGACGCACACCGGCGATGGTCGGCATGCGCGGGTCGTCCCAGCCGTCGACCAGGTTTTCCTGGACCAGGGTGAGCAGCTTGCGCTTGCTCATCACCGTGTAATTGATATTGCCGCGCGAGAACTCGATCTGCCGCGGCTTGCTGGGCACGGTTTTCAGGCCGGCTTCGACCAGCGGCTGCCACAGTTCCGGGTGGTTGCGCAGGTCGACGTTGTCGACGCACCAGTCATACAGCGGCCGGTGATCCTCGAACTCCAGCGTGCACAGGGAGTGGGTAATGCCCTCGAGCGCATCGGACAGGCAATGCGCGTAGTCGTACATCGGGTAGATCGGCCATGCGTCGCCGGTGTTCTGGTGGTGGACCTTGCGGATGCGGTAGATCGCCGGGTCGCGCAGGTTGATGTTGCCCGAGCCCATGTCGATCTTCACGCGCAGGGTCTTGCTGCCGTCGGCGAACTCGCCCGCGCGCATGCGCCGGAACAGGTCGAGGTTTTCCTCGATGCCGCGATCGCGATACGGCGAGTGGCGACCCGGTTCGGTCAGGGTGCCACGGTATTCACGCATTTCCTCGGCGCTGAGATCGTCGACGAAGGCCTTGCCGTCGGCGATCAGTTTCAGCGCGGAACGGTAGAACACCTCGAAGTAGTCCGAGGCATGGCGCAGTTCCGCCCAGTCGAAGCCCAGCCAGGTCACGTCGCGCTGGATGGCGTCGACGAACTCGACGTCTTCCTTGCTCGGATTGGTATCGTCGAACCGCAGGTTGCAGATGCCGTTGAAATCGGCGGCGAGGCCGAAGTTCAGGCAGATCGACTTGGCATGGCCGATGTGCAGATACCCGTTCGGCTCGGGCGGGAAGCGCGTGTGGATCACCGTGTGCTTGCCCGAGGCCAGGTCGTCACGGACGATCTGGCGGATGAAGTTCTGCGCCGGCGCGGGCTGCGTCGTCGTGGGGGAGGGCAGGGTGGGCGATTCGGTCGACATCTGGGGGACTCGGGTGGACTGGCGCGTCAAACGCCAAAGTTTACCTTCTTGGCGTGTCCCCCGCGCGACGGCTTGCCGCGTCGGCGATTGCGGGGTAGCGTGCGGTCATGCGCATCATCTATCACGCCCAGTCGCTGATCGACGCCCATCTGGTGCGGGACGCGCTGGAACAGGCGGAAATTCCCGCCTTCGTCTCCGGCGAGTTCCTGACCGGAGCGGTCGGCCAGCTGCCAGCCCTGGATTTCGTCGCGGTGATGGTGCCCGAGTCGTGCGCCGCGGCCGCCGAAGGCGTGATCCGCGAGGTCGAGGCGGCCCTGGTCGAGGCGCGCGCCGCGCTGGCCGACGACGACTATGGCGGCTTCCAGCCGGCGACTGGCTGAGTTCGGTTCCATCCAAGCGGTCCGCCACTGGATATTTGCGACCACCAAGGACCTGCGTGCACGATATCGAAGCCCTGATCCGCGACGTCGCGGATTTCCCCAAGCCCGGCATCCTGTTCAAGGACATCACGCCCCTGCTGGCCGATGCCGACGCTTTCGCCCACTGCATCGACGCGCTGGCCGAGCCATGGCGCGATGCGGATATCGACATCGTCTGTGGGATCGAGTCGCGCGGCTTTATCTTTGGTGCCGCGCTGGCGCACGCGCTCGGTGCCGGCTTCGCGCCGTTGCGCAAGGCCGGGAAGCTGCCGCCGCCGACCGTCGGCGTCGACTACGGCCTGGAGTACGGCGCCGATCGGATCGAGATCGGCGCCGGCGCGCTCCATTCCGGTCACCGTGTGCTGGTGGTCGACGACGTGCTTGCCACCGGGGGCACGCTCGATGCCGCGCGTCGCCTGTTGGCCATGCTCGGTGCACAGGTCGTCGGCGGCGCGGTGGTGATCGAACTGGAAGCGCTGGGTGGCCGTGCCCGCTGGCATGGCGACAGCCCGCTGCGGGCCTTGCTGCGCTATTGACGCGCGTCAGCGCTCGACCGTGATGCTCTCGACGTAAACGATCTCACAGGCACCCGCGCCGGTATCGTCGCGGCTGCGCGAGGTCTGCCAGGTGCGACCGTCGTCGCGCCTGGCGTCGACCAGGAAGCCCTCGATATGCACGACCTGGCCGCTGTGCACATTGTGCAGTGCGCGTTCGACATCGGCATCGGCGGGGATCATGTGCATGTTCGCGCTGGATTCCTCGATTTCGCGGCGCGGGATCGGGAAGTCGTCGACGTACCAGTAGTAGAAGCGGTTGGACTGTGAAATGCGGATCTTCTTCAGCACCTCGTTTTCCGACATGCGATCCCAGCCCAGGGCGAGGTCGACCGGGACGATCGGCGCCAGGTCGTCGTATTCATAATCCTCGCGGGACAGCACCCGGGCGGTCAGTTCGAAGCTGGCCCGGACTTCAAGGGTGAACTTGCCGCGGCGCATGCTCGGGCCGGCGCCCGAGGGCAGGTCGTCCTCGACCGGCGTCCCGGCCGCCAGCACGCCCTCCGGGGCGCCCAGTGGCCTGCGGTGCCACCAGTGCAGGCCTCCCCATGCCACCAGCACAAGGAGGAAGGCCAAGACAAGTTTGCGCATGTATGGCTCAGTTCCTGGTAGCGGCTTCGTGCTGCGTCGCGCAGTCGGTCGCATCGAATAACGCGGCAGGAACGCTTCGGATGACGTCGGCGAGCTTTTCCAGGAAGGGAGTGGTCGAGGAACTCTTGCGCCAGACCATGGCGATACGCCGGCTGGGCGGGATGCCGTCGAACTCGATCAGATCGACATTGGCCGCCTGCGAGGCCGGCGGCTTCACCGCCAGGACCGGCAGCAGGGTGATGCCGACATTGGCCGCGACCATCTGCCGCAAGGTCTCCAGGCTGGTCGCGCGGAAACCGGTTTTCTCGCCGGCACCGGCCATATGGCAGACCTCGAGGGCCTGGTCGCGCAGGCAATGGCCGTCCTCGAGCAGGAGCAAGGTCTGGTCGGTGAGGTCGCCCAGCTTGAGCTTGCCGCGATGGGTCAGCGGATGGCCCGACGGTACGGCGAGGACGAAGGGCTCCTCGAACAGGAACTCGGTATGCAGGCTGTCATCGTGCAGGGGCAGGGCGAGGATGCCGGCGTCCAGGGTGCCCTCGCGCAGCATATGCAGGATCTGCTCGGTCTTTTCCTCGCGCAGCAGCAATTCCAGGCGCGGAAAGCGCTCGCGGATGCGCGGCACGATATGCGGCAGGAGGTAGGGTCCGAGGGTCGGGAAGATGCCCAGGCGCAGGCTTACCGATTCCGGATCACGGGTGCGCTTGGCGACGGCCTTGATCTGGTCGATTTCCGAGAGCACGCTTCTGGCCCGCCTGGCGATCTCGGTCCCGGCCTCGGTCAGCAGGACCTTGCGCGGCGCGCGCTCGACCAGGGCCACACCCAGTTCGTCCTCCAGTTTCTTGATCTGGGTGGACAGGGTGGGCTGGCTGACGAAACTGGCCTCGGCCGCGCGGCCGAAATGGCGGAATTCGGCCAGGGCCACCAGGTATTGGAGATCGCGGAGATTCATCGGACGACCACGGTTTTGTAATAGCTAAAGCCTATCATAACCGTGGTAGCAATTGATTTGAGAAATATATATCGACGTCCTGGCCTGGGCGTTTGCGTCACCCGCCTCGGCCATTGAAAGCTACCCACCCCACCAGGAGAGTCCACATGCTGACCATCGGCGACACGTTTCCCCAGTTCAACCTGACCGCCACCGTCTCCATCGAGAGCCTGGAGAAGGCGTTCTTCCCGATCACCAACGACACCTACAAGGGCAAGTGGCTGCTGGTGTTCTTCTACCCGAAGGACTTCACCTTCGTCTGCCCGACCGAGATCAAGGGTTTCGGCGACTTGAACGAGCAGTTCGCGGACCGTGACTGCCAGGTCCTGGCCGCGAGCACCGACAGCGAATTCGTCCACCTGGCCTGGCGCAAGGACCACAAGGACCTGCGTGACCTGCCGTTCCCCATGCTCGCCGACATCAAGAAAGACCTGACCTCCGCCCTCGGCATCCTGAGCGACGAAGGCGTGGCCCAACGTGCCTCGTTCCTGGTCGACCCGGAAGGCATCATCCGCTTCGTCTACGTCACCGACGGCAGCGTCGGCCGCAACCCGGCCGAAGTGCTCCGCGTCCTCGATGCGCTGCAGACCGACGAGCTGTGCCCATGCAACTGGCACCAGGGTGAAGAGACGCTCAAGGTCGCCTGAGAGCGACAGTGTGAGTCGGCGCGATACGCAGCAGCCGACTCACGCTGTCCACGCACACAAACACCGGAGCCCATCATGACGCTTGCCGAACTTCGCGCCAGCCTGCCCGACTATGCCAAGGACCTGCGCCTCAATCTCGACTCCGTGCTGAGCGAAGCTGGCGCGCCGGGCCTGACGCAGAAACAGATCGCCGTGATCGCGCTGGCCTCCGCCATCGCCTCGCGCTACGCCCCGCTGACCGAGGCGATCGCGGCCGAGTCGGCGAAGCACGCCAGCGCCGAGGAACTGAACGGCGCCCGCGCCGCCGCCGCGATCATGGGTATGAACAATATCTACTATCGCTTCCTGCACCTCGTGGGTGACGAGGAGTACGGCACCCTGCGCGCGGGCCTGCGCATGAACGTGATGGCCGCCCCCGGTGGCGAGAAGGTCGATTTCGAACTCGCCTCGCTCGCGGTCTCGGCGATCAACGGCTGCGGCAAGTGCCTTGAGTCGCACGAGAAGACCCTGCGCAAGCACGGTCTGTCCGCGCAACCGATCCAGGGCGCGGTGCGTATCGCCTCGGTGATCCACGCCGTGGCCGTCGTCCTCGAACAGGCCAAAGCCGCCGGCTAAGAGCCCACTGCTTGCACTTGTGGGAGCGCACCCTGTGCGCGAGTCCGTTGGGGCCGTGACTATCCCGATTGCCTATTTTGGAGGGCATGAAGCGAACGGATGCGCGCACACGGTGCGCGGCGCAACAGGGCGCCGCCTCAGGCGTCGTGGATACCCGGCCTTCCATCCTCGATGCGAAACGTGTGTGTCGTCGTGCATGCACTGTCATGCTCGCGCACCGAAGCCATGCTTCGCGCCGCCACTTCCAGCGCCCCGGGCACGAGATCGAAGAGCAGGTAACCGCGATGCTCACTGTCGCCATAGCGGGCGTGCGGATTCGCCGCGATGCGTTCGGCGAGTTGCTTCTGCGGCATGCCCGGCGACGTGATCGAGGTGCCGACGAACTCGCTGGCGATGGTTGCCGACGACGGGCGCGCGAAGTCGGCCTTGACGTCGCAGGCAATGGTGCAGTGATAGTCGCCGCCGAGGATCACCGGATTGCTGGCTTTTGATGCAACGAGGTCATGAACAAGCCGCTGGCGCGCGCCGGGGTAACCATCCCATGCATCGGTATAGAACTCAGGTCCCTTCGCGCTCGGTCCCGGCAGGGGCGAGAACAGGGTTTCCTGCACGATGAAATTCCAGCGCGCACGACTCTCGCGTAGCTGCTGTGCAAGCCAGCGTTCCTGCGTCGTGCCGAGGATGGTGCGACTCATGTCCGTGCGCTGCGGGCATTCGGAATCATGCGTATAGAAATTGCCGCCGCCCATGCCCGGTGGCGAACATACTTCCGCCGAGCGGTACTGGCGATCGTCCAGAACATGGAAGCGCGCCAGTTGCCCGGCCTGCACGCCGCGATAGATCGACAGGGCGCGATCCTTGCCCAGTGTGCCCATCGGCAGGGGCTGGTGTTCGAAATACGCTTGCAAGGCATTGGCGCGGCGCAGGGGGAAATCCGGATCGAGGTCCTCGCCGACATCGCCACCCCAGTCGTTCATCACTTCGTGATCGTCGATCGTCAATACCCATGGCGCGGCCTGGTGCATGGCCTTGAGGTCGTCGTCCAGATGGTATTGCGCGTAACGCGTGCGATAGCCCGCAAGATCGTACGGCTCGCTGCTCGAGTGCATGCGCACGCGGTTGGCCTCGGCGGTGTATTCGTAGATATAGTCGCCGACGAACAGCACCAGGTCCGGGTTGTCGGCAAGCATGTGCCGGTAGGCCGAGAAGTAGCCCAGTTCATAGTGCTGGCACGAGGCCAGGGCGAAGCGCAGCTTGTCGACAGCCTGGTCAGCCGAGGGCAGGGTGCGCGTGCGCCCCGTCGGACTGACCTCGTTGCCGGCAATGAAGCGATAGAAATACCAGCGGTCCGGGGCCAGCCCGTTCACTTCGATATGCGCGCTATGCGCCATCCCGGCCATCGCATGCCACTCGCCGCTCTGCACGATCTGGCCGAAGTGTTCGTCATGGGCCACTTCCCAGCGCATAAGCACGTTCTCGACCCCCATGCCGCCACCATTGAACGGATCGGGGCACAGGCGCGTCCACAGCACGACACTGCGGTCGGTCGGCGTGCCCGAGGCGACGCCGAGTTTGAACGGGTAGTCGGAAAAGAGGACCTGACGCCCCGCGCCCCGCGCGATCGGCATCACCCAGGGCAGGGCGGCGGCGAGCAGCGCCGCCTTCAGCAAGCGTCGTCGGCGCGGCGATACCGGCATGTCGCGAGCCAGGTCGTATTGCTGGCGGAGGAAAATTTCGGAACGATCCGACACGCTGCACCTGCACTTGTAATGATCCGGAACATGGAATGTAATGTTATATCGTTACGGATTTATGAGCGGTCACCACCGCCATCCAAGGGGAAATCTATGAAGCGACCGCTATTCGCCGTCATTGCCGCGCTGCTCTGCGTCGGTATCGGTTCCGCCTGTGCCGACGAAGGCATGTGGACGCTGGACCATCTGCCGGTCAAGCAGATGCAGGACCGCTACGGCTTTACGCCCAGCGAGCAGTGGATCGACCTGGTCCAGCATGCCGCGGTGCGCCTGGCCGAGGGTTGCTCCGGTTCCTTCGTGTCCGCCGATGGCCTGGTGATGACCAACCACCATTGCGCCAACAGCTGCCTGTCGCAGTTGTCAAAGAACGCCAATTACATGGCCGACGGTTACGCGGCCAAGGGCGAGGATGAGCCGCGCTGTCCCGAGGTCGAGCTCAACCAGCTGGACAAGATCACCGACGTCACCGATCGGGTGAACGCCGCCACGAAGGGCAAGGATGGCGCCGGGCGGACCAAAGCCGAGCGCGCGATCAATAGCGCGATCGAGCAGGAATGCGTCGGCGGCGATGCGGGCAAGTGGCGCTGCGACGTGGTCACGCTCTACCACGGTGGCCGTTACGCGCTGTACCGTTACCGCCGCTACCAGGACGTGCGCCTGGTCTTCGCGCCCGAACAGGGCATCGCTTTCTTTGGCGGCGATCCGGACAATTTC
>DASYLE010000220.1:0-22621 GCA_036009745.1 Luteibacter sp. | reverse complement strand
CGCCGAGCGGCCTTGCCCGTAATAGCGCTCGATCAGGTCGTCGATCTCCGAGCGCAGGCCGATCAAAGGCGTGATCGCGCGACCGGTCGCCAGCCGCGCGGCCTGCAAGGGATACGGGTCGGACGGGTCGGCCACCATCAGGGCCACGCCCTCCTCGCCCACCCGCACCGGGACCACGTGGTACTGCTTCAGGAAGCGCACCGACATCTCGATGTCCGCGGGGGGCAGCTCGGGGGCGTCACGCGCGGCCAGCAAGGGGACGCCGAGCAACTCCGCCCAGCTATCGGCGAGGTCCCGCTCCGAAACCAGGCCAAGCGTCGCCATCAAGGTGGTGAGAGTCCCCTCCGGAGACTCCTCATGCAGGCGCTTCGCCCGAACCAGATCGCTGTCCTTGATCCGACCACGCGCCGTAAGCACGCCAAAGATGGCGTCGGGTGACGGTATCGCTTTCGGTGGCATATCCATTCGTTTCTAGGTCCCTGCATCCACTTGCCAGCGCAACACACGATAAGTGCGTCTGTCACCGGGCTCATCGGTAAGGCGCACTGTGGCGCGCAGTCTTGAGACGACTCCATCCGGGAGCCTCGCACGTGAAGTTATACTCAAAACGTTACTGGGACCTACGTTCATCACAGCCGCGACCCCTTGTGGGAGTCGCGGAAACGCCATCGACGAACCCGTCCACTCGCTCCGGGCCTTGACGAAAGCAGACACCTGTTCCCGGGAAATACCGGAAACCGCTGCGATGACCGCTGGTGAGGCGTGTGCGAGATTGGGATTGCCGCCGATCTGCCATAGCGTCAGCGCTGGCTCGATCCGATGGTAGGTCTCCTGATCCATACCCGGCAATCGCTGCAACTCCTCGATACTCGAGAAACCACCGGCGGCAAGAAAGGGCGATTTATCGGCAGCGGAAGCATCCGCCGTGCCCCAGCGGACCAGTGCGGCAACCAGCTCCGAAGCGCGTTCCGGGTCAGCCCCGCTCGCCGCGATCAGCCTGCCGATCAACGCCGGATCGGCCTGATTGAGGTTGATCTTCCCGTCATCATCCATGACGTCAACCCGGACATCGATGTCCCCGATCCGCATTGGATACGGCCGACCATCGCTGATCCAGCGCAAGGATTCATCTTTAAGACGGAGACCAAAGACCGCGCGTTCCAGGCCTGCTTCCGCGGCGTAGAAAGCTTGCGCCTGGTCAAGCTGTGCACGCGCCTGGAGCCCTTCCACGTGAGCGTTGATCGCAAGCGCGCCCAGGACGATGGCTGCAAGAGTCGACCCCCAAAGCACAATCAGGAGCGCGACGCCGCGCTGGGATGTCCGCATCGATCGGATAGTTCGTTTCATATCACGGACCCGTCTGATTCGAGTTCAATCGATAGACACCTTCGATGACATTCATCGCGGCGGGATCCATGCGCAAGGGAATCTCGACGACCGGCCAGCGCTGTTCGCCATTGAGTTCCAGCGCCACGCCAACCATGTCGGGAAGCCGATATGGATAATCCCAGTGCGTCTGCCACCCCAACGGACGCCCATTGTCGTCCGAGCCGTTGTAGTAGAAATGTCCCTTCCGGATGCCCGAAACAAGAACTTCCGGCTCACCCGGAACCACGGGCGACGCATGACGTGACGCAAGCGGCGCGAAGATGACCTCGAGCTGGTAGTGATTTTCGTCACCGGACAAGCGCAGTTGCTGAAGCTGCACACCCATAGCCGCAAGGTATCCTGGTGCCGGCGCGACGAAGCTCATCTCCCGCTCGCCGCCCGAGAAGACCGTCGGCCGGTCGCCCCGTTTCTGACCCCGGGCCCAGGGATAAGCCAGTGAGCGCGTCAGCGTCTGACGCAAATAGCCCTGCGCTGCGCGAATCTCATCCATGCGCTGACTGACCGCGGTGCCAGAGTGGGTGGCACGGGTAACCGTTTGCAGACCCGCGTAAACGCCAAGCAACACCAGGGAGAGCAAGGCAAGTGCCGCCAGTATCTCAAGAAGGCTGAAACCACGCGCGCGTGTCATTCCTGCACCGGCAACAGCGCTTGCGCAACGGGATGAGTCGACACTGTACGCAAAGTCGTGAAGTGCGAGCTCACGTCGTGCGTACCTTCCCGCCAGGTGACATCCAGGTCGATCCGGTACAGATGCAGCGGCACATTCGTCTGCTGTGCGAGGGTATCGGACGGCGACGAAACACGCATCGTCCACTGGTAACTATCGTCAAAACGGCCCCGGCTAGTTCCCTCCCCCGGGAAATCCACGACAAAAACGCGATCCAGCATACTGTTCGCCCACATCGCGGAGCGGGTGTAAGCCGACGCGCGGGACGTAAGGTTGAGCGAAGCGCTTGTTACCCGCATCAACGATCCGAAGCAGATCGCCAATAAGGCAATCGCGGCGATCACTTCCAGAAGGCTGAAACCGCGGGCACGATATCCATGCATGGCCTGATCTCCAGCGCACCGTCCAGCATTGCGCCAATACCGAGGATAGCCATCGGATAGTTTCCGCCAGATGACGATATGGCCTGCATTTTCCATGAATGGAAAATGAGGCCCAAAGCGATCGATACCAAAAAGGAAGGGCCCGAAGGCCCTTCCCCGATCGATGAAATAACTCGATCAGCTGCCGATGCAAGCGGTCGGATCGATCGCCGTACCCGGGGCAAAGAACGCAAAGCCCGTACCGGTGCCGATGGTGGTCACACCCGCATGGGTGGTGATCTTGGTGATCGGATTGGTGACGCCGTAGGCCGAGGAAATCAGGCTACGAACCGCCGCCGCATCCGTGCCGTTACCCTTGAAATTGGCAATCAGATAGGACACCGCCATGATCGGGTAACGCGTCGTCACGTTTGCATACGTCGTCGGGCTGACGATGTTCATGCACTTGCTGCCAGCGACGATCGGGGTGAGCAGACCGGTCGTCGGAACACCCGTGCTGGCATTCACGCCGGTGATCGTGAAGTTCTGCAACACAGTCGCTGTGACCGTATCCGGGAAGTCCGCATACGGGTCCATGCCATTGACCTTGGCGAAGAACACGTTGGGAGCGGTACCGGCAGCCACGGCGGCCTTCAGGTTCGCCGATTCGGCATACGAGATCGCGCCATCTTCGCCGGGGACGTTCATCTCGGTGATCACGCCGCCGTTACCGTTGGCACCCGTCCAGCCGGTCGCCGGAATACCGAACAGACTGACGACCGTGGTGAAGGCCTGGTCCGTGATGAAATGGGCAGCAGCCGTACCACCGCAAACCGCGGTCGAAAGCGACGCCAGGTGGTTGGACAGCGAGAACGAGGTGCCGCTGCCATCCGAGCGATAGACAACCTTGATCGGCTTGTGCGGGTTCGCCGTCGTGGAGACGCCCAGCTGATCCCAGGTGGTGATCGTGTGGTTGAGCACGCCGCAGATCTGCTGATCGCTCAGGTTCAGCGTACCCTGCGGGGCATCGGCATTGTGGTAGACGATCGCGATCGTGCCGGCGACCGCCGGGAACTGCGCCGGCTCACCGTACACCGGGCCCTTGCCGGTCGTGGCGGTACCGAACAGGCCATACTCGCTGGACGACATCGGCGCATCGCTGCCCGCGAAGTACGGGTCGACGGTGGCGGTGGTTGCGGCGGCAAAGCCGGTCAGGCCGCCGGCGCAGGCACCGATCGAGGTCAGCGCCGTGGTGCCATCGGTCTTGTCGAAGATCTTCTTGCCGTTGCCGCTGCCGGTCTGGCAATAGGAAATCTTATTGCCCGTCGAAGCGGACCAGGCACCGAACAGCGAGCCAGAGTCGACAGTACTCGGGTTCTGGCCGGCGAACTGGGTCGAGGTGTTCGACGAGAGCACCGCGTTGGTGGCGCCGATGAAGTTGAAGCCGACATACGCGCCGGCCGGCAGCGTGGCACCGCCGCCGAAGGTATCGGTGGCCGAGGCAGCGGTTGCAACAACCGAGCCAAGGCAGAGCAGGACTGCGCCCGCCAGGATTTTCGTGCGGGTGGCCATCTTTCCGTGTTCCATGATTTGCCCCTTGCAGAAATGCCCCCGGAATTGGGGGCATCCCTATTTCTACACGCAGGCAATGGCGGAGGAATGACCGGACCGTGTCGCTTAATATGCCGTATTAATGACAAACATGACAACTATAAAATACTAAATAATCATTAGCGTAAAATGAGTGCCCGAAAAACTCTTCGGCCTTCGATTCCTTACGCCAACGAATTTAGATGTTGATGCAAGCAGCCGGTTCGATCGGCGTATTTGGCGCAATAAAGGCAAAACCGGTACCTGCACCGATGGTGCTCACACCCGGATGCGTGATGAGGTGGGTGATCGGATTTACCTCGCCATAACCTGAGGAGATCAGGCTACGAACTGCCGCCACGTCCGGGCCGTTACCCTTGAAGTTGGCGATAAGGTAAGACACAGCCATGATCGGATAACGCGTGATCACATTCGCGTACGTGACAGGGTTCACAATATTGATGCACTTACTTCCAGCCACAATCGGACTAAGCTCAACGACTACAGGGCTACCCGTGACGGCGTTAACGCCGTTGATCGCTATATTCTGCACCGCGAAAACGCTAATCGTTCCCGGGAAGTCGGCGAACGGGTCCCGGCCGTTGACTTTTGCATACGACACATTAAAGGCGGTACCGGCGATCGTCGCAGCCTTAAGGTTCGCCGACTCCGCATAGGATATCGCACCGTCTTCGCCGAAAAAGTTCATCTCCGTGACCACACCACCATCACCCGAGACGCCGGTCCACCCGAATGCGGACGGTGTACCGAACTGGCTGACGACCGTGGAGAAGGACTGGTCAGTGATAAAATGGGCAGGAAGCGTACCCTGGCACACCGCAGTCAGATGGTTCGACAACGAAAAAGTCGTGCCATCGCCATCGAGCCGATAGACCACCTTAATCCGCTTGTGCGGGTTAAAGGGCGTGGAAACCCCCAACTGATCCCAGGTCGTGATCGTATGATTGAATACGCCGCAGATCTGGGCGCCTGTCAGGTTCAGCGTACCTTGTGCCGCATCGGCGTTATTATAGAGGATCGCAATCGAGCCAGCGACAACCGGAAACTGTGACGGCTCACCGTACTGAGGACCCTTCCCAGTCGCCGCGGTACCAAATAGCGCGTATTCACTGACCGACATCGGTGCATCGCTGCCCGTGAAGTGGGGATCGACGGCAACGCTAGCCGGTGCCGCAAAGCCGGTTAAGCTGCCGGTGCAGGCACCGATCGAGGTCAGTGCCGTGGCGCCATCGGTCTTGTCGAAGATCTTCTTGCCGTTGCCGCTGCCGGTCTGACAGTACGATATCTTGTTGCCCGTCGATGCGGACCATGCGCCGAACAGCGAACCGGCATCAATACCGCTGGGGCTCTGGCCGGCGAACTGCGTAAGGGTGTTCGATGAGAGCATCGGGTTGGTGGCGCCGATGAAGTTGAAACCGACATACGCGCCGGCCGGCAGCGTTGCACCGCCGCCGAAGGTATCGGTGGCCGAGGCCGCGGTTGCAACGACGGGGCCGAGGCAGAGCAGGACTGCGCCCGCGAGAACTTTTCCGTGTTTCATGATCTGTTCCGTGCAGAATTTCCCCCGAGATTGGGGCATCGCGGTTGCCGGGTTGACGCCATGCCGGACCAATGAACGGAACGCGTCACGGGCATTCTTCAACAGAGAAGGAAGGGCCCGAAGGGCCCTTCCAGATTTCGACACGTTTCGCCAACGATTTACATGTTGACGCAAGCGGTCGGATCGATCGCCGTGGTGGGCGAGACGAAGGCGAAGCCCGTCTTCACGCCGTTGACCGGAAGCGCCGGCAGCACGGCCGGATCGTTGCCGATCGTCTTCACGCCGGTGTGGGTTGCATCGTAAGCCGAGGAAATCAGGCTACGAACCGCCGACACGTCCGATCCGTTACCCTTGTAGTTCACGATCAGGTAGGACACGGCCATGATCGGATAACGCGAGGTGACATTCGCGTAGGTGGTCGGGTTGACGATGTTGAGGCACTTGCTCGAAGCCACCAACGGGGTGACCAGGCTGATTGCCGGGGCGCCAGTGGTGGCATTCACGCCACTGACCACGAAGTTCTGCACAGCGGTAACGCTGACCGAGTTCGGGAAGTCAGCGTACGGGTCCTTGCTGTTGACGGTCGCGTAGGCGATGTTAGCGGCGCTACCAGCGGCAGCGGCAGCCTTCAGGTTCGCCGATTCGGCATACGAGATCGCGCCGTCTTCGGCGGGGAGGTTCATCTCGGTGATCACGCCGCCGTTGCCGTTGGCACCTGTCCAGCCAAAACCGGCCGGGGTACCGAACTGGCTGACGACCGTGGTGAATGCCTGGTCGGCCAGGAAATGGTGGCCGCCCGACGGGCCGCACACCGCGGTCAGATGGTTCGACAGCGAGAACGAGGTGCCGCTGCCATCCGAGCGATAGACGACCTTGATCGGCTTGTGCGGATTGGCCGTCGTGGAGACGCCCAGCTGATCCCAGGTGGTGATCGTGTGGTTGAGCACGCCGCAGATCTGCGCATCGCTCAGGTTCAGCGTACCCTGCGGGGCATCGGCATTGTGGTAAACGATGGCGATCGAGCCGGCGACGGCCGGGAACTGCGACGGCTGGCCGTACACCGGACCCTTGCCGGTCGTGGCGGTACCGAACAGCGTATATTCGCTGGACGACATCGGCGCATCGCTGCCCGCGAAATACGGGTCAACAGCAACGCCGGCCGGAGCACCAAAGCCGGTCAGGCCGCCGGCGCAGGCGCCGACCGAGGTCAGTGCCGTGGTGCCATCGGTCTTGTCGAAGATCTTCTTGCCGTTGCCGCTGCCGGTCTGGCAGTAGGAGATCTTGTTGCTCGTCGCCGCAGCCCAGACGCCGAACAGCGAGGTGCTGTCGACCGCGCTCGGATTCTGACCGGCGAACTGGGTCGAGGTGTTCGATGAGAGCACCGCGTTGGTGGCGCCGACGAAGTTGAAGCCGACATACGCACCGGCCGGCAGCGTTGCGCCGCCGCCGAAGGTATCGGTGGCCGAGGCAGCGGTCGCAACAACCGAGCCAAGGCAGAGCAGGACCGCGCCCGCCAGGATTTTCGTGCGGGTGGCCATCTTTCCGTATTCCATGATTTGCCCCTTGCAGAAATACCCCCGGAATTGGGGGCATCGTTATTTCTACGGGGAACCAATGGCGCTGTAGTGACCGGGGAATGTCCGTGAATATGCCAGGCCTGTGACTGGACTACATTTTATTAATAGATCGTTATGAAACATAATAATACACTTCACATTATCATTACATAATGATGTGACACATATCAAACAAGTAATCCAATTATATTTTTTTATGTCATATAACCCGATACTTCAGAAGTGCCTTGGAGCACACACCGTCCGATCAGGTATTTACGCAGGAATTGATATCAAGCGCGAGAGGTGGATGCAAAAAGGCATAGCCCTTACCAGCGCCGATCGTGGTCACACCGATGTGGGCGCCGTAGGCAGAAGCGATCAGGCTGCGTACCGCATCCCTGCTCGAACCATTGCCCTGGAAATTCGCGAGCAGGTACGACACAGCCATGATCGGGTAGCGCGTAGTGGCGGTCGCATAAACTGCGGGGTTCACTGTGTTTATACACGCCGTACCTGACGGTGCGGGACTCAGCAGACTGAGGGTCCCCGAGCTGCCGAGTACCTGGTTGGCGAGCGTAACGAGCGTGATCGACCCCGGAAAATCCGCGATCGGGTCGAGACCATTGACAGTCGCGTAGCGTAGCGCCGGATGAATGAGTTGGGCCGCCCTGACGTTCGCCGACCCGGCGTAACCGATGGCGCCGTCCGTTCCGGCGACGGCTTCGATCAGGGCACCGTCACCAAGGGCACCGATCCAGCCTGTGGAAATGCTCGGCATGAACTGGCTGACCACGACGGTAAAGGCCTGATCAAGCAGAAAATGATGACCGCCAACTGGAGGGCAGACTGCCGTCGGCAGTGACGCCGTCAAGTGGTTGGCCAGCGAGAATGTGCTACCGCTGCCATCGGAGCGATAGACAACCTTGATCTGTTTCGAAGGCAGGTGGGCGTCGATCTGGTTCCAGTTCGTCACCGAGCCATTGAGTATGTTGCAGATCTGCGTGTCGGCCAGATTGAGCGTGGCCGTGACGTCGGGATTGTTGAAGACCAGCGCGATGGAGCTGGCGAGGACCGGAAATTGCGCGGGACGACCGTATACGCCGGTCTTGCCGCCCGCGGCGAACTGATCGTACTCCGCCTGCGACAAAGGAATGTCGCTGCTGGCGAAATAGGGATCCACCGCAACACCATTGGGCGCGGCGAAGCCTGCCGTCGTGCCGTTACACGGTCCGGCCGAAGTCAGCGCCACTACACCGTCGAAGTTATCGAATAACTTCCGTCCACTGGCACTCCCTGTCTGGCAATAGGAAATCGCGTTGCCGGTAGCGACATTCCATGCACCGAACAGCGAACCGCTATCGATCGCGGCTCGCCCCGCACTGTACGTATTCGATGCTGTGTTCGCGGATAGCCGAGGATTGCCTGCGGCAAGAAAGCCGAAGCCGACATAGGCACCCGCGGGCAAGGCTGCCCCGCCACCGAACACATCGCCGGCGACCGAGCCGGTCGCCAGGGCCAGCAGGCCCAGGAAGAACAAGACAGTAGCTGCCAGGCGCCTTGTGCGTGCCACTGCAATGCCGTACGTCATGACGTCACCAGAAGTCGGCCTTCCGGACTGGAAGTACCACCCGTCTACCTGAGTGCGAAGGCACCCTCGTGACGCAGGCATGTCCCAGAATATGCCAGTCGGATGACACTCACCACGAGCCCGAGCCATCCTGCCGATGCCCTCGTGACGTCCTTGTCGCTTCGCAGACCTGCACCGGGTCGCTGCCCGGGCGAATACAGTCAATCGGTCATCCTGCTCCGCTCCGCAGCTGTCAGCTGAGCCGCACGTGATGCGCTCAGCTTGCCGGCGCCGAGTATTTTCACCGGGCTATAAGGATCCTGCGCACCGCGGTCCTCCGTACTGGCGCTGGTATCGCCGGCACCGAGTACCTGTACCGAAATAACCGAGGGCATGCGATCGCGCGAATCGGCCTGCTGCTTGCGCGCCACGTCCTCGGCAACCTTCGATGCGGCACTGGCGGCGGCGCCCGCGGCATTGAGCGCACCGATATTGACCGCCTGCACCACCGGCACGCCGATCGCGTTGCCCTTGACCTGGATATTGTCGGCATTGGCCACATGTGCCGCGGCGATCACGAGGTTGCCCGATACGCGGATACCTGCATCGCCCGCATCGACCGTGCCACGCGGAGCCAGCAGGTAAACTTCACCCACAGGCGCATCCGGAATGGTTTGCAGGGTGGCAATACCCGCGCCGCTGACCTGCCCCGTGGGATCCTCCTGGCACCAGGCGTCCGGATTGCACAGATAACTTGCCGGCGGAATATCGGTATTCGTCTTGGCACCCTTGCCTGCGTTGATATCGCCGTTGGAGCTCCACATCACCAGGTCGCCGCCCTGCTCGGTGAAGATACGGCTCTGCGCCAGCAGCACGCTGCGATCGGTGAAGATATCGATATCGCCGGTGCGCAGGGTCAGCACGCCCATCGTATTGGGACCGGCGAGGACATGCCCCTGGCCGTCGAAGATGACCGGTGGCGCCAGCACGCTACCCAGCAGGGCCTGGCCACCCGGTGCGAGGATGCCGATATCGCCACCGCGCTGGGTCTGGATCGTGCTGCTGCGAATGTCTAGATCGCCGGTGTCGACGGTCTGCTGCGCACCATTGACACCACCGGACAAGCCATTGGCGGTATAGCCGAGCGAAGCCGGGAACAGCGTATTGAGCGCGTCGTAACCACGCGAGTACTGGCCGGCGAAGGGGCTTTGCGGATCGTTGTAATCCTTGCCGACCGTGGCGAGAATCTTGAACAGTCCATTCTGTATGAACAGGGTCTGTTCGGCCTCAGGCAAGGTATTGAATATCTGCCAGGCCTGGTCGACGGTATAGACCGGCGTAACCTTGTCGGCAACCAGACCGGTATCGACGGCAAGGCCGGCTTCGTAGTTCTCGACAAAGCTGACCAGATCGTCGCCAAGCGCCGGTACGCCCGGTACGTTGGAGGCCGGATTGACATAGCGGGCGATGAAGTCCGCCCGGTCGATTCCGGGTCCTACACCGTAAAGCACCTGGATACCGGCGCCCTCGCTGGGGAGATAGGGATTGTAGAGATTGCCGACTGTATCGATGCCGGTCAGCGCTGTATTGGTACTTAAGTTGCGCAGTTGTTGATAAGTGCCAGGGAATGTCTGCGCCTGCAACTCGACCTGGCTGGAGAGTGTGCCGATGTCGCGGCCCGCCTGGACGACAAGGTTGCCCGGACCCGCCTGCACAATGGCGGGAAGGACGACCTGAGCCCTAATATTGAACTGGAGATTGGATGCAATATATGCAGCTGACAACGACAGCGAGGTGTCACGGATATCCCGCCCGGCCTCAATCAGCGAAAGGTCCGCGGCGTGGGACTGCTGGCCGAGATATGCCAGATCGATGATGTCGCGCCCCGCCTCGATACGCGCCGGCTTCGACGGCACAAGGAAGACGCCGTGGACCCCCCCGCCAGTACCGTTGACAATATCGCCAGTCAAGGCGTAGATGCGCACGGGAACGTCATCGTCAGCATGCAGTGGATCCTTGTCGTGCAGGATCACGCTTGCGTCGGCATCAGCACCAATGTCGAGATAGCCACGCGTCCTCAGGATGCCCAACGTCGTCCCGGACGGATCGGCTGTCAACGCCGAGGTATCCAATGGTGACGCCAACAGGGCCGGCGATGCATCGATCAGGCCCCAAGAGGAGAATGTATTGCGGTCGCTTGGCTTGTCGAAGTGCACCGATGCGCCGGCAAGGATATCGAGATTGCCCGTGGCCGACGGAAACAATTCACCGGACGTCAACAAATCGACATCGCCGTTTGCGGCGGCGAAGGTCACGTTTGCCGGGAGGACATCACCCGCCGTAGTACCCGCCAACTGTGATGCCAACCCCGGAACGAACAGCGAGAGCGGCGACACCAGACTGCCATAGGTCAAGTCACCCCTGCCCGCCTGCAGCAGGATCGACGACGCGGCGCTATAGGCCTGGCCATCGGCATGTCCGGCCGGCGCCATCGCATCGACCGCACCGGAATCCAGCCAGGAAGGATTATAGATACCACCAATATCGACGCTGCCGCCGGCCTGGACCTGAACCTGGGCATCCTGCAGGGCAAGCAGGGTGGATACGGGTGTGCCGGTGGCGTTCAGTTCCGGCGCCGGATCGCCGCTGGTCGTATCGGTGCGACTGAAATCGGCACCGATATCGCCACCGGCACTCAACCGACCCTGCCCCTTCGAAACGAAGTAAGTACCGCTGAGGATATCGCCACCGGCGCGCACGGAGAGGTCGCCGCCACCGATGGTGCGCACGCTGCGCTGCCCGCTCGCGTCGGTATCGATCACCCAGGTAGTAGGCAGCGAGGCTGACAACTGGCGGATATCGCCTGCGGCGTCGATGCTCACATTGCCGCCGACGCTCATCACGCCCTGGTCAAAGGCGCCGAAATCGATCGACGAACTGCTTCCGTCCGGGCTGTTGCTGGTCTGCATCCATTGCCACCAGTACTGCGAGGTGGATGCTCCGACCAGGCCCGTCGCGCTGCCATCGGTATCGATAGTGTCCTGGATACCGACGATATCGCCACCCGAATGCAGCGATACGTGTCCGCCGTTATCGGGATTCACCGCACCGGTAATGACGAACTCGGGGCTATTGGCCTGGTCGATCCCGAGAGTCTGGGACGGACGCATGATGTTCGCCGACTGCGCCGTATCGGTGCCGTCCGCCGGAGCGCCGGCGGCATAGATCGCCGTCGGGGCGACCGTATCCAGCCAGCGAATATCGCCACCCGCCGCGATATCGATGCTGCCGGTGCCAGTTCGGATCAGATTCGGCGCGTGGACGACAAGACCGGTGCCGGTGATGTCGTCGGTGTAGTCTGCATGACCATCGAGCAGGACCTGCCCGCCATGGTTGCCATCCTGGTCGAGCAGGGCTTTTGCCTGCACGGCGAGCGGATCCGAGCTGGACATGTCCGCGCCGGCGGCGAAACGGTAAGAGCTGCTGCTGCCGCCAGCCAACGTGGCAGCGGCGAACGGAAGCGGATTCGCCGCGCTGCGAACAGGCGAAGGACTGTTATCGACGGGAATGACCGGTGCCGTGACGATCAGGGTATCCGGCGGCGGTGCCGGCGCCTGGAACGTCGAGGGGAGCGCTCCCGAGCTTGCAAAGATAGTGTCTGTCGTCGAAAAATAATTCGCGTACTTGGTCAGATACCCGAGGTAATCGGCCGCGGAAGTCGGTGCTGTCGGAGGAGGCGGCAGGCCGAGATCATCGCTCCCAACGAAGCCGAAGGCGATTCCCGCAACAATATCGGCGCCATATGACCCGCCAAAGAACTGTCCGCCCTGCGTACTCAGGAAGGCAGCGTATTGGCCATAAAGCCCGTAATACTGCTCCAATGCGGTCTCGTCACCGGATAAAACCTCCGGCGCGAACAGGATGCCGGTCGGATCTACTCCGATCGTGTTGATGACATCGTTTGAAATATCGCTCCATTCTTGATTGGCCACATCGAGAGTGGATATCGGAAGAGAAATACCAAATCCGGTGACCACTGCGTACTGCCAGAACCCATCGCTAAGACTCGCGTTGATATTCAGGTTGCTGGCTGCTCGAAGGGTTATAAACGGAGCCAACCCGTTATACCGATAGTACAGGTTCGCCTGGTCAAGGCCGGCACCGAGGTTCCAGTTCGTCAAAAGCGATATATCGCCGTCGTTGATCGATGTGTCGGGGTTACGCAGCTCGACGCCCGGACGCACTTGGAAATTCGGAATGCCGGAAAAACGGCTCTCGAAGGTGAAGCCGGGCTTCTCGATAAAACCCATCAGTGTGCCAGGATTGGCACCGGCATTTCCGTAGAAACTCTGATGATCAGGGTTCGCCGCTGTTGGTATGAAGACGTCCTTGCTGAGGTAGTCCTTCAGCTCTTCCGGCGTCGAGGGCGGTGCCAAAGGCGTGCCATCGAGATCGGCCCAGGTGCCATCGACCAACTGCCCATGCGCGTCATACCAGCCGGCCGGATCGACAATGCCATCAAAATACTTGCTGGGGTCCGTCTGCTTGTCGTCCGTACTCCAGACCGCATATGCCTCCACCGAGACATCGCGACTATGCGAAAAATCGGCGCCAGGATCGATGGTCAGATTGATATCGCCATTGCTTAGCAGCGGCGCACGAAGCAGGAGCTCGCCCTTGCCGTCGGGACCGTCCTGGTCGATATGCGCCGACGCACCGATATGAATCGTGCCGGACCCCGTCGCATCCACCTGCTCGTAGCCATAGGTCGGATCCAGCCCACCGTTGCTGCTGCCACCCGTGCCGATGGCGATATCGCCACCGTTCTGTCCTGTACCGCTGGCGACGGTCAGCAGACTGCCTTCGATGTCGACACCCCACAGACCATTGAGGTTGATCGCGCCACCGGTCGTTCCCGAAGCATCGACGATGCCGCCGACAAGGATATGTCCGCCGCCGTCCCCGCCGTCCGCGGTAAGGTTCACCGTATGTGCGGTCAACGCATGACCGGCGTCGAGCAGCAGATCCCCGGCACGAGTGTGCACGGAAATCAGGTCGTTCATCCCGCTGCCGGCAAGGTTATCGGCCAGATGATCGAGATCCACCGCTCCGGCGGTATCCAAGACGAAATCGCCGCCGACGAATCCTTTGCTGGCAGCGCCGCTGAATTGTCCAGCCAGTTGCGCGGATCCTGCCTCGGCATCGACGAGCAGACGTCCCGCATCCCCGCCGGACGGGTCGCCGCTGACATCGAGCACGGTACCGGCATCGACCAGGATATTGCCGGCCTGCGCATCCAGGGTCAGGTCACCGCCAGCCAGGTAAACCGCGGTATCGTCGAACGGCTTGGCGATGCCGGCAAGGTCGATATGCGCGCCGTTACCTATATGCAGGTCGCCCGCGGTCGAGGTCAGCGTGACATTGCCACCGGCGGCAACGATATCCGCATTGATGTCGAGTGTCGCCGCCTCGATGGTCAGGGTACCACCGAGCGTCCGTGCCGCAGTTGGCGCCGTGCCCTCGCGAGACAGGTTGAACGCGCCAGTAGTGTGCAGATTCATATCGGCGTCGATTGCCGCACTGAGCCTAGGCGCACCGAGGTTCACGTCCAGCGCACCAAAGTCGAAATCGCCCTTGCCTGTCGCGACGATGTCATTGGTGGCGTGAGCATCGAAGCTGCCAAAGCCCTGCAAGGCGGACGAGCCGGCACCGAAATCCAGTTCGCCGGCATGGATTGTCAGGCTGCCGTCACCCGCCGAAGACGCGCCCGCGGCGGTGCCGAGATCGTTGCCGAAGCTGAGCCGACCGGCGGTGATCTGCACGCTGCCGCCATCGCTGTCCAGCGATGCCGCGCTCAAGGCCAATCCGTTGGCGACATCGAGGTCGACGTCGCCAAGGAAATCGATGCTGCTGCGACTGCGCAAGGTGACCTCATCGGCCGCGGCGAACTGGGCCAGCGTGTTCGGGCCGATCAACAGGCTGTCCTGGGCCACATCCGTGGTATCGCCGACAATTCCGATCCGGTTGGCGGTGATATCGATCGCTTTCCCGAAGAAGGTCGCCCCTGCGTCGACCTGGGTCGTACCCGTCGCGTCGAGGCTCAGCGCGAGACCACCATCGACCAGCGCGCCATCCTCGATGGTCAACGCGCCCTTGGCCATTCCCGCCGGCCCGTCGATACCGGTGACGTCGTTGCGCGTTACCGGCACGGGCGCGCCGTTGGATACGCGAACCAGGGCACCGTCGCCGCTGACTGCCGGCTGGGTATCGGTGCCGGCACTGCCAATGACAAGCGGCACCGAAAGCTCGCTATCGATGCCACCGACGGCACGCAGCACGCTACCGCTGGCAATGGTCACGCCATCGCCCTGGCCATTGGCGACCAGGATCACTTCGGGGCCCTGCAGCGGATGCGCGGCATCGTTCGACAGGAGCACGCTGTTGGCGAGTACGTCAATCTGCTCGCCATCGGCGGTATCGGTCCGGGTGCCGCCGATCAACAGGCTGGAAGCACCCAGCATGCTGAGTCCATCGGCGGCCACCTGGAGATAGCCGTCCCGGGCCTGCTCCCCGGCACCGACAATCTGGATGGCATCGCCGGCGATATCCACCTCGGAACCGCGGCCGCCGTTGGCGGTATCCGTGGTCAATGCCGCGCCCAGCGAAAGCGCGCTCGAGGCGGCGATGGTGAGGCGTCCGGCGTCGGCGCCCAGTCGCGGCGCGACGTTGCCGGCATGGTCGGCCTGGGCGGCAAAGAACGTGTCCGCCGAGGTCAGGTCGTATTCGGAATACTGCTCCCAGGTCGCCGCCGACTGGACATCGAAGAGGCTGCTGCGCGCATCGCGCTTACCGGTCAATGCGTCGACGAAATAGCCACCGACCACATTGGTGCCATCGGGCGCGACCGTATCGCGGCCGACGACCGGGTCCTTGACCGAGGTATCCTGGACTACCCGATAGGCACCCGGCAGCGTCGCATAGCGGGCCGGCAACAAGGTGTACACACCATCGGGAAGGCCGGGCACGCCGGACAGGTAGACCGCCTGACCCACCGCCGGGCCGTCACCGGCGCCATTCTCGAGCGCCGCATCGTGGGCGCCGACCGGTGCGTTGTAACCGGGCAGGATCGCGTAGATTGCCCGGCCATCCTGGTATTGCGATACCTGGGTACCGGTTACCGAATTCTCATAGCTGACCGACGACTGTGCGAGCACATCGCGGCTACCGCCCGTACCGGGCACCCATTCGGAAGCCTGCAGGTGACCACCGCCGGACAGGTCAATGGTCGCACCGGCATCGAGGGCGATATCGTCGCCGCTGATCGCGATCTGCTTTGACGGTGGCGAATCGATTGCCGCGCCATTCGCTGTTGGATCACCGTCATAGTGCCAATCCTTGCCGTCGACAGTCGTGCCGTAGGGCAACACAGCGCCGCCGAGGGACACCGACGTGACGCTACCTGGCGCGAGGTGCACGCTCTGGGTTGCCGTCAGCGGCAAGGCATCGCCAAGCGCCAGTTCGTCGCGAACCGACGCCGGATCGTCGATACCGAGGACCAGCGAGCCGGAAGGCACCCATAACGTGCCGCCCTGCTCGATATGGGTACCGGCGACCACCAGGGTGCCTCCCGCGGAAAGCGGGGTGCTGCTGTCGCTCACGCCATTGCCATGGAAGCCGACCGTGGTTTCGCGAGCCCCGCCGTCAGCATCCGTACCTCCGTCGGCATCGATCAGGAAGCGATAGCCGGTAGCCGGATAGAGTCGCGTCGCCGTGAAATCGAGATTGCCGGTACTGTAGAGCCAGCCCGTCAAAGGCACGCCTTCCTGATAGGCAGCCGCATTGTCGACAAAGAAGCGGATATCGCCACTGGAAACGAAGTTCGCGTCGCCGAAGCCAGCCAGCGACACCCTGCCGCCGATGTCGATGAAATCCGCGTGGACATCGAGCACGCCATCGCCTTGCACCGAGACCACATCGGTTGCCGTCGTGCCATTGGAAAGCGCGACATATGGCGCGGTGATACTCACATGACCTGCGCCGTTCGACGAGCCGCTTGTCGGCAACGCCAGCTCCCCGGAAGGCACGCTACCGAAGCTGCTGGCAGCAGCGACGAAGCTGCGTCCCATATCGATATTGACATCGCCACTGAAAATCAGTGGCACGGCCTGCTCGGATGTCGCCGTGCCGTCTTCCGTCGCCGGCCCGATTTGCAAGTCGTCGATGCCGGATCCGTCGAGCCGGTCGACCGCGAAACGCAATAGACGATCACTGCTTCCGCGCGAGGGGTCGGTGTTCTGCCCGGGGGCCGCGTCAGCGGACAACAGATCACCACTTTGCTGCAGCACGATCGCTACCGGTGTGTCACCCGACTCGGAACGAAGCGCGGTGATCCGCAGCTGACCACCCCGTCCCATCGGGCTTCCGGCATGCGCCTCGAAGCTACCGTCGAAGAACAGGCCGACGGACGCATCCAGGACGATCGACCCCGCATCGCTCCATACCGGCGTCGCCAGGTAACTGTTGCCGTCGATGCCGAGGTTACGCCCGTTCGCCGGGAGATCGAATGTGGTGGCGGCGCCCGAGACATCGATCAGCGCGCCGCTTTGCGCGACCAGATTCCGGTCCGAGGACAACGAGACGCTGCCGCCATCGAGTACCACGCCCGTACGCGGTACGAGTGATGTGCCGTCCGCTCCGACCACCGCATTGGCGAACGTGTCGAACAAGACTGCGCCCGACACGTCCAGAACACTGTGATCTCCAAGCCAGATCGATCGCCCGGCATCGTCGGTCGACCCAGGACCCTGGACCAGGGAAAGGTCGATACTCCCGCCCTGCGCGTGCAACTGGCCAAGAACAGTGACGTCAGTGGGCGCAGACAGCGATATACCGGCACCAGGATCAACGCCAATGGAAGCGCCCTCACCAACGATGAGCGAGCCGGTCACGCCGTTATATTTGGCGCCGAACCAGCTCTTGTAAACGCCGGCGGTCAGGGAAAATCCCGCGCTGTCGCCTCGAGACAGGTAGCGCTGATAAGGCGTTACGTCACCGATGGAAGTGTATCCCGTGGCGCCGGCGCCATCGAGATCCAAACCTGTAGGCGCGCTCAACAGCGCGGCTCCATCCGGCACACGATAAAGTGGATGAATATCCACTGTCGTGCCAGGAGCGACCGTCGCGTCTGTCTCCGCGGTCAGGTTGTAGCTGGAAAAGCCCTTTCCTTCGAAAAAGGCCGGTGCCAGGTAAAGCAGGGCGATACCGTCGATCGGCGTCGGGTCGCCGCCGATCTGGATCTGTGGCGCCTCAATGGTCAAGGAACCGCCACCGCCAAAGCCGAAGCCCAGCAGGCTTCCGTCGAGCATGATCTGGCCACCGCTCAAGTCGGCAGGCGCGCCGCTGGCGTAAGACACGTTATCTCGAAGGACATGGGTGGCGACGTCGATACTTCCGCCACGCCCTTCGGGCAGGCTGCCATCGAGGGCCAGTTGTCCGTCGACACCAACATAGCCACCACTTGAGACGTCCACGACGCTGCCCGACTGCAGGTCGATATCGCCCGTGGGGTCGACAACGTGGACACCACCATTCTGGCGGGTGGTCAGGGAAACCGTACCGCCGTTGACATATTCATCGCCGGTGACATTGTCCCCCGAGCGCCCGGTGTCATTTACCCACAAGCCGCTGGTATCAATTCGCCCCTGGGCACCCAGCAATATCCCGTAGGAACCCGCCGCTCCGGCATGGGCGCCACCCCAGACCGTAAGCGCGATATTGCCTGAGGCCGCCCGAAGACCGCCTTCGACATCGATGTTCGGCGCGAATATTTCTATATCGCCACCGGGCCCGAGGTCGAGTTCCGTGCCCTCCGGAACCAATACCTTTCCAGCCGCGGTCAGCTTGAGCCGCTGTATGCCCGACTCTTCGATCATCGCCGTGGACAGCGTGCGCCAGTAAAGCGGATTACCCGGGTCGTTGGGATCGCCCTGGCCCGCTGGCCACGGGGTGGTGGCGTCGAAATCCGGCTCAAACGATTCCAGCGTAACATTGTCCTTCTCGAAGACGTAGTTGATTGGAATATCCGGAAGATTATTGGCATCCGGATTGATGCTCGTGATCGTCAGACTGCCGCCTTGCGGGGCAAGGCCTTGCCTGACCTGTTCACGTCCTGCGTAGGCGTGCGCCGATATGTCGCCGTCGAGGACGAATAGTCCCGCGTTGGGCGAATTGGGATCCTGCTCGAACGTGAGCTGTCCGGCATCCGATCCCTTGATAAAACCCGGGTCCCAGTGCGTGCTCCCGGCCAACAAAGGATTGTTATAGGTTTCGGTAACGCCCCAGCGGGCATGGTTGCTGACGTACTGCCCCGCGAAGCCTACGTAATCGACATCCGGATCAGCCGATGCAATGTCGTAGATCAGCCCATTCGCGCCTTGCAGCCGCGGCGTAGTGATCAGGCCGGCCTGATAATTGATGAAACCGCCATCCAGACGAAGCTGGGCGCCGGTACGGACAATCGTCTGACCGACAAAGGTGATGGAGCCACCGGTGACCATCAGCTCGTCGATCGACCGCGGTATATTGTCGACATAGCCGGCGGCATTAAGGATCGGGCTACCGACCCAGTCCAGGCCATCGGCGCGGGTACCGGACTGGCTGCTGTCGACCACGACATCTTTCTGCGTATAGAGGAAGCTATTGCGCAGTAACGGCGAGTCGGCCAGTTCGTTCTGGCCGATGCGCGGGATGGTGACCAGGAGTGCCGACATCGGCAATTCAACATCGGCAAGGCCGGAAACGTCGATGATGGCCCCGGTGTCGACATAGGCGCCGTTGTTGAACGTCACATCGCCGCTAGGCACTTCGATCAGCGCACCCCCATCGACGATCGCTTTCGGCCCGATGGTGACCGAGCTGGTCTGGAAGGCTGCATCCGAGGTGGAACTGGACGAAGTTGTCTCGCCGTCTTTCTCAGGCAGGACCGTGGTCACCGAGTCCTTGCCGAATTCGATCGTGCTCTGCGTTCCTGGCTTTACCGCGTCGAAACGGATACTTCCCGGATGACTGAGGCTCGTCGAAGCGACGACTATGCCTTGCTGCTCCATATCGCTGCCGAGCCACTGCACCACGCCACGGCGAGTCTGGATCAGGCCGGTATTGGAAATATTCCAGGGCAACACCGGTGCATCCGCGGATGCCGGCTGGCCAATACCGAGCGTGAACGTTCCCGAACCTGCCGTGGCGGGAACGTATTTGATCGTATCGTACGAGGCCAGGAAGACCTGACCGTCGTCGGCCACGATCGAACCGCCCTGGCGGATATCGGGCGCGGCAAGCATGGTATAGCCCTGGGCGCCGGTGGATATCGACGCGCCGCTCTCGACAACGATACCGCCCTTGGCCTTGCCGTCCGACCCAAGCCCGTCGACGAGGAAGTTGACTGAAGCTCCGCTGGGGCCAAGGAGACCGCCGACATCGGTCGTCTGGCCAATACCGTAATTGAGGAAGAACGCATTGCTCTGGCTGAGATCACTGCTGAACAGGTCCATCGACGTGGCCAGCAGCGAATGCGTATTCACCACGCTGCCGCCGCCGAACAGGAAACCATTGCGATTGAGCAGGTAAACCGTGCCCTCGGCCTTGATCTGGCCGAGGATCGTGCTTGGCGAGGCATGCGGGTCGTTGATGCGGTTCAGCGCGATCCACTGGTTGCCGCCGTCGGTCTGGTTGCCGCCGCTCTGATTGAAGTAGACCGTGGTGTTGCGGCCGACGTTGAAGCTGTCCCAGGTGAGGATGGCTTTCTGCGAGGTCTGCTTGATCTCGACCTGGGTCTTGCCGTCGGCTGTGGTTTGCACAGGCGCATTGGCGTTCTGCCAGAGGGACGGATCGGCGCCCGCATTGGCCGCGATCTGCAGGCCGCCGGCAGCGATGCCGTCGGGGATGGCTGGCGCATTCTGGGGTCCGCCGGCCGCAGCGGCTTTCTGTATCGCCATCTGGTTTGCCACCGCCTGTGCGGCGTTGTTCAGATTGGCGATCGACTGCTGCACGTTCTTCTGCAGCAGCACATTGCCCGGCGTCCATACCGAGCCCGCACCCGGCGTGCCGGGCGCACCGTTGTTCTGCGGCGCGGCACCGGCCTGGCCCTGCTTCTGGGCGAACCAGGAGGGACTGAATGCCGGCGGGGTCGCCGCGCGTGCGTTCAGCGCGCCGGCGGTGAGGGCCACCGCGATCAGATGACAGAGCGCCCGTCGCTTGAGGGCCGATCGCGCGGCCGTGTCGGCCTGCTTGCTGCCCTTCGATGTGGATGCACGTACGCTCATGACAAACCCCTGGTAATGGTCGATATCGGCGCTGTCGGCCGCTTGTCGCCGCCCTGCGGACGTGGGATCCGCGGGCGTGCCAAAAAAGAATGCTCCCGGCGCGTGTTCCGCGGCCCGGGGAGCTTTTGTGTGTTGCCCGGCTGACGCGCGGCGCTCGTGGTCGTTTCCGCGTTCAGGCTAGCGGATGCCGGTCGCAACGAGGTGACGCCCGTATGCCATGTTTTGTTGCCGTTCGATGACAGTCGGTGCATGGCTCTCATCTGTTCGTGTTCAGTAATGAAACTCTCGTGTCATCGAAGCGATCTCGCTTTCGAGGTCGGGCATATGGGCCAGCTCCTCGAGTTCCTCGGTATCCAGTTCCCGCAGCACCGCGCGGATCGACGCCCGCCTGCCCTCGATGCACCATGTGTTGAGCACATGCTGCAAAGCCCGCATGGTCGGCACCGTGCGATCTTCCTGCGCCGGTTTTCGATGGCGCAGCTTGTCTTCCACCGCGTAGCGGATCCTTCCTTCCAGCACGTACTCGGTCGACACCAGCAATCGTTCGAGTGCCGGGCGTGTACAGCGATTCAGCAGCACGTCCGCGGTACGGCTCTGGCGTGCGGCAAACAACTGGTGCAGCGCTTCGGTCAAGGCATTGGGCAAGCTCATACGCCCACCTCGCCGTCGACCCCACCACCGAACCCGTCACCGATCCAGCCAATCATGCGCACCACGTCGATCTCCATGTCCGTCCCTTTGTGTCGTCGTCGTCCGTCGATCCCACTACCCTTTGTCGCCGTCCCTGGCGGACCTCCCTGTCCGATGCTTACGTCCTGCGCGTTCCCTTGCGCGCCCCGCAGCGGGCGCTTAACCCGGCCTCGCCGCCTCCCTAGCGGCTGGCTGAGGTGTCCGCGCTCCCCTTCGGTGTCGCCTGGCGAGGATCGAAGCGCTGTTCGTAAAGCTTGTCGCCGAAGGCCTGGGCGGCGTTGTCCAGCCGGACCCGTGCCTTCGCCGCGAAGGGCTGGCGTGCGCTGATCAGGTCGCCCATGTCCACATGCTCATACGCGTCGAGGATGTCCTTGCCGACGGTGTAGAGCTGGATGTTCTTCGCCGAGCAGGTGTCGAGCTTTTCCTTCGTCATCGACAGCTCGCCGGCGATACGCGCGCGCTCGGCCTCGGTCGAACGCGCGGTGGCCGACGCGGTGTCGTAGTCGTGCTTGTACTTGTCGACGTTGGCCTGCACGCCCTGCTGCTTCGCGCGCTCGGCGGCAAGTGCGCGATCTGCCGACGAGGACTGCCCTTTCAGGCCGGCCAGTTCCGCCTTCGCCGCATCGGCTTCCTTGCGTACCGCGTCGCGCTCCTGCTCGACCGTGGCCTTTTCTGCCTGCCACTGCGCCTGCTGGCCTTGCAGGTCCTGGAGTTGGGTACGCGCCTCGCGCAACTGGTCGCGCAGCTTCGATTCCAGGCTGGCGTTCTGCGCCGATGCGGCACCGGCAAACGCGAGCAAGGCGATAAGGGTAAGGATGCGTTTCATGATGTCCCTCAGAACCGCGCGTTCATATCAAGCTGGAAGACGTCGATCGACAGCGGCGGACCGAACACCTGCTTGGAGTTGAAGTAGCGC
>DASYLE010000219.1:0-16529 GCA_036009745.1 Luteibacter sp. | reverse complement strand
AACGGCGTGCCCATCCCCAGCCCCGATACGCGGGCCGATCTCGTCAAGCCCGTGATCTATTGGGTGCCAGTGATCGCGCCAGGCAACCTCATGTTCTACAAGGGCAGCCTGTTCCCGCACTGGAAAGGCAGCGCCTTGATCAGCGGCCTTGTCAGCCTGGGAATCATTCGCGTCACCTTTGACGGCAAGGGCGGCGCCACCGCGGTCCAGCGCTGGAGCATCGGCAAGCGCATCCGCGATATCGAAGAGGCGCCGGACGGCTCGCTCTGGCTATTGGAAGACGCTCAACCCGGTGGCCTGTTCCGCCTCACGCCGAAATAATTCTGCAAGTCGGCCGCCGCTCCCGTGAAGTGAGGCCTCGGGCTTTTGCTCGTCACCCCGGCGCAGGCCTACTGCCGTCCGGGGAAAATGTGTAACCGATGTCCCCGCACGTATGCAACCGATGTCCCCGGTCCGTACACCTGCGCTGGTATGACGAGCAAGAGCGAAGGACAGAGCAACGCGCGGCGCCCACTCCCCTCACGTCACCCCGGCGCAGGCCGGGGTCCAGTGGCGATACCGACCACTGACGCCACTGGATACCAGCCTGCGCTGGTCTGACGAGCAAGAGCGAAGAGCAGAGCAAGGCGCGGCACCCATGACCCTCACGTCACCCCGGCGCAGGCCGGGGTCCAGTGGCGATACCGACCACTGATGCCACTGGATACCAGCCTGCGCTGGTATGACGAGCAAAAGCGAAGAGCAGGGCAAGGCGCGACACCCATCCCCCTCACGTCACCCCGGCGCAGGCCGGGGTCCAGTGGCGATCACCGACCACCGAGGCCACTGGATACCAGCCTGCGCCGTATGACGATCAAGAACGAAGAGCAGAGCAAGGCGCGGCACCCATGCCCCTCACGTCACCCCGGCGTAGGCCGGGGTCCAGTGGCGACCACCGAGGCCTCTGGATGCCAACCTGCGCTGGTATGACGATCAAGAGCGAATCCCATGCGCGCGCAACACATCGCTAATATCGAAGCGCCAGATGTTGCGCGAGCCGTTCAAGGGCCCATTGAGCGTTTTCATCAGCGACTCATACGTATCGCGTTGCTTAGGAAACGTCATCTCCACGCCGCGCTGGCTCGCGACATACAGTTCACCGAAACCGCGCCCGAAGGATGGCGCGTTCTCCAGCGACTTGCTGTTCACATCGCCGCCCAGGTGCTCGGGCTTGCCCCACGTGCCGTCCTTGTCGCGGAACGAGATATAGATATCGGCGCTGCCGAGTGAATCGCCTTCGTTGCCCGCATAGACCAGGAAACGCCCGTCCGGATCCACGCCCGGATCCATGCGGTTGTTCTTGATGTCGCCAAGATCGACACGCTCGGCGTTCGCATAGGCCTTGCCGGTCCAGCGCGCGACATAGATCTGGTAAGCCGCGCCGGAGTCGTCGCGATGCGCTGAGAAATAAACGTCGCCGTTCGCCGTCACCGAAGGGTTGTAGATCATTGCGCCGCGATTGAGGTCGCCCTCGACATGGACGGGTGCTCCCCATTCGCCGTTTCGCTGGCGCTCCACATACCAGAGATTCTTTCCCGGAAAGCTCTGTCCTTTCATCTCGGCCATGACCGGCGAGCCGCCGGGCGTAACCGGCCGGTTGGAGACGAAATACAGCCGCTTGCCATCCGGTGACAAGGCCGGCTCGGAGTCATGCCATTCTCCCGAGAACGAGGCCACCCTCGGCGTACCCCAGCTTTGCCCGGTGAAACGCGACTCGAGAATCGTATCGTTCGATTCGCCGAAGTCCGAGCGCATGAAGTACACGGTCTTGCCGTCCGGCGCAAAGGTGGCCGAGGTCTCCTGTACCCCGGTCGAGATCACGCCTGGTGCGAAGAGTTCGCCCGCCGACGCGGCGAATGGCAGCGAACAGCCGATGGCGCACCACACGGTAAGGCGTTTGAAGTCCCAGGACATCGCGATCTCCTCGGTTGGCGAACAGGTGGGCGGCACGGTAGCACCGCCCTTTCCCGCCGCACCGTGCCATTGGCCATGCGCGACGTCACTTGCGCTAACCGGGAGGAACCCCCGACTATCGCCTGCATCCACCACGCGAGGACATCGCCACCATGCAACGCGCCCTGCCCGTCGTTTCGACCCTAGCCCTGGCTTTCGCGGCCATGGTGTCGCCGGCCCATGCGGCCACGCCCAAGGAACAGGCCGTCCTCGCCCCGATCCAGACCATGTTCGACGGCATGGCGAAGCACGACAAGGCTACCTTGCTGTCCGCGGTTCTTGCCGACGGCAGCGTGGCGCTGCTGCGCGACGGCAAGGTACATCGGATGACCCTGGGCGAGTTCGCCGAGAAAGCGGGCACGGGTTCGGGCAAGATCGAAGAACGCATCCACGATCCACTGGTCCGCATCGACAACGACATCGCCATGGTCTGGGCGCCGTACGAGTTCCTCAGCGACGGCAAGGTGCGCCATTGCGGCACCGATGTATTCAACCTGGTCCAGCAGGAAGGCCGCTGGCTGATCGCGGGTGTCGCCGACAACGGTCGCGACAATTGCCCGGCTCGCTAAGCGCTGGATAAAAATGCCGCGCCCAGGGCGCCCATGCGGGGAGGGGAAACGAGCATGGGCGTCCTGGGCGCGACGGGGGAAACAATGCGCATGCGTTACCGTTGAGCGATAACGCATGCGGCCGGCCTTTTCTCAGTAGTCGTAGCTCACGCTCAGGCGAACGTACCGCGGCGCTTCGCGATATAGCTGCGTGCCATAGAGCGGGTTCGGCGTGAACGGCGCCTGCTCCGAGTTGGGTTGCAGGAATATGGGGCGCTGTTCGTTGAGGACATTGAACACGTTGGCGCTGAAAGCCAGCTTCTGAGCCGCGAACATCGGCCGGTAGGTCACACCAAGGTCGATCTGATGCGTCCATGGCAGGCGACCATGGCTGCCTGGCGGCGAAGGCTTGCCATCGCACCAGTGATAAGCGTTGCCGTAGTCGACCGGATCGGTATGGTCGGGACCGTAGTAACCCAGGCAGATGCGCGGGTTACCGGAGGTTATGTTGAGATTGCCCGACACCATCCACTCCGGCGCTATCTGGTAGTAGCCATAGAGCTTGATTACATGGGTATGGTCGTTGTTCTGCGGGCCATTGGCGTTCTCCATGATCGCGTAGTTGTCCCAGTCTTCGCTGGCCGAGGCACCACCTTGCAGCAGGTCCGAACGCAACTGGCCCTCGGTATTGCCGTAGCTACGCGAGAACACGTAATCGAGCTTGCCGTACCACTTGCCGTCGAACGGATGCTCGAGGAAGGTTTCCAGGCCATAGTAACGACGCTTCAGTTTCGGGAAGCCCAGTTCCTTGTTGCTGAGCGGCACGGCAACCGCATTGCCGGCGGTGTCGATAAGGTTGAAGGTATTTGCCTGACCGCCGTTGATCAGGTAACAACTGTTGCTGGATGCGATGTCGTAACCCAGTGATGCAGCCTTATCCAGCACGCGATTCACGTCGCAGAAATCGTCGATGACGTTGCGCAGGATACGGCGGGTGATCTTGGCACCGTAGACCCAGTCCGGGCCGGCGGTCTTGCTGAAGCCAAGGATAAACTCATCCTGGTTTTCCGCCTTGATGCCCTTGCCCGTCACCGTGCGCGGATCGGGCGAGACGCCGAACGAATTGTTCGCCGACACCGGCGGCGACATCGTCGTCAGGCCGGTCGGGGTGCCGTCCGGATTGATACCGCTGTAGGTGAAGTATTGCTGCGTGGCCACGTAACCCGCCGCCGCGCCGGTCGCCGGATTAAGCGGCAGACCGAGATAGTACCGGCCGGCATTGCCGAATACCTTGAAGGTCGAGTCGCCGAAGACGTCCCAGCTGAAACCGAGACGCGGTGCCCACTGCGGCTTGGTCTGCGCGATGAAGGCCTGGCCGGTCGGGTTGTAGTCGGTGAACTGGTCGTTGCGAAGACCTAGCGAGAGCAACCAGCGGTCGCTGACCTGCCATTTGTCCTCGACATACTGGGCCCGCTGCTCCGAACGCACGCTCACCGAATTGTTGGCGATGCTCTTCTCGACATAGTAGCCGGTCTGGCCATTCGGGAAGCCGCCCGTGGCCGGCACACCAAGGCCGGAGACAAGGGGCAGTTCGGGGTGATCGGTGTGGCCATAAACCCAGGTGTAGCCGGGGCCGGGATCCTTCGTGCCGATATCGTTCGCTTCGGACTTCTGGTTGTCGATGCCCACGCTGATGGTGTGATCGCCCAGGTGATAGGCCACGTCCAGACGCGTATTGGTACTCTTGTTGCCACGAGCAGGGTCGGCCAGCGACGTCACCTGCCTGTTGCTGAGCGGCACCCCGCCGTTCAACAGCGGATTCTGGTTGATGGCCTTGGTCACCGAGGTCAGGCTTCCGTCGTAAGCGCCGGGAACGTCGTAGTCGTCCGTCTTCATCTCACCGTACATCGCACTCACCGTCAGGTCGTCGGTGATGTAGCCGGTGTACTTGGCCAGGTAGAGGTCGCCACCGCGCTTGGTGTCATCGTCGGGGGCGACGAAGGTGGTGCGACCGCGCGCGTTGTAGTCGTATGCGTAAACCGTGCCTTCGGTCTTGTGCTTGTCCGATGCACCGGTCAGCTCGATGATGTTGTTGTCGGTGATGTTCCAGTCGAGTTTGGCGTACCAGCGGGGATCGTTGTAACGATAGGCCTCATAGGGCTTGGACGTGTTGTCGACTGCGTTGACGGTATTGCCTTGCTGCCGTTCGAATTCACCGGCGATGAAGAAGAACAGTTTGTCCTTGATCAGCGGGCCACCGGCATACGCACTGACCGTCGTCGTCCAGCTCTTGTTCTGGCTCTTCGGGTCGTACAGGCTACCGGCCACGGCGGTCTTCGGCTGGCCATTGGCGTAGTAGACATTGCCTTCGTCGCTGCGCGCGAAGGCCGGCTCCCAAAGCACCTGGGCGCCGAAATGCCAGTCATTGTTGCCGCGTTTACCGACCTGGTTGATCACGCCGCCGTCGGAGCGTCCGTACTGCGCGCTATAGCCGCCGGTATAGACCTCCTGCTGGTCGATCGCGCCATAGGGCAGCGTGATGCCACCCAGGCCGTTGAGCGGATCGGTCGTGTTGAAACCGTTGATGTAATACGCATTCTCGCTGGCCGCCGAACCGCCGAAACTGACCAGGTTCGTACCGGTGGCGCTCTTGAAGTTACCGGTATTCGCCGTCACGCCGGGAGCCAGCTTGGCGATGTCCTCGGCCGAGCGGCCGAGCGGCAGCTTGGCCAGCTGCTCGGAGGTGATCACCGTGCGCGAGTCGACGCTGGTGACGTCGATCGCGGGCAAGGCATTGCCGGTAACCGTCACACCCGCCAGGTTCTCGGCATTTTCGGCACCGGCAGACGTTGCCGCGGCAGCGAAGGAGACATCGGTGCCCGAGCCAACGCGAAGGCTCACGTTGTCGCGGGAATCGACAACCGTGCCGTTTCGCATCAATGAAACCTTGTACGTGCCCAGTGGCAACTGTGGCGCGACATAACGGCCGCGCTCATCGACGCCGACCTCACGTTTGAGACCGTTACTGTTTTCGATGAGCACCGTTTCCCCACCGGTCACGGTCACCTGACCGAATAACGAACCGGTGGTGGACTGTGCGAAAGCGCCGGTGACTCCCCCGAGCCCGGCAGCCGTGGCCATGGCCATGGCGATTGCAAGTACGTGCCTGCGCGGCAGCAGTATCGACTTCATGCCTACCCCAATACGTTTTAACACCCCGAAACGAAATGGACCGCAGGCCAAAAACGCGGCGACAGGGCACGTCGCAAGAGTCAGCGCATCGGCAAACGGTCCATCGCGGAAAGTTCGATTTATCTCGATCCAAATCGAACGTGTCCGAATATTTACACCGGTTACTTGCGAATGTCTAGCACCCCATGAAATTTCTTGCCGGACGTTTGGCCGTCCAATCGGATTTCGCGCCGTTCGGGTTCCGATGGCATGGGGCATGCAATAAAGCTAGGTCGTCATGCACAAGCGACGCGGATGTGCACGAGGGCAAAGCGGCTTCGGAAAGGAGTTTTCAAGGAAAAAACCAGCATCACACCGCCCTGCCCCCAACAGGGACACAGCACCATAGCGGCTGCTGCATTGCACGAACGAAGTCGCCATAGTGCCCTGGAGCACTCGTCTCGCCGCCTCGAACGCAGCCACCGGCACGCCGCAGCACAACATTTACTTGCGGTTTCCCCCGCTTCTTTCGACATCGCGATGAGTCATCGGCTATGATCGATCCATATCGGACGGAGATCCCCTTTCCAGGCATCCGTAGCCTGCTAAAGTCGGTCCGGTACCAAGGTGGGAGCTTGTGGAAACACCATGAACACGCAGGACTGGGTCGAGCTGGCGAGAGATGCCGATACCGGCATCGAGACGATCCGTGCGCACTTCGAAGGCCACGCCTACGATCCCCATTGGCATGACAGCTACCTGGTCGGTGTCACCGAGCGTGGAGTGCAGCAGTTCCATTGCCGCCGCACCCGCCATCGAAGCACGACCGGTGGCGTGATCCTGATCGAACCCGGCGAGATCCACGACGGCGAGGCGCCGGCACCAGGCGGTTTTTCCTATCGCATGCTGTACCTCGACCCGCATTGGCTGGACCGTGAACTGCGCCAGCTCTTTGAACAGGCGCCAGACCGTGCCCAACTGCGTTTCGACCGGACCCTGGTGAACGACGAGAAGCTGGCGATCGCAATCGATCAGGCCTTCCGGTCGTTGCATGGATCGGACATCCGCATCGCGAGGCAGGCCGCGACCGACCAGTTGCTGACGGGGATGACCGCCCACCTGCGTTGGCGGAGCGCGGCGGATGCGTCGGTCGTCCGTCTTCCACAGGTCGCACAACAGGCCCGGGACTATCTGCATGCCCATATGCCCGAGGACATCGGTCTGGACGATCTCGCCCGGCTCGCGGGCATCGATCGCTTCCGGCTGAGCCGCGCGTTCAAGGCAGCCTTCGGCATGGCGCCCCACGCCTATCTGATTCAGCTACGCCTCGCCCGCGCGCGGCAGTTGCTGGCCAGCGGCGAGTCCCCGGCGAACACTGCCGCCGCTGTCGGCTTTGCCGACCAGAGCCACCTGGGTCGCTGGTTCAGCCGCGCCTACCGGCTGACCCCCGCGGATTATCGCCGTCGCTGCGGCGGCTTATCCGGCCGCTAACGCCCGCTCCAGGAAGCGCGTGGCAATCCGCTCAGCCAGTTCCTCGGGCGTCGACTCGCCGGTTTCCACCACCATGGTGCCCGCGCCGTAAGGTGCCCAGCGCACCACGTCCGACCCCACGAAAATACCTACCGTCGGCGCACCCGACGCCCAGGCCAGATGCATCACACCGCAATCGACACTGATATAAAGCGACAACGCGGACAGTACCGCCGAAAGTTTGCGCAGATCGCTGCAGTAACTGACCGGATAACGCCCGCCCAGCAACGACTCCCCCATGACCGGAGCGAATTCGACAAAGGCATGCGTCGGCACACGGTGCTCCATCGTATCGAGGAATCGGTCCCACCACTCGCGCCCCAGCCGCTTGTCGCCGGTGCCATTGGCGAACACGCCGACCACGGGCTGGGCTGACGCTCCCGGCGCGAACCCCACCAGTCGATCGAGCGCCCGCCGGCCTTCCATGCGCTCACGCTCATCCAGCCGCAGGCAGGGCATGGGATAGCTCGCATCCAGTCGGCCCAGCGCCTTGCGCAACTGGTAAACCGGCAGCTGTGCGATATGAGTCACATCGTCGGGAACAGCGACGCCATGGGTCACGTCACCGGATTTCTCCTCGCTGATAAACCCCAGCTTGTAACGCGCCCGGGCAAGTGCGAGGAGTATCCGCGCCGTCTTCGACTGCAGGTCAGGATCGATCGCCAGGTCGTAATGGATCTTGCGCATCTGGCCGATGACCCGTGCCGCCTGGAGCAGGTGGGGAGGCAACCGCGTCGGCAATACCAGGACCTGGCGCACATTGAAGAACTTGCCATACAACTCGCGGGCGCTTCCGCTCTGCGTGACGATATCGACTTCCGCGCCGGGATAGACGCGCTCGAGTTCATGCAACAACGCGGTCAGCAGAATGCTGTTGCCCAGGCTATGGCTGGTGCGACAGACCAGGATGCGATGAATGCTGTGCGAAGGCAGTGCAACATCCGAGCACGCCGCGCGCGCAGGCATGAAGCGATTGATCAACCAACGCATGGCACGACGACGCAATCCATGAACGCCCGTCGGCCTGACATAACGATGCCCTTTCATCGGGAAAACCTTCGACAAGCCAGCGGTGACGAGCATCCAGCGCGAGCGATCGGCGAGGATGTGCAAGAACGACAGCCTGCATCCTCAACGCACTTGCTTACCGCCGGCTTTCAATCCGGTGAATATCGGCACAACGACGACATCGTCCTAAGGCTCTGCAAAGGTTCGAAGGTCATTCGCAGGAAATCGTCGCTTCCCGCGGAAAAAACGCTTATCCCATATCGGGAACATCGCCGTGCGTCGCGAGCACGACCGGCTCGCTGTAATCGCCCAGTTCCGGGTCGGCGGTCTGGGCGAAAGCGATCACCCCAAGTGCGGTATCGGCAAGTTTTGCAGCGCGGCGCACGGCTTCGCTCTCGGTCTTGTAGATCAAAGGCTTGTCGGCAACGACCCGACCCCGCTTGCCGGTACTGAAGGCTTGCACGATGTAGACGGTTTCCATGGGTATTCCTTGGCGAATCAGCAAGCATACGCGCTGGTCGTCGCACGGACCGCGAATGTCGCGTTCGACGCCCTTGCCCGCGCGCCGAACGATGTCTTGGCGACGGGGCAAGGCCGGCGCGCCATAGTGCCGGCCCCGTTGTCCGAAAGGCCCGAGGCTCCCCTCCCCCAATGTCGTCAGACGAAGTCGCTTTTCGCCACGCTGTACTTCAGCTTGCCCAAAATACCCTCATCGGTCAGTACCTTGATCTCACGACGTAGCGTCAGCAAGCGCTCGTGGTAGTTCGGCTCGCCGATCCCAAGCAAGGCATTGAGCGGGTTGGCACTATGCAAGGCCATGGTAATCACCGAACTCTTCGCGCGGCCCTGGTGACGGATATCCGCGATCACCAGGCACACGGTATCGGCCACGCCATTGAGCTCGTACTGCTTCGCGTAGGCGGCCATATGGGCTTTGAAGTGCGCGATACCGATGCCGACCTGGACATCCCTGTGCGCCGGATCGTTCTGCGCCCAATGCACGAATTTCGCCGCCTGGATGACTTCGGTGTCTTCGATCTGGGCCAGCGACGGGTTCAGGTAATCGAGGAGGCCCTCCGTCGACGTGCTGGTTTCGATAGCGACGACACCACCGTCGGTGACCCGGCATACCCGACCATCATGGAGGACAAGGTCCGGGAAATAGTCCCTGGCATTCGGCAATGCCAGCAGCGCCCGCAGGTATACGACGAAGTCGCCGTCCGGCACGTGCGCGGCGAACTGCAGGAACGAAAAGGTGAAGCGCGCCCTGTCGTAGGTATTGAGCGTATGGAAAAGCGCCCCCTCGGCCATCGCCGTGGGATGGATAAAATCGGCCCAGAAGCCAAACTTGTCCCGATAAACATTCCGGTCGTACTTTTGGGCCGCAGTCCCCGTGGCATTCATCAAGCCCTTGCCGCCAGCGAACGACACGCGACTGCCGATGAAAAAGCGCGAGCCATCGATCTTTCCGAAGTACTTATTGCCTTGCTCGAGTGAGAAGCTGACGACTTTCATCTTGAACTCCCTGGCGTGCAGTACCGGCTCCCTTGAAGCGTGCATCCCCGCTATTGGCCTTCACAAGCGTAGTTTTACGCAGAAGATGGTCGGGCGGCAGGCCCCTTGCGCGCAGGCCGAAAGGGTTTCCCGACGACAACTTGCGGGCCGATGGGTACGTAAGAGCCGTGTGAACGGATAAAGTAGCCTGGTCGAGTACCCGTGGACCATCCGCCCGCATGAATACGCAAACAGGCAACGCAACCGACGGCCAGGACCTACAGCCGGTGGACTTCCGTACATTGCAGCTCCCCTCGTCCGCGAAACCCGTCGACATCGACGTAGCGCGCCGATTCGCGGCGGCGTTCAACAAGCTCACCGAAGCCGGGAGACAAAGCCTGACATTCGGCGACTTCGCCTGGAACCCGGAAAACCAGTCCGACCTGCTCGTCGCGACGAATTTCGACCCGACCTTTCTCGACCTGATGGATATCCGCCCGGCCGGTCATCCTTATGACGGGGCATCGCGTATCCGTCTCGAAAGCCACATGGTCGCCCGCTGGTTATTCAAGGCGATCGAGGAAAGGTCGGACGGACATGCCAAAGGGTTGCAGCAACCGCTGTTCCTGTTGCTACACGCCAGCGACTGGGCGTTCGTTCCGTCGGAGACCGCGGTCAAAGTCCTGCAGTCGTTACTGGTGAAAAGACGCTGGGCGTTCGATGCGATCTTTCTTTACAACCCGGGCGCCGACGAAGGGACGCAGGCGACTTTTGTCTATCCGACGTCGCACAAGCAGCGGCGTGGCTTCGACCCCGACCGGGTGGTCGGCCACAGCTATGACAACGTCAATCCCGCCTTCGCCGTGACCTGAGAACCCGCGATGCGGCACCGCCGACCACAGTAGAACTACGAACCCGTCAATGGAATTTCTACGGTGTGCGGGCCGTGGACCGGGATGTACATTCCCGGCAGAGGTCATATGAGCCTCGATCGGACGAGGAAGAACGGTATGAGCAAGCACGATCGTACATTGCGGCTGCTGGTCGCCGGTGCCATGGTCATGGCAGCCCCGTTGTCGCTGCTTGCACAGCAGACGGCACCCGTCGAACACCCGCCGGTAACCGCCAACGTCCACGAGCTGGCGAACGAGACGACCACGGTGACCGCTACCGTGGTCCACGTCGATCAACAGAGTCGCTTCGTGACCCTTCGCGATCCGCAGGGTGAAGAGGTCACCGTCGAGGCCGGTCCCGACGTAAGGAATCTGGCCCAGCTGAAAGCCGGAGACCAGATTACCGTTCGCTACCAGCAGGCACTCGCGCTCGAACTGGTGCCTGCCAGCAGTGGCGATAAGCCAGGTGTCGTCGTCGAAGGCGGTGCGAGCCGCGCCGACAAGGGCCAGAAGCCTGGCGGAAACGTCGAGCAAGCCGTCACCCTGACAGCCACGCTCACTGCCGTGGACCTGAAGAATCACACGGTGACGCTGAAAGGCCCCGAAGGCAATGAACGCGTCATCGCGGTCAAGGATCCCGCCCGCCAGGCCAAGCTCTCCCGCCTGAAAGTCGGCGACCTGGTGCGTATCACCTATGTCGAAGCGATTGCCTTGCAGGTCACGCCCGGGGCCATGGGCCAGACGAAACCTTGAGTGGCGACAGGAGACCCTGCATCAAAGCAGGGTCGAGTCGGCGATCCTTACGCAGCGGCGTCGATTCGCATGGTCTTGAGCGCCAGAGCCCACGTGTGAAGTTCAGTCAGCATCCCCGCCGTCCCTTCGCTGATCGGCTCGCCGGGCCGAAATACGCCGTCATCCCCGATGAACTGCGCGAACGAGGGAATCGGCACCACCTGCGGCAGCGGATGCACGTTCACGCTGGTGATCAGTTGCCGCAAGGACTGTGAGGCACGAAGGCCGCCGGAGACGCCGCCGTAGCTGACCACCCCGGCGGGCTTGCAGGCCCACTCGAGCATGACGACCTGTACGGCATTCACCAATGATGCGGGTGGGAAATAATCATATTCCGGCGTCAGGAGTACGTAAGCATCGGCAGACGCGACGCTCGCGCTCCAGCGCCGGGTGTGCTCGTGCGCGTACTGCTGCAATACCGGGTGTGCTGCTTCATCGAGAAGCGGCAGGTTGAAATCGGCCAGATCAACAAGCTCCACCTCGAATTTGCCATGGGCAATCGCGGATTCCTTGAGCCATTGGCCAATCGCCGGACCCGCGCGTCCGGGCCGGGTGCTGCCGATGATGATGTTCAGCTTGGGTGACATGGAAACCTCTTCCGTTGGATAGCCGTCCAGGCACAGCGCTGCTTACCAGCATGTCGTTGCTGTGCGCGCCCGTGGTCTACAATCGTGACCAGGAAAGAATATGGGACTGCGCCGATGTCGCACAAGAACGCATACGTGTTGGACCAGGTCACATGAAGATGACTACCACCAGGAGAGACGACGTACTCAGCGACTGCCGTCGGGTGCTTCCGGTCCTTGCCAGTGTCGGCGACAAGTGGACGGTCCTGATCATCGTCGTGCTACGCAACGGACCCTGTCGTTTCAACGCACTGAAGCGCAGCATCGATGGTATTTCACAGCAGATGCTGACCCGGACGCTCAAGGATTTGACGCGGGACGGGATGGTGATTCGCACCATTTTCCCGACGACGCCACCCCAGGTTCAGTATGAACTGAGCGAACTGGGCAAGTCCCTGAGCGTGCCCGTACTTGCCCTGGGCAAGTGGGCATACGACAACCTCAAGGCCATCGACCGGGCGCAAAAGAAATACGACAGCGATTGACTCAGAAGCCAGTGTCATCCGCGCCCCTTGGTCCTTTGCATGGCTGGCGAACTGACCGCGGTAGTTCGCACCGACCGCGACATTGCTGGCCAGGGTGAAGCGCATACCAAGATTAAGGATGCCGGCATTCATCGCCACCGGCAGCCGGCGGTAGTGAACTCGCACTTTATCCGCGGCAGGGCTGGGAGCAAGTCACGCGTTGTGACAAACACCGAAGATCGCCTTACGACACCCAATGATGTGTACCGACGTCGCTTGACGGGCGCTGGAGTTAAAGATCACGCCGGGCCTATATCGCAAGACCTTGCGGACCGGATCAGCCGTCTGCTATAGCCGTTGGGAGGGTGTGTTTCCGTCCGCCGCATGCAGCAGCCTGATGGGCTTGTGGCAGAATTGGCCCGCGGTCCATTGCCGAGGCACACCTTATGAACGTCGAACAGCGCTCCAGCAGCACGTTTCATCTTGCCGGAATGCTTCAGTTCGCCGCCATCGTCATGCTGCTGAACTGGGGCATCGCCACGCATTCGCATGCACTGAACGTCGCGATCAGGGCCATGTATGTTGCTTGGCTCGTCGTTGGTTCTGCCGTGATCGTTCGACGTCGATCGAAGCGACGGAATAACCGAGACCGCTTGCCGTGACCTGGAAACCAGTTGATCGCGCAATCTTCATTGCCATCGGCATACTGCGCCTGTTTTGTACAGTGACACTATGCACAACTGCCGCCGGAATCGCCTATTTCGTCCTTATGACGATCATCCTGGTCTTTCCGCCCCACGCGCTGCGGTGAAAGCATCTCCGGAGTAAACGGCACGGGCGAACGGGGTCCGGGCGAACGGGGGCAGGTTGCCTTAGTTACGCGATCTTTTCCCTGCGGGGCGCACCACGACGCGGAAGGCACACCAGCACCATCCGCCAGACGCCACAGAATTAAAGCAACCCCGTTCGCTTGTTTCTGCACAGGGCCGCTTCTTCGCGTCATCTTAGTGTAGCAAGCAACAAAAGCTCACTGAGTTAGCGGCAGATCTCTGGAATAGTGACTTGCCCAGAACCGATGCTGTCGCGCACCCTATTTATGAGGCAATATCGTCATCGGAAATTCGTTGTCCAGGTTGATTGCAGCGTCGTTACAGGCGCCCAATTGAACAATGCCTAGCTTAGCGAGACTCGCGATGAATATGCCTTCTAGAACGACGTATTTCATGTTGAACTTCTTTTTATCAGCCATTAAGCGGCCGGCGTACGCAAGGCTGATGCAGTGTTTATCGCCCCCTCTGGCGTTGTAGTCGCTTTCGTCCGTGAACAAAAAACGCTCCTCGAAGCCCACGACTACATATCCTTGAACACGGACAAGCTTCTTATCGTACTGGTCGGGATGCGCATTGAGCATAGTAGGGGTAAGCAGTGGCGGCTCTTGCTCCTCGTTCCCGCATGCCGTCGAAGCCCACACGACCAAGCACAGAAAGATGCAACTTCTAAAATAGCTCATGGGCTGGTCGTCGCTTGCGGTTGCAAGAAGTTGTCCTGAAGTACGCGATTAAGGTTCTGCTGGGTCGCCTGGACTTCGTGAGCGGTCATGGAGCCGCTGAGCATACGCAATTGGGGAACGCCGTTCACAAGCTCGTTTACGCCAACACGTCCAAGGCTCACAACGCCGTTGGGCAGATTGTTCTTATCGACGGCTTGAGAGTCCCCTTCGCCATTCCTATCGCTGACGACGCCGTCCGAATGTCCGTCGATATGTCCATGGATAACAGCTTGGGTTCCCGGCAGTCGCGTAGCTGTTGCGGTATTGCGTTGTGCCTCGGCGGTCATTGTCGTATCCGTCGCTGCGACCACCTTACTTCCACCATCGGCAGTCGCCACGACCAACCCCACTTTTTCCTCTGGAGTTTCGGTAAGCCATTGTTGCGGATTCCGGTAATGGCCGAACAGTGTTCCGGCGGACTGAGCAGCGTGCTGGCGTCGAACACCCTAGTGTGCCCAGATTTGGCTAGCTGGGAAGTCCGCTATGAGTCGAAAGTGGGCGTTAGGGCTCTTATTCATCCAAATTCGCACGATCCGTGATCATGCCTTGACCGGCAGCTTGCGTGTCATCCGTACCTTTCCACGGAAACATTCCAGTTCCTAGCCGCTTGTCGGCCTCAAGCGCGACGTTGAGGCCGACAGTCAGTACTGTGGCCCAACTCATCATAGATCCCTGAAAGTCTCCTTCCGTAACGCCCATATCTGCTGCACTCTTTGGATGAGTTAGACGATGTCTAACTTTGAGCGACTTCTCCAAGGCACTCATCGACGCCTGGCCGAGTTCAAAGTCTGCATTTGACACCAGAGAGCGAGAAAGCAAAGCAACGATTAGCTTGATGCTTGTGGATAACGGGACAAAGTTAGCTCGAGTCACGACCTTTCCACTCGTAACGACCGTACACGTCTCGTCTCGCAATGCAGCCATCTCAAATGGCGAGTAGATTGTAGGAGCACGTTCGGCGACTCGGAGTGTGAGTGCTTTCGCGTACCAAATGATCGCTTCCGAACCTGCAAATACAGCGCGGATAGCTGTTCGAAAGGATTGCGCAGTATTTTGCTCACTAGCAGTGCGTGCCGCATCCATCACGTCGCTAGAAACTACACCTAGGAGCCCACTGAACGGACTGTTAGTGTCCTTTTGGGCCGTCATAACGGAGACTCCTCAGCTACCCCAACAATGACCGCTATGGGTCGGAAGCGGACATTTTCACGCCCCATTGCCTCACGCTCTCACTGCAAGTTGGGGTACGGCCTTTCGGCCGATGATTGATGCCAAATTGAAGCGCCGGCTCGACCAAGCTCCACACGGTACTTATCTCGCAATGCGGCGATCTCGGCCAAATCAATTGCTTGATCTTGGGAGCTGATCGATTCGCCACAAGTCAGAAAGAGGTAGAGAGCAGCCAGCTCTTCTAGGACGGAGGAGCCGGATTCAACAACGAACTCAGCCGAGTTGGCCTCCGAAGCATGGATTTCCACACTCGGATCGTCGCTTTCCCTGTCCGCCACATACAAGAAGCTCCATGTCCGGCTACTGACGGGGTTTGAGTCCCCGTCTGTATCGACGTTTCGGTTCGGTCCATATAGCAGGTCAATGAAAACCCTGAAATCTGGTCTTTCTCGATCAATCCTTACCGTATGCACTTAGCCCCCTCCCAGGTGACTTCCTGTTATGTCCGCTTCGGGTCGGTAGCGGACAGTTCGCATATCTATTGATTGCCAAAAATAAGGTCGGTTACGTCGCGCCATCCCGGAGCTGACTTCGGCAGAAGCGCCCCTCCGCGAACTCAAAAAGGAGCGGCATAGCCTGTGCCACAAACGGTACCAGGTGCCTTTCTGCCGGGACATCACCGCCCACTCGCCCCTCCCCTTATCGAACGACGCGTGCGCAAAAAAACCCGCCAATGGCGGGTTTCTTTTGTACCGGAACGTTGAGGACGTTCCGGAACCTTTCTGATTGGTGCCAAAGGGGGCAACGCATAGCCAGTCCTGATGCGGCCTACAGCCACAAGCGACTGACGTTACTCACATTCTTACTCACAGAACGGTCCGGTGCCCTTCGGTCTATGATCGGCTCGGTCCAACCGTTCGGGGGAACGGCGGCCTGTCCCTGGGGAGGGATTTATGAGAAAGACGCTTATTGCGTGCCTGGGCATCCTGGGCTTGGCCGGCTGCGCCAGCACCCCGCCCGTTACTGTTCGGGACCACATGCCCAAGGGCAGCGACGTGGGCGTCATCATGTTCCGGGATTGCACCATTGCCGGGCAGGAGGATTGCGACGGCTCGGGCCTGACCGCGGGATCGATATTTGCCCGCGTCCTGGCAGCCAAGCCTGACCTCCGTGCAGCGCCCTTAAGTCGCCCGGTTGGCCCGAAGGTTCAATTGGACGACGACCAGGCCGTTGCCTATGCCAAGGCCAAGGGCTTCGCGTACGTGCTGAACGGCGACGTGGACGAGTACTAC
>DASYLE010000218.1:0-15313 GCA_036009745.1 Luteibacter sp. | reverse complement strand
TCGAGGAAGACCGTGCCGCCGACATCCTGGATCACGTACGGTTCGCCGTTGACCCGGCCCAGGAACATCATCACGTGGCCGGGGATATAGATCAGGTCGCCGATCTGGGCGTCCGCGATCGCCTTCATACGCGTTTCGTGGCTGTCCTTCGCGGTGAACAGCCGGTGTTGCAGGGCTGGGCTGACCGCCTGGTCGCCGGTATTCCGTGGCATCTGCACACCCATGCTGCGATAGACGTCCGAGACGAAGCCGCTGCAATCCCGACCGTTGTAGAGATGGCCCCAACCGTAGCGCTCGCCGAGGAACTTGAAGGCCTGGCGAATGATGTTCGCCTGCGTCAGCGGCAGGTAGTCCGGTGAACTGTCGGCCGTGCGCTGCAGCAGCGCCGGCTGGAAATGCAGCGAGCCGTCGTCGGCGCGCGTCGGCAGGTCCAGCGTCCACGACACGTAAGGTCCCTGCCCGTTCACCGGCTGGTCCGGCGGCAGGTTGGCCAGCGGCACGCGGGTGCCCATGTCCAGCTGCAGTTCGGAAACGGCGGGCGCTTCCGGCGTAAAGACGGTGCGCACCTTGTCGCCCGTCACCACGCGGTACGGCGTCTTCTCCGCGTGCGAAAGTACCTCTTCGGCGCTGCCTTCGGCGATCGCCGATCCTTCTACCCACGCGGCGTAGCGCGGGCTGACGATAAAGAACCACTTGCCATCGAGACTGGTATGCGCGATCACCACCGGGTCGCCCGGGAAGATCGTGCTTTCCTGGAAGCTCTCGAAATCCGGTTCGCCCTTCAGGGTGAACACCTTCATATTCGTCGGGAAATTACGCAGCGACACACGATGTACGGCCATGCCGTAGCGGGTCGGCGTGCTGGCGGGAATCCTGTCCAGGGCGATGCTCGCAACCACGCCGTCGACCGTGGCCTTCGGCACCGGTTGATCATGGATATCGAAGAGCGGCTTGGCCGGCAGCTTCGATACCTTGGTGATCCATCCCTCGACCTGGGCGCGCGACAGCGTCGGGCCGATCTTGCGCAAGTCATACATGGATGGATCGGTCTGGAACATGCGCGTGTTCTGCGCGTCGATCTGGGTCTTCGAGAAAATCAGCTTGTCCGGTGACGGTGCCTTAGCCACCCAATAGTCAGGCGACAACATCGCCTCCTCGATACCGATCACACCCGAGGGCGGAATCGGCAAGGTCTTGTCCAGGCAGAACGCCGGTGCGTACGCGACAACCAGGGCCAGGCCAAAAGCGACACGAGGGATGATTTGCATGGAAAGAACCTTGTATCGGTGACGTGGAATCAGGCTGCCGGGTTCGCTGTTGCCGCGACATGGGCGTGGCCGGAAACGACATTCGACGTGTTCGCATGCGAGGTCAGCATGGCACCCAGGGTCAGCACGCCAACCAGCAGGCAGACGGTGAACAGGCACTGCAGCATCAGGGTCTCGAATTTCATGGTGGTTCTCCGCGAGTAAGGAAAGAGGCTTTCAAGAGGTATAAGGCAAGGCCCGTGCCAACCTCTCGAATCCCTGGAAAACCGCATTCCCAAGCCGTTTTCTCGCGTCCCTCTCAGAAACGTCCACTGTCCGCGGACGATGCCGGTGTCCGGACAAAGCCCGGTAGCGGACGGGATCGGCCGTCCGGCAGGGGTTTTACCGCTTCAACGGCCGGTATCGGCCGAGCGGCCCATGATCAACAGCCACAGGCAGATACCAAGCTCGCCGAGGCCACTCGGCAACATGATCAGGTCGGCGAACAGCGTGTCCGCGTAGCCGGAAACAAGCATGTTCCCGAAGAAATCGATCACATAACTGAAGCAGCCAACCATCAGCAGGATGCCAAGTATCCTCGGCAGGAAACCCGACCTGAAAACCAGATAGCCGAAGGGGAACAACCACAGTCCCCAGAAGATCTTCGAAATGAGGATGCCGTTGTCGTAAGCGTCCAGGCTGAGCATCTGCCGTGCGTTGACCTGATCGGCCGAGAGCAGCTTGCCGACCGCATCGTTGTCCAGCAGCGAGAGGATATCGAGCTTGTGCACCACGGCCGCCATCGAAAGCGCCATCCCGATCACGACGAACGCCACCATGACCCCGGCCATGAGCTGGTCGACCTGCCGGAGCAGCCTGTACAGGATGAAAGCCAGCACGACGAAGACCGCGTACTGGACCAGCTCGACCAGCGCGCCCCACCGGAATAGCCAACGGGACGCCGAAATATGGTCGATCGTGGCCAGGGCATTCCCGTGTCCGGACAGATGCGACGGCACATACATAAGGCTGAAGATACCCGTCACGATAACGACCAGGTACAACAGGCCGGCGGCCCTTGCGATCCCCTTGCTCGAATCCATGGCGCGGCACTCACTGGGCTGGTATATAACGACAGGTTAGGCCCTTCACACCGGGCCCGTATGTGGCTCAAGTCATGCGCCCGCGTGACGGCCCAGCCAGCAAACGGCCCCGGTACGGACATGTTTGTGGACGAAGGTAAAAGCTCGTCACCCCCACCCCATGAGATCCCTCGATGACACGCTTCGGCTTCATGCTCCTGATCGCCCTCGCCGCCGCTATTGGCGCGCCTCCGGAGGCCTCGGCCGCCGAAAACGGAGCCACACCGAATACGCGCAGCGAGTTGCAGGTCAGGCTCCAGGCCCTGGCCGACCGCGCGCGGCCGGGCACGCTCGGCGTTGTCGTGCTCGACCTCACGAGCGGGACCGAATGGCGAGTCAATGCGGACCGGGCCTACCCGATGATGAGCGTATTCAAGGCACCGATCGCGGCAACGGTTCTCGCACAGGTCGACAAGGGCGTTGTGTCGCTCGACCAGGTGGTCACCCTGACACGCGCGGATGTGCGCGATGGCTCCGCGATGCCTTCGATTGGCGTGCATTTTCACGGCGACAGCATGACGTTCACGGTGCGCCAGCTCCTCGTTGCCGCCGTCAGCCAGAGCGACAACACTGCCGCCGATGCACTGATCAGGCTCGTCGGCGGCCCCGAAGCCGTTACCGCCTTCCTTCGCTCGCATGGCATCGAGGGCATGCGCGTGGATCTGGACGAAGGTGGTGTGTCGCTGGTGTTCGCCCATGCTGGCCCGTCCGGCCTGTTGCCACCGGCCGAAACCAAGGAACAGCAGGACCAGCGCATGCAGCGCGGCCTCGAAGCCTTCCTTGCCGACCCACGCAATCGCAGCACACCGGACGCCGCTATAGCCTTCCTGCGAAAACTGTGGGCCAACGATCTCGTCTCGTCCGCGTCGACACATTACCTGATCGATCTTCTATATGCGCAAACCGTGCCGAGTCGCCTCAGGGCCGGCGTGCCTTCCAGTATTCGCCTCGCCGACAAGTGCGGCACGTCGGAAACGCTGGATGGCGTCACCGCCGCATACAACGACATCGGCGTGATGACCTGGCCGAACGGGCATAGCGTGGTCGTCGCCGCCTTCCTGACCGCGTCGACCGCGTCGAAAAGCGAGAGGGACGCGATCTTCGCCGATCTTGCGCGCGCCGTCGTAAGCCTGGACGCCCCGGCGAACCACTGAGGCCGCCGCAGCATGACGAGCGGCACGGGCGAGATTCCTCCCTGGCCCGCACCATTCCGCGTGAGGTCATCACTGAGGACTCTTCATGGGTCTGCTGCCACCTGTGCGAACATCATGTAATGCTGTTGCGCTGCTGCTTGCCCTTGCCACCATAACCGGCCAGGTGCCGGCGCAGGACGCTGCGCACGGTATGCCCGTACTCGGTACCGAACAATGGCGCGCGGACCTGCGCTTCCTGGCGACCGAGCTTCCAAAGCGCCACGTCAACGCTTTCGCACATATCACGCGCGAGGCATTCGATCGGGAAGTGGCGAAGCTGGACAGCCAGTTGGGTACGCTCGATCCGGACGCCATCTTCGTCGGCATGGACCGGATCGAGAACCTGATCGGGGATGGCCACACCTATATCCGGATCCCGGCTTACGCTCCGGCATTCCCTCTGCGCTTCGAACGCTTCGGCGACGATTACCGGCTGGTTGGCGTCGAGCCCGGAAGCTCCGCCGAAGCCATGCTTGGCGCGCGGCTGGTGCGCCTGGGCGATACGCCGGTTGGCGACGCGCATACGCGCCTGCTCACCCTGACGCCCGCGAACGAAACGCAAGCCTTGCGGGAAATACGCGCCGCGCGCCTGTTGGACAATGGCATGGTGCTGCATGGCCTTGGCCTGCTGAAGAGCCACGATGTCGCACGCTACACACTGCGGGCCGACAACGGAGAAACCCGCGAGATCAGCCTGCCGGCGGGTCCAGCGCCCACCACATGGCGCAGCGTGGTCCAGTCGCTGCCATTGTCGGAGCAACACCCCGAGGACAACCTCCGTTGCGATGAAGTTGCCGAAGGCCGCACTGTCTATTGCAACTTCCACTCGTACAAGGATCTGCAGGCATCGTCCGCACGGCTGTTCGACCTTGTCGGGCGCACGCATCCGGATCGCCTCGTCATCGACTTCCGGAACAACGATGGCGGCGATTTCTGCGACGGCCTGAAGTACCTGGTCAAGCCGATCCAGGCACGAGGCGACATCAATCGTGACGGACACCTGTTCGTGCTGATCGGGCCGCGCAGCTTTTCGGCGGCACTGTCCAATGCCGTGCACTTCCGTCAGCTCACCCGGGCCATCCTGGTCGGCGAGCCGATCGGCGAGCTTCCCAACAGCTATCAGGAAGCCAAGGACATGGTGCTGCCGAATTCCGCTTGGGTCGCGCGCTACTCGACGCACTATTACCAGTTCACCAACGGCCCGGAGAACCTGATTCGGCCGGATAAGGAGATCGTGCGAACATGGCCGGACTATCGCGCGGGCAAGGACGCCGTGCTGGACTGGGTCCTGGGCGTCCCGGCGGATGCGAACCTCAAGCCGCGTGACTGGCCGGGACTGGGAACGGAGCCGGCGGGCAGCGAGATCTGCCACGGTGACTTTTAGGAGAGTGAGAGAGGTCTATGTCGGACAACGTTATCGTCACCATCGCGGGAATCCGCTTCAGCGCCAGTTTTCGGCGCGACCTGGCACCGCAAAGCGTCGCCCGCTTCGAAGCACTGTTGCCTTACCGGCAAAAGCTGATCCATGCGCGCTGGAGCGGCGAGGCCTGCTGGATCCCGCTGGGTGACTTCGACTTCAACGTCGGCCATGAGAACGCCACGAGCTATCCCGCGCCTGGCGAACTGCTGCTTTATCCAGGCGGCGTCAGCGAGACCGAACTGCTCCTCGCCTACGGGCCGTCGTGTTTCGCCAGCAAGGCCGGACAGCTGGCCGGCAATCCGCTGTTGCGCATCGTCGACAAGCTCGACCAGCTTGCCGATATCGGCCGACGCGTACTCTGGGAAGGCGCGAAGGACATCCTGATCGAACGCGGCTAAGTGTGCGTGCGTTTCGCGGTCATCCATGCGGCCAGCAGGCAGATGGCAATGATCGAAGCCATCACGCAAGGCACCACGAAAAAATACATCGCGGCGATGATTGCGTTGGCGATGAATGCCAGCAGGAAAACGGCGATAAAAGGCCGCATGCGCGTGGCATCGATCCGGGCCTGTGCGGCGATCAGCCAGAGCAGGATCGCCTGGGCGAACATGAGCACGCTGATGCTGATCCCGAAGCCGAAATAGAAGTCCTGCATCGAACGTTGCGCGCCCATGGCGTCGAACCGGTGCGCCGTCATCGCCTGCACGATGGCCAGCGTCTCAGGACTTTTGTCCGGTACCCAGGGCATGCCCATGGTGTGACCCAGGGCGTAGAGAAAAGCGACGATCGCGGCGGCGCGCAGCAGGATGAACGGTTTCATGGCAACTCCCCCAAGCCCACATGAACACTGCGCGAGCCTACCGGCACGATGGGCCCGGGGCAATGTGCCGGGCCGGTGCTAAGCTCGGGCCGGCCAGGTACGGGCGCCCCAGCGCAGGCCCGGGTCAGTGGCGACTACCGACCACTGACGCCACTGGACCCCAGCCTACGCTGGGGTGACGATCAAGAGAAGCAAGCCAAACCCCTGCCATGCCCGAATTCGACGTCAGCCAACTTCTGCAGACCGATACCGTCGCGGTGCGAAGCGTCCGCTGCGCGGGTACGTGCCGGCACCGTGGTGACGAAGAGTGCGCCGCGGCCACGCAACTGGTCTTTCCCTATCGCGGCGTTTACATGCGCCACGTCGGCAGCGACCAGGCGGTGGCGGATGCCAACCATGTGCTGTTCTTCAATGCCGACGAGGGCTACCAGATCAGCCACCCCGTGGACGGTGGCGATTCCAGTCTCTCGCTCGGCTTGTCCGAAGCGCTGCTGCATGAGATCGCGCCAGCCGCCTTGCTGAATCCGCGCGGGAAGGTCCGCTTCCAGCGCCAGCACCTGCGTATCGATCCGCGCGCGCAGGCACTGGTCGCCCTGCTCCGGCATACCCTGGAGAACGGCAGCATCGAGCCGCTGGAGGCCGAGGGCCTGTTGCTGACCCTCGTGTGCCGCAGCCTGGGGCCGCGCACCTCGCACGAACCCGGCGCCACCCACGCACGGCGGCACCTGGCCGACCGGGTCAAGGTCCTGCTGGCCAGCGATCTGTCCCGGCGCTGGACACTGGCCGAGATCGCCACCGAGATCGGTGGCTCGCCGGTGTACCTGACCCAGGTCTTCCAGCAGGTCGAAGGCATTCCCCTGTACCGCTACCACCTTCGACTGCGGCTGGCACGCGCCCTGGACCTGGTCGCGCACTACGAGGATCTGTCCGCCCTGGCTGCCGAGCTCGGCTTCTCCAGCCACAGCCATTTCGCCGCGGCTTTCCGCCAGGCCTATGGCCAGTCACCAGCCGCGTTCCGCCAGTCCACTGGCCGTCCCTGAAGATCGCTAAAGATTTCGACAGCGGCCTTGGGTCGCCGGATGGTCTCCTGTGCCTACCCGATCGACGGGCATCCACGGAGACATCGTCATGAATGAGAAAACCTGCGCCGCGTGCGACTACCCGCTCGACGGCAACGCCATCAAGGTCACCATTGGCTCACGCGTGGTCGAGGTGTGTTGCGAGGAATGCGCCAAGAAGCTGCGGGAAGCCAGCGCGAAGGCCACGTCATGAGTGGCAAGGCCTTCTTCGCCGACCGGCGCACGGTGCAGACGCCGTCGGGGACCATCAGCTACGTCGAACAAGGCAGCGGCCCGGTGGCATTGTTCGTGCACGGTGTGCTGCTCAATGGCTATCTGTGGCGGCACCAGCTCGCCGGCTTGCGCGACGTCCGGCGCTGCATCGCAGTGGACCTGCTGGCACACGGTGAAACTGAGATCGCCGGCGACCAGGACGTCTCCGTGACCGCCAACGCACATATGCTGGCCCAGTTCCTCGACGCGCTGACGATCGACCAGGTCGACCTGGTCGGCAATGACAGCGGCGGCGGCATCTGCCAGATCTTCGCAGCGCTGTATCCGGAGCGCATTCGCAGCCTGACGCTGACCAATTGCGATACGCACGACAACTGGCCACCGGAAGCGTTCAAACCGTTTATCGCGATGGTCGGCGCGGGCGGCCTGCCGGCGACACTCGAGGCCATGCTCGCGGACAAGGCCATCTACCGCTCACCCGAAGCGCTCGGCATGGCGTACGAGCAACCGGACGCCGTGACAGACGACACGATCGAAACCTACCTGCGCCCGCTGACCCGCTCGGCCCAGCGCACGAAAGACTTCGCGCGCTTCGTCATCGCCTTCGACAACCGGCATACCGTGCGGATCGAGAAGGAACTCGGACAAGTCAAGGCACCCACGCTCATCGCCTGGGGCACGGACGATATCTTCTTCGACGTGAAGTGGTCGCACTGGTTGGAGAAGACGATTCCCGGGACAAGGCGACGCGTGGAACTCGAATCGGCGCGAATCTTCTTTCCCGAAGAGCGCTCGGAGGCGTTCAATAGCGAGCTGCGGGCGCATTGGGTTTCCGAGCCGTAAACGTGCGTACTGTCGCGAAAGGACTCGCTCCCACAAGGGTCGCGGCGACCTTGTGGGAGCGAACCCTGTTCGCGAGTCCTTTGGAGCCGGGCTTGCATGACTACCGGCTCTTGGTATCAGCCGCCGTAGTTCCCATCGGCACTCACCGAAAGCTCCCGCCACTGTTCAAACTCAGCAAGCATCCCGGCAAGCTTTTCATTCGCGGCATTGAACGCGATGGATCCGGCGACATAGCGCATCGGCGGCGCGGCTTCGTTCGCCAGCAGCACCATCGCCTCGGCAAGTTTTTCCGGATCACCCGGCTGCGTGCCGTTGCGATCTTCGAACGACGCACGCAGCGCAGCACGTCGATCGTCGTAGTCGGCAATCAGGTTATCGCCGAAGCGCAACGACTCACGAGTCAGGAACTCGGTACGGAACGGACCGGGCTCAACGATCGTGACGTGGATACCGAATGGGGCGACCTCTTTCGCCAGTGCCTCGGAAAATCCTTCAAGCGCGAACTTGGTCGCGCAGTACAACGAAACCAATGGCACTCCCGTGAGGCCGCCCAGCGACGAAATATTGAAGATACGTCCCTTGCGCGCGGCACGCATCACCGGCAAGGCCGCCCACGTCACACTGAACACACCGAACAGGTTGGTATCGAACTGCGCCCGGGCATCGGCCATCGTCAGTTCTTCGAACAGGCCAAGGTGGCCGTAACCGGCATTGTTGACCAGCACATCGATGCCGCCAAAGCGAGACACGGCCGCCTCGACGGCGGCTTTCACCTGTGCCTCGTCGGTCACGTCCAGGGCGACCGTCAGCAGTTGCTCATTGTCCGCGCCGAGCTTCGCCACCACCGCTTCACGTTGGCGTCCGGTGGCAACGACGCGGTCGCCGGCGCGTAGCGCGGCCTTCGCGATATCGGCACCCAGCCCTCGGCTGGCGCCCGTGATAAACCATGTCTTCTGCATTGTTCCGACTCCTGTGACAGGAGGCCATGGAACCATTGCGATCACTCGAAGCGGTAGACCGATCTCCCCAGGTTCTTGCACAATCCTCTCACCGGCATTGCCCGACAATACAAACCATGCAGCCGCTCGCCGCCATCCGCTCACTGATCGCCCGCCATGCAAAGCCCGGCGATCGATCCACCGTGTTGCCAGGCGTACGCCTGGTGACCGCGACCGCCCCGACCGCGCCAGTCAACGGTGTCTGCGAACCGGCCTTCGCCCTGGTTGCCCAGGGCGTGAAGCGCACCATGCTTGCCGATAAGGTGTTCGATTACGGTGCGGGCCGTTACCTCGTCGTATCGGTCGACCTTCCGATCGTCGGTCATATCGTCGAGGCCAGCCCGGAGGCGCCCTACCTCGCCTTCGTCATCCGGCTGGATCCGGCGGCGATCGCGACCCTGCTGCTGGATGTGTCGACAGGCGCCGGCATGACCGCGGAAACCTGCGGCATGTCGGTCAGCGAAGCCTCCAACGATCTTCTCGACGCCGTCGTCCGCCTGCTGCGCCTGCTCGACCGCCCGGAAGACGTCGCCGTGCTCGGCCCCATGCTGGAACGGGAAATCCTCTGGCGCCTGCTTGCCGGCGAACAGGGGGCGGCCGTGCGGCAAGTCGGCCTCGCCGACAGTCGCCTGTCGCAGATCAGCCGCGCCATCGCATGGATCCGCACCCACTACGCCGCGTCCTTGCGAATCGACGCCCTCGCGGACGTCGCCGGCATGAGCACCTCGACCTTCCACCGCCACTTCCGTGCCGTCACCGCGATGAGTCCCGTGCAGTACCAGAAGCGCATACGCCTGCTCGAAGCGCGCACACGCCTGATCGCCGATGCGAAAGATGTTGCGGCTGTCGGCTTCGATGTCGGCTACGACAGCCCATCGCAGTTCAGCCGCGAATACAGTCGGTTCTTCGGTGCGCCGCCAGGCAAGGATATGAAGCGGTGGCGGGGCGATGTCGGCCTGGCGCAAGCATTGGCCTGACCCGCTGTCTCCCTCGCCGCCGAGACCGTCGCACCACGAGGCACCCGCCGCGCGCAGCTTTCGTCAACCTTTCATCCGATGACGCGTTAGCGGTTTCCAATGGCCATGTTGTTCGCGGTCGGACTACCAGGGAGATCGTTGCCATGCGACGAACCTTCGTTGTCGGATGCCCCCGCTCCGGCACTACCATTGTCCAGGCCTTGCTGGCCCGGCATCCGGCGATCTACACGCTGCCGGAAACGGCCTTCTTCGAAGACCTGCACGGCGAGCTCGCCTACCGCTGGGGCGACCATTTCGCCCGGCCGCAGCGCCAGCGCCTGCGTCATCGGCTGGGCTTCGCACGCAAGGCCATGCGAGAGAAATTCGTTGCGCTGCAGCACAAGCTCGCCGTCGATGCCGCGGCGGCCCGGCGCCCGCCATTGCGCAGTCATGCGATGGCGGAAGGTTTCATCGACATGCTCGACGGCCTCGCCGCCGAGGCGGGTCGATCGATGTGGATCGAGAAGACGCCCAATCACCTGCTTTATATCCCGGAGATCGAGGCGCTGGTGCCCGATGCGCGCTTCGTGCACGTGATCCGCCCTGGTGCGGACGTGCTGGCCTCGCTGGTCGATGCCTACCTGCGCTTCGAGAACGACCTCGCCTTCGGCGGCGGCACCGTGCACTGGGCGCGGCGCTGGAATCACGCGATGCGCCTGCACGGCGCGCATGTCGGCCAGGCGCGCCATCACTTCATTTTTCTCGAGGATCTCATTCACCACCAGGACACCGAGTGGAAGCGGCTTTGCGCCTTCCTCGATGTCCCCGCGCATGTATCGCTTGAAGAAGCCTGCAACCAGACCATCGCCAACCTGGAACAGGAGCCATGGAAGCAAGGCGCGGTGAGTGGCCTGGTCCTGGAGTCCGATCGCAAGGTCGAAGCCCTGTTCGGCCCGACCATGCGGCAGTGGTTGCAAACGCACCTGGTACCGTACGAAGACCTGCGCGCGCGTTGCCAGAAGACCTATCGCGTCACCCACGACAAGGCCATGCCGGACGGCGTTCCCGCCATCCCCGGCCTGCACCGCTCGCGGCCCCAGCGGCCTACCTGACCGGGCTTCGCGTCCGCCTCGACTGGTTTGTAACAGGCACCGATCTACACTGGCCCGACACTGGCGTTGGGCATGGGGTACCGGGAACGGGCCAAGCTGCGCTATAAACAGCACCCCCGGTCCGTCGCCAGGCGACCGACCCTTCCTGCCCCTGATGAGACTCATCGAATGAAACTGAAAGCGATCGCGACACTTGCCCGTATCACCCTGCGCGCGGGAAGCACCTCCCCCGGCACGTTCGCGGAGTTCGCGGGCATTCCCTATGACACGGCAACCGACGAGCCGATCTACGTCAACGGCACCGAGCGCCTGTTCCTCGCCTTGCGCGTGCAACTGGGCAAGGAAGAAGAAAGCCTTCGCGTCATCCCGCAGAGCGGCGACGATGAAGACTCTTTGCTGGTCACCATGAAAGCGCCGGAACCGTTCTTTACCCGCCTGCTGAATATCGGCGAAGAAGAGACCCTGGAGATCGAACTCACCCTCGCCAACGTCGGCGCCGAATGGTCGGCAGGCGTGACCGAAGCTATCTGCAACGTCTACAGCATCGCCATCGTCCCGCATGACGATGACGAAGACGACCTGGAAGACTACGAGGACGAGGACGTCTGATCCACCCTCGCCCATGAGCCAGCCCCGCCTCATTGTCATCCATGGGCCGGTTGCCTCGGGCAAGCTGACCATTGCGAAGGATCTGGCCGCGATGAGCGGCCTGGATCTGTTCCACAACCACATGGTCGTGGACCTGCTGCTGGCCCTCTTCCCCTTCGGGCACCCGTCGTTCGTGCGGTTGCGGGAAAAGATCTGGCTGGAGGTGATGTCCGAGGCGATCGGCGCAGGCCAATCCCTCGTTTTCACCTTTGCTCCCGAGAGGACGGTGGGCGTGGACTTTCCTTCCCGTCTCCGCGACGCCGTCGCGGCGGCGGGCGGAGAGGTTGCCTTCGTCGAAGTGCGCTGCTCCGACGATGTCATCGAGCAGCGGCTCGAGGACGCGTCCCGGGCTGAATACAAGAAGCTCAGCTCGTTGCCGCTGTACCGGTCGCTCAAACAGGATGGCGTCTTCGACTATCCGCCGATCGCCTCCCAGTGCATCGTCGACTCGGCACGCGTGACACCCTCGGAGGCCGCGGCGACCATCATCGAAGTGCTCGGCATCGAGCGCCTGCGCGGTAACTGACCCGGCCAGGGATCCGTGGTTAAGATAGGCGCCTGCGAGGGGAGAGCCGCACGTGATCGGATCCTGCCATGGCGACGCGAACAAGACGCGGATTCTCGAGGCATATGACGTCGTGCCCGTGCTGCAGTTGACCCTGCTCGGCGGCCAGGCCATCCACGGCTGCTGCGGGGACATCACCGATCGTTACTACCAGTTCGAGGCCACCGACAAAGCCAGCAAGGCGGTCGAGACCTTCGTCGTCGGCCACCACTGTGCGGAGGAGTTCTGTAAACGCCTCGGCGTCGAACGCCCGCCGCTGTTCAATCCGCTGCGCGCCACTCGACGAACAGCCGTTGCGGCGACACCCGGCAGCCCCGCCGCCGGCCGCGCGCCGGCTCAGGATGCAAGACACCCGCTCAACCAGGAAGTATGGGAAGCCGTGTCGCTGATCTGCACCGCCTGGGGCGGCACGCCGCCGAAGCCATCCGGCATCCTCGCCAAGCTGATCAAGGAAGTCCGCGACTACCCACGGGCGGCTCTCTACCCGCGCAAGATCCAGGCCCTGAACAAGGCCATCATCAACAGCCGCGACCCCCGCACCATCGGCCAGATGCAGACCGAACTACGTGCCGCGAACCCGAACATGCGCCAGTACGACTTCCCGCTGATCGCCGAAGTATTGCGCGATGCGGGCGAGGCGGATATACGATTCTGACAACACGCGCACATCAATTGTGCGCGTGGATAACCTCAAGTGCCGCACGCGCGAGGAAGCTCGAACGTGCTTCGTTGTGATTCTTTGCGTAGCGATCGATCTGCTTGAGGACCCGCTTCGGAAGCGTAATGTTCACCCGTTCGATGTCATCGGCGAAATCGGCCAGATCGATATCGACAATCCCCCAGGCCCAGCCCTTGTACTCGGGATCGGCCATGTGCTCCTCGAGGGGCCGGGCCTTGGGAATGGGCTGGTTATCGTCCAGGGCCGTGTTAATCCACAACTCGATCGCTTCCCTGGCCATGGCGTACGCCTCATCGAGTGTATCGCCAGCCGAAAAACAGCCAGGGAGATCGGGAACGACGACACCCCAGGCGGTGGTCTCGTTGCAGGCTTCAATGGCAATAGGAAATTTCATGATGACTCCTGGATAGCTGCAAACTCGCGCAACTTGGCGATAAGGCCGACTCCGAGATCGCTTTTCGGATGCGGGATGCCGATATGGCCGGTTTTCCTCGGGTGCTTATAAATATGATGCGAACCATTGACCCGATGGAGAAACCACCCACCCTGGTGAACTCCTTGATGAGATCCTTGCCTTTCATGGTGCGCATCATACACACTGACTAGTGTGTATTCAACACATCGAATCGGGTATAAAACCGAACTGGCGCCAGCGCACCATCAAGAACGGGCCGCAGACATGACCGACAAACGTGTGTGTTTCGACTTCGAGATCGACTTTTCGAACGGCGGCGGTATCCAGGGCCAGGGGTTCCGGCTGGATATCGATGGCGACGATATCGCCGACGATGCGCTGGCGGCGTATATCGTCCACGACCTTCGCCTGCTGATGGTTGGCGAGGTTCGTATCCTCAACAAGCAGGTCATCGAGGAACGGCATAAGCGCGCGTCCGGCACAGCCGGAACGGCAGATCAAACGCCTGTTGCGCGCATGATCGATCTGAGCCATGTCATCGAGGATGGCATGGTGACCTACAAGGGCTTGCCGGCGCCCTTGATCTGCGATCACCTCTCCCGCGAACGCTCGCACGAGGTGTACGCGCCGGGTACCGAATTCCAGATCGGTCGCATCGACATGGTCGCCAATACCGGTACCTATATCGATACGCCCTTCCATCGCTACGCCGATGGCTTCGACCTGGCTGGCCTACCACTCGACAACGTCGTCAACCTGCCGGGCATCGTCGTGCGCGTTGCCGGTGCCGAGCGGCGCGCGATCGACTGGCAGCATTTCGCCGTGACCGACGTCCGCGGCCAGGCCGTGCTGGTCAACACCGGCTGGGACCGGCACTGGCGCACGGATCAATACTTCGAGAACCACCCCTTCCTCACCGAGGCTGCGGCGAACTACCTGCGCGACCACGGCGCCGCCCTGGTCGGCATCGATTCGCTGAATATCGACGACACCTCGGGCGGCACCCGCCCGGTTCACAGCGTGCTGCTCGGCGCAGGCATTCCCATCGTCGAGCACATGACGCGGCTGGATACGCTGCCAGTGGAAGGCTTCCGCTTCACCGCCGTGCCGCCGAAAATCCGCGGCATGGGAACCTTCCCGGTTCGCGCCCACGCCGTCATTCCTGCCGGCTGACCCACGCCGCTCGTCACCGGAAAACGGCCGCTCATCCTTACGGCCGCCCCTTGGTCACATAACCGGCGCCGCATCGCTCCCCACGCCCCATGCTCGACGATCATGGGCTTAAAGGGGTGGCGCGACCAATGACGACGACCACGATTCGCAGATGGATGGGCATGGCCTTCGCGTGCGCGCTATCGACAAACACCATTGCCGCGGAAGGCGACAAGGCAGACGCAAGCGCCCTGCTTCATCAGGCGCTTGAAGCACAAGGAGGCGAAAAGGCCTTGCGTGCCCTGCGCAACGTGCAATGGACATTCGCCGGCTATCGCAGCGAGATCGAGCAATCCGAGCGACCCGAAGGCCCCTACGTCACCGAGTTCGATACCGTCAGCGAAATCCACGACTACGCCGGCAACCGCTATCGTGACGTTACCGACGCAAAGATCTATCCGGTCTTCCAGTTCTCCCACGGCACGGTGACGACCGCCGATATCGCCATGCGCCTGAACGACGGCAAGAAGTCCGCCGGCAAACCCGAGCAGATCCGCATCGCCGGCGAACGCATGGCCCTGAGTCCCGAACGCGTGCTGCTGACCGCGCTCGACGCACGCGATAGTCATCGCGAAGCGGACACGGTGCTGCAATCGGTACCGCAGAACGTTGTCGCCTTTACGCTGGACGGTGCGCCGGCACGAATCTATCTCAATGCCTACTCCCACCTGCCCACCGCCGTCGATTACTCCGGCCCACTGGCACGCACGGGCTTCTGGGCGTTTCTCGGCGATGTCACCGCGCGCACCTGGTACGGCTTCTGGTGGCTGG